>BNTT01000182.1 GCA_025996815.1 Bacteroidia bacterium
CAAAATCGGGATTAGAACAAATCACAGGAATCAGCCAAAAACAGCTTTGGCATTATTCGTCAGGTTCTAAGCGACCGCGATTGCAGACGACAAGAAAAATACAAGAAGGCGTTCATCAATTTGCTAACGATTTAAGCCAAGTACATTTTTATTGATATTAGGCTTAATGGAGAAAATGTTAAAAATCCGCAAATTTGTAAAATAATTCGTTTTCTGCTGGGATAGTTGCAAAATTACAACTACCTTTGCAGCATCAATTAAAAATAATAATTTTATGAAGAAGTCTATCCTTTTGACCGCCTGCGCCTGCGCGATGCTGACGGCTTGCAGCGAGAAACGTCCCGCTGTGGTTGAAAATCCTGTGTTTGACGTGTGGAACAGTGCCACGCTCGAAGTCCGCAAAATTGAGATGAGCGATACGGCTACCGTGCTGCACATCGGCGCTTATTTCCGCCCCATCTCCTTGTGATAGCCCAGCAATTGTCCGCGCAGGGTGGTTTTCTTGGTGGAGATAAACGGTTTTTACTAATTAATTGCGCCGCATTTTGCGCGTTTTAGTGTAGTGATCCGGTTGGGATTCGAACCCAAGACCCACAGCTTAGAAGGCTGTTGCTCTAATCCAACTGAGCTACCGGACCTTTTTTTGGAGGTTTGCGGGCACAAAGGTATAAAAAATTTATGAATTGGCAATTATTGTTTGGAGGTTTTTCCTAATTTTTGTTCCAAATCGTAGGCTTGCCAATAGTCTTTGTCGTAGCCTTTCAGGTCGCCTAATGTGCGTTTGAGGTCGGCTCGCAGGTAGTATGCCGGCACGAAATTGGGGTATTCGGCGATGACTTGGGTCAGGTGGCGGATGGCATCGTGGTAGCGTCCTGCCTCTTTGTCGAGCAGCGCGAGGTTGTAAATCGCCATGAAATTGTCGGGTTCCCCTTCGAGCACCCGCTTGAAGTCGTCGATGGCACCGTAGGTGTCGCCCACGCGCGACCGGAGCAGTGCCCGATTGAAGCGTGCCGTTTGATTGGCAGAATCCAGCTCAATCACCTTGTCGTAATCCGCCATCGCGCCCCGCAAATCGTTGAGGTGCGAGCGTGCCAGCCCGCGATTGACGTAGTAGCCCGGGCGGTCGGATTCCAGCGAAATCGCCTGGTCGTAGTCTTTTAGGGCTTGTGCATAGTCTTCCTGCTGCAAATAGAGCATCCCGCGCTGCCCATAGATGGGGGCGTAATTTTTGTCCAATTCCAACGCTTTCGCATAGTTGGCAAACGCCTGAATGGTGTCGCCTTTTTCGGTTACCTCCAATTGAGCCATCGCAATGGTCTTGTTTACAAGCATTTGTTTGTCTTCCGGCATAAATTCCAGCCCTTTGGCATAGTCGTCGATGGCTTCCTGATAGTGGTTGAGGTTTTGCTGACACACGGCGCGATACCAATAGGCTTGCACGATAAACGGGTTGCGCTCGATGCACAGCGTCAAATCCGCCGCGGCACCCTCCAAATCGTCCAAACTGTATTTCGCCACCGCACGGTAGAGGTAAGGCTCCGCCAGATAGGGTTTCGATTCGATAACCTGATTGAAATTTTCAATCGCCAGCGGATAGTCCTTGAAATACAGCGCGTTGCGACCCACCTTAATCATCTGGTCGGTGTTGATTTGCGCCGTAGCCGCAGGTATCGCAACCACAGCCAGCAAACAAGCAAGTGCCAATGTCGGATATTTCATTTTTTGACTTTATAACTGCAATTCACGCGCCCGTCGCGAATACGGTTGAGTTTGGAACTAATCATCTGTTTGCGCAATCCGGAGGCGTGGTCGGTGAAGACGATGCCTTCCAGATGGTCATATTCGTGCTGAATGCAACGGGCGGGATAGCCCTCAAACACATCTTCGTGCGGCTGCAAATGCTCGTCCAGATAGTGCAGGCGCACCCAATTGGAGCGGCTGATTTTCTCGTGAATGTCGGGAACAGACAGGCAACCCTCTTCCAAAACAGTCGCTTCATCGCTCTTTTCGAGGATACGCGCGTTGATAAACACCCGTTTGAAACCCTCACATTCGGGGTAGTCTTTTGCCAGCGACGAGAGGTCGACCACCACAATGCGGTCGCTCAGTCCCACCTGCGGGGCGGCAAAACCCACGCCTTCGGCTTTATACATCGTCTCGAACATATTGGCGAGCAGTTCTTTCAGATGCGGATAATCCGGCGAAATGTCTTTCGTGCCCTTTCGCAAAATCGGATGACCATATAAATAAATCGGCAGTATCATTTTTTTATCGTTTCTAAATACGTTTGTAACAAAATCGTTGCGCTCAGCTCGTCCACAAGTTCTTTATTTTGCCGCTGCTGTTTTTTCAGCCCGCCGTCGCGCATTGCTTGATGTGCCAGCACAGATGTAAAACGTTCGTCCACCATTTTTATTGCCACCTCCGCGATGGCGTGTTGCAATTTTTCCTTGAATTGGAGCACGCGGGGCATATTTTCCGATGGCAGATAGTTCATCTGTCGCGGCTCGCCCAGGAGGAACAATTCGACAGGCTCGCTGTCCACATAATGCCTCAAAAAAGGGATAACCTCGTGGCTGGGCAGCGTAGTCAGCCCCCCGGCAATCATCTGCAAGGGGTCGGAAACAGCCAATCCCGTCCGCTTCTTGCCATAATCTATCGCAACAATCCGTCCCATCAACGGACAAAGGTACAAACTATTTTTCTGAAATTCAAATAAAAAATCAAAAAAAATAAAATGAAAGGCTATTGAAGGGCAGTGTATTGCATCGCAGCCACCGCTTTGGGGTATGCCACGCCCTGCTGGATGGCTTGGACGGCTTTTGTGATGACGGGGTCGCCGAAGAGATAGACCGGATAGTATGCCTGTTCGCCGTGCATCGTGCGCAGGATGCAGGCGTAGGTGCTCTGCAAAATCTGCATATAGCAACGGTTGATTTGCAGCGAGCGACGGCGAATGCCATTCGTTTCGGCATACATCACCACCTTGTAGAGCAGTTGCTGCGTTTTTAAAAAATCCAACAGACCGGGATATTCCGTAAAATTATTCAAAACATCGCGGTTTTGCTCCACATATTCGCAGGCAAACTGGTTAAAGACGTCGTTTTCTTCCAACGTGACGTAATAAGCCGTGCGGTGGGCGGTGTCTAAGGGCACAAAAATGTCGGGCACGATGCCGCCACTGCCATAAACGGTGCGGTTGTTGAGCGTTTTATACGCCTCCGGCTTATCGTCTTCGCCGGTAACAGCGGTTTCTTCGCTCTCAAACTGGTCGAGCCATTCCTGATTGTATTCGTCGGATTTCCCGAGTTCGTAGGGTCGCTGGATGTTGCGCCCCGAGGGGGTGTAATAGCGCGCCACGGTGAGCCGCACCGCCGAGCCGTCGGAAAGTTCTATCTGGTTCTGTACCAATCCCTTGCCGTAGGTGCGCCGCCCAACAATCAGTCCGCGGTCGTTGTCCTGAATGGCTCCCGCCACAATTTCGCTGGCGGAGGCAGACATCCTGTCCACCAGCACCACCAACGGATTGTAGGCAAACTTGCCCGTGCCGTCCGAAATGGACGTAATCGGCTCGAAGGAACGCCCTTTGGCGGTAACAATCAACTGATTGGCGGGCAAAAATTCATTGACTATTTTATGCGCCGCCTCGAAAGCCCCGCCGCCGTTCATCCGCAGGTCGAGGATAAACGACGTGCAGCCCGCCGCCTGCAATTCCGCCGCCGCCTGCATAAATTCGTCGTAGGTGGAATGGCTGAATTTATCAAAAATCTTGATGTAACCGATGCCGTCTGCTATTTGAAAAGCCGTTTTGACGGTGGTCTGCGGGATATTATCGCGCCGGATGCTGTAAGGAATCACCGTCTTGAGTTTGCTGTTGCGGTGTTTGATGCCAAGTTCGACGGTTGTGCCCGCTTCGCCGCGCAAGAAGGTCAACATTGCCGCTTCGTCGGCACGGTCTTCTGCGGTAAGCATCTTGCCGTTGATGCTCACGAGGCGGTCGCCGGGCACGATGCCGGCTTTCGATGCCGGTCCGCCGTGCACCACCGAAGCAATCACGAGGGTGTCGCGAAACACAAAACAGGATACGCCGATGCCGCCAAATTGACCGTCCATTTCCTCCGTAAAATGCTTCAGGTCGGCGGCAGAGATATAGGCAGAATGGGGGTCTAACTCGCCCACAATGTTGTAGATGGCATTTTCCGTGAGGTCGTCAATATCCAAAGTGTCCACATAATCGTTGTCGATAACGTCGAGAATCACGCCCAACTTGTTGTGCATAAGCAACCGTCGGGTGAGCGAACTGTCTGCAAGCAGCCCGCCCAAATATATCCCTCCGCCCAAGGCGCAAAAGATAGCCAGAGTAATCCATATCGCCGATTTCTTAAATTTCATAAGTCGTTTTTATCAATATAAAGCATCTCGATGCCCGCCCGTTCCAAAATATCCAACCCCTCCGTGAGGCGGTATTTCTCGCAAAAAACAATCCGCTTGATGCCCGCCTGAATGATGAGTTTAGCACATTCGATGCAGGGCGAAGTGGTGATATAGAGCGTGGCATCGCGACTGTTGTTGCTCGACGATGCCAATTTCGTGATGGCATTGGCTTCGGCGTGCAGCACATACTGCTTCGTAAGCCCATTTTCGTCCTCGCAGCAGTTCTCAAAGCCCGACGGCGTGCCATTGTAGCCGTCGGAAATAATCATTTTATCCTTGACAATCAGCGCGCCCACCTGCCGCCGCCGGCAATAGGAATTTTCCGCCCAAATCATCGCCATCCTCAAATAACGCTTATCCAATTGTTCTTGTTTGCTTTCACCGTTCATCGCCGCCCCTGTTTATTTCGGGGTGCAAAGATACAAAATAATTGTGAATAATGATTGTCTGAACCATGATTTTAATAAGATTTTTAGGATTAGCAGGATTATCAAAAAAATTCTTGCCAATCCGCCATCCTGCTAATCTTGAAAATCTTATATGATTATCGGATATTTTGCCTGTCGCCCGAATGGACGGGATTTTCGTAAGAGGCTGTCTCAAAAGGGCAGCCTCTTTTTTAAAAGATTTAAGCAGCCATATTTATCTGTTGCGGATAAAAATCAAGAATTGATTTTAGCACGGACAATTTTGGGCTAATAATCCGCTTGGGTG
>BNTT01000183.1 GCA_025996815.1 Bacteroidia bacterium
AGTCCCGAAAAAATAGACAGTCCTGCAAATTTGGAAACGCCCGTCAGGAAAACAAAGCGCAAGTGCTCATCGGCGGCTTTCAACACCTGATAAAAATCGTGAAGCACTTGCTTGTTCCCCTCCATAATCTCCGCATTCGTCATATTATCAAGAATGGCTTTATCGTACTCATCAATTAAAACTACCACTTGCTGTTCGGTAGATTGATGCAATTTTGCTATTAATTCTGCAAAACTGCCGGCACCATTTCTCGTCAACGTAATGCCATAACTATGCGCTATTTGCAAAATGACACTTTCAAAATCTTTTTGCAAATCCTCTGCTGTCCTGTTGTTTATTCCTCCAAAATCAATCCGTATAACAGGGTAATTTAGCTGCGTCCAATCAACTTTGTCGTAAATCCAAAGTCCGTCAAACAGTTTCTTCTGCCCTTTGAAAATAGCCTCCAACGTGCTCACTAACAGCGATTTACCAAAACGGCGCGGGCGAGACAGAAAATAAACTCGTCCGGATGTAATGAGACGGTGTATTATTTCCGTCTTATCTACATAGAGGTAATCGCCTTGACGCAATACTTCAAATGATTGTATTCCTATCGGTAAATTTCTCATAATATTCCTTTCGCTATATTAGATTGCAAAGGTAACTATTTTTTTTCACATACCAAATAGCGTTTCAAAATCATCTGCCAACGCCTGCATAGTAGGGTAGAGGGCATTCGCCCCCGCCGTCAGGAGGATTTGGTCGGGCAGGGGTCCCGTGTTCACGGCGACGGTAAAAATCCCTGCGCTGCGTGCCGACTCCACGCCTAACGGCGCGTTTTCCACAACTATTGCCTCTTCGGGCTTCAAATGCAGTTTCTTCAACCCCATCAGGTAAGGCTCCGGATGCGGCTTGCCGAATTGCACGTCGAAAGCGGTAACCATCAGGGCTTTGTCAAAAACATCGGGGTAGTGTTTTTCAATCTTCTCGAAGAGCGATGTCTGCCCCGAGCCGGTTACGATGGTGCGCTGCAAGCCCAAATCCCTCACTTTTTGCAGCACTGCCCACGCACCCGGCATAGGGCGCGATTCGGGGTATTCGAGTTGCTCAAACAGGCGGGACTTCTCTTTGTAAATCAGTTGTAATTCATCGCCGGTTGCCTCGTGTCCAAAGGTGCGTTGGAACAGCAAATTGATGGTAGAGACGCCTGTGCGCCCTTCCAATAGATAAAAATCCTCCAACTCCGATGGCACGCCGAACGATGCCATCGTCTCCTTCCAAGCCCGCGCGTGGCTCGCCATGGAGTCGTAGAGCACGCCGTCCATATCAAATAATACTGCTTTTATCATTATTTCTCCATTTATCAATCAGTTGCGCCATGTCGTCGGGTATTGCGCTGTCCAAATAAATCTCTTCGCCGGTGCGGGGGTGCACAAATCCCAGCGTCTTGGCGTGCAGAGCCTGCCGCGGGCAGAGGGCGAAGCAATTTTGGATGAATTGCCGGTATTTCGCGCCCTGTGTGCCGCGCAACACCTCACTGCCGCCGTAGCGGGCATCGTTGAACAGCGTATGACCGATATGCTTCGCGTGGACGCGAATCTGATGGGTGCGCCCCGTTTCCAACCGGCATTCGATTAAGGTGACGTAGCCGAAGCGTTCAAGCACCCTGTAATGTGTTACGGCGGGCTTTCCCTCTTCCGCATCGGGCGGAAGCACTGTCATCTGCAAGCGGTCGCGCGGGTCGCGTCCGATATTGCCCTCGATGCGTCCCTCGTTGTCCTTCACATTGCCCCAGACCAGTGCCCAATAGAGGCGTTTGGTTGTTTTGTTGAAAAATTGCGCGCCGAGGTGCGTCTTCGATTCGGGATTTTTTGCCAGCACGAGCAGCCCCGACGTGTCTTTGTCGATGCGATGCACCAAGCCCAGACGCGGGTCGTCGGTGTGATACTGCGGGTCGTCTTTGAGATACCACGCCACGGCGTTGAGCAGCGTGCCCGTGTAATTGCCGTGTCCGGGATGCACCACCAAGCCCGGCGGTTTGTTCACCACCAGCACATCTTCGTCTTCGTAGGCTACGTCAAGAGGTATGTTTTCGGGGAGAATATCGACTTCGCGGTGCGGATGGTCGAGCACTAACGTGATGACATCCAGCGGTTTAACCTTATAGTTGGATTTCACCGCCCGGTCGTTGGCGAGGATATACCCGGCATCAGCCGCCTGCTGAATGCGGTTGCGCGAAGCCCCTGTGATGCGGTCAACCAAGAATTTATCCACCCGTAGCAGGGTCTGACCCTTGTCGGCAGTGAATCGAAAGTGCTCATAAAGTTCTTCTTCCTGCTCGTCGATATGTTCGTGTGGGTCTTCCAAAATGGATTATGGAATTTGGACGTTTCCGGAACTCACCAGCAGGTAGAGGGGTGTTTCGCCACTGATGCGCGCACCTTCGGTAATTGTTCGTCCCTTGCCGTCTTTCATTCCCAGCACCAGATTTTCGTAGATTCCGGGCACCAACTGTACATAGACCCGCTCAAAGCCCATCGTTTTGAGCATCACCATCGCCTGTCGTTGGGAAATGTCCTTCACTTCGGGTGCAATCAGGAAGCGTGCCGCGTGCGAATTGATGGTCAGATAGATGGTGCGACCGGATTTCACCGAGTTGCCCATGGGCGGAATCGTTTCCAGAATAGTCCCCGATGGCTCTTTCTTCACAAAAGTGGAGTCCACGACCAGACATTTCAGTCCACATTTAGCCAAAGCCGCCCGCGCGAGGGGCACCGAAAGCCCCTTCAAATTGGGTACAACCACCTGTTCCCGATGCTGAGTGTACATATCCAAACATTTCAGCACAACAACAATAAGCACCAGAACGATTCCCAGTGCCAGCAACAAGTTTTTGAGCAATATGCGACCGAAAGGCTCCTGTTTCATTCACCAATTAGCCGTTATACTCGTCGGAAACAGATAGTTTTTTTCTGCCTTTAGCTCTGCGTGAAGCTAATACGCGACGTCCGTTAGCCGTTTCCATTCTGCTGCGGAAACCGTGTTTGTTTTTTCTCTTTGTGTTAGAGGGTTGAAATGTCCGTTTCATTGCCTTTTATTTATTTTTTTAAATTAAAATTCCTTTCGGGGTGCAAAGGTACGAAATAATTATGAATTATGAACGATGAATTGCAAATTATTTTCATTTTTTTGAAAAAAATATTTTTTTCGATTAGCTTTCTTTCAGTTTTTCTACTATTTCATCAATCAGTTTGTAGCCTTTCAGGGTGACGATGCCGCGCACGAAATTGAGGATTATCATCCGGGCAAATTCATTCTGTGAGATGCGGTCGGTGGGCATAATATCATCTTCCATCAAACTCCGGAACTGTACTTTCATCAGCCACAGACACACTTCCAAATTGATGTCTTCGCGCACCAAGCCATCGTCAATCCCCCGCCGAAAGATGGGCAACGACAAATCAATCCGTTGGCTATGATTCTGTGCCATCCGCTGATAGATGAGCGGATAATATTTTTTCAAATCATAGACAAAGGTCTTATTTATTTGGAATGTGTCGTTCAAAAATTTGGCATACATCTGCATCACAATGGAAATCAGATTGTCCGAACTCTTGACAATGCACTCTACTTCGCCGTCGGCTTGTTCGCTGTGCGTCATTAAGCAGGCTTCCAGGAGGTCGCCCTTGTCATTGAAATGTTCATAAAGCGTCCGCTTCGATATACCCAAATGGTTGGCTATATCGTCCATCGTCATGCTTTTGATTCCGTGTTTCAAAAACAAATAGCGCGCTTCGTTGATAATTCTATCGCGTAATTCCATCTTGGGTGCAAAGATAATAGAAAACTTTTAAAACACCAAAAGTTTTTTGCGATTTTTTTAATTTTTGCAAAAATTGTTGGTAAGTAATTTTTTATTCGTACCTTTGCACCATGAAAAAATTGATAATTATATGTTGTGCCGCTTGCTCCATCTTTTCGGCGCAGGCACAGAATGCAACGGCAAAAGGATGGCTCGACAAGGCAACGGCGGCATTGTCGGCGGCAGGAACGCTCTCGGCGGATTTTTCTATCAACATCAAAATTCAGGGGATATCACAAAATATCGCCGGCACGCTTGATTTGAAGGGGAACAAATACCACCTGAGTGCGTCGGACATGGAAATATGGTTCGACGGCAAAACGCAATGGTCGCTTCAGAAAGCCGCCAAAGAGGTCAATGTGTCGGAGCCAACTGCGCAGGAAGTGCAGCAATTCAATCCCTCATTCCTGTTGGGGCTGTACAAAAAAGATTGCACCTACAACTATTTGGGCGTGAAGAAAGACCCCAAAACCTCGCGAAAAACACACGAGGTGGAACTCATCCCGCAAGGCAAAAAGTCCAATTTGACAAAAATTCTGCTGCAAATCGGCGATGCCGACGCAATGCCGACAAAGATGCACCTTTTTTATCGCAGCAAAACGGAAAATATCATACAGATTAACAAATACCGCAAAAATCTCAGCCTGCCGGACAGCCATTTTGGCTTCGACCCCAAGAAACATCCCAATGTGGACGTGATAGACTTGCGTTAGAATTTACGAATTACGGACATGGAACATTTACGTTGTCTTATTATAGGTTCAGGACCTGCGGGCTATACTGCCGCCATCTACGCTTCGCGTGCCAACTTGGCACCCGTGCTCTACGAAGGTATCCAGCCCGGCGGGCAATTGACCATCACCACCGAAGTGGAAAACTTCCCCGGCTATCCCAACGGCATCTCCGGCACCGCCCTGATGGACGACCTGAAAGCGCAGGCTGCACGCTTCGGCGCGGATATTCGCCACGGCATTGCCACCGCCTGCGATTTCTCGAAAAAGCCATACTCCGTGACGATTGACGGCAAAACAGAGATTGCCGCCGACACCATAATCATCGCCACAGGTGCATCTGCAAAATATTTGGGCTTGCCCGACGAACAGAAATACAACGGCTTGGGCGTATCTGCCTGCGCCACTTGCGACGGATTTTTTTACCGCCGAAAAGTCGTCGCCGTTGTGGGAGGAGGCGATTCGGCGTGCGAAGAAGCCGTTTATTTGGCAGGCTTGGCAAGCAAAGTCTATCTGATTGTGCGCAAAAACTATCTGCGTG
>BNTT01000184.1 GCA_025996815.1 Bacteroidia bacterium
TTACAAGAGCAAAATCTACAATGAAATACGAGGTTATTGAACAAAATTTCAACATTGACGAAGCCACAGGTTTGAGAGCGGACAAAACCGTAATACTGACGGTAGCAAAGTCAAAAAAACTTTATCCCGAAAAATTGCGTTTAGTCGAGTTTTACGACAGCGAGAACGATGAATGGCTCGTTTTTCTGACAAATAACTTTGAAGTATCCGCACTTGAAGTTGCCTTTTTATACAAAAATCGTTGGCAAATCGAGGTCTTTTTCAAGTGGATAAAGCAAAATCTTGTCATTAAAAACCTGTGGGGGCATTCTGTTAATGCTGTGAAAATCCACCTGTGGACGGCAATTTGCGTATATTTGACAGTCGCAGATTTGAAATACGCACTCAAAAGCAATTATTCGATTTACGAAATAATGCAAATACTGGGTGTTTCCGCTTTCGACAAAACGCCCATACGTGAGTTGCTTACCGAACAACGTCAATGCAATCAAAATGTCAAAGAACAACTAAATTTATTTGAATGTTAATTCTTGTTAAATATTAACGCAACAGCAGTAATGGATATTAAAGATTTTATATCAAAAGAATTAGAAAAAAGAAAGCGAGATTATTTAGAATCGCCAGCTTCCATAATTGAACATTATAATATTGAACAAAGTAACATTCAATCTTATAATGGCAGACAGTTATTGGAATTACTGCAAAATGCCGACGATGCTTCTGAAACAGCCAAAGAGAAAAAGGTGCTGATTCGTTTGCAAGATAATACTCTGATTATTGCAAATAACGGTGAAGCATTTTCCGAAAAAGGTTTTGAATCAATTTTATACAGCAATTTAAGCCCTAAAGCAATGCAACAAAACAAAATCGGTCAAAAAGGGCTGGGTTTCCGTTCTATTTTGAGTTGGGCAGAAAAAACTGAAATAATCAGTGGGAATGTTAAGGTCGGTTTTTCCGAAGAAATCGCCAAAAACTTTTTATCCGAATTAATTACAAACACACCTAATTTACAAACAGAAATTACAAAACGTTCAAAGGCAAAATATCCGATTGCTGTTTTAAGAGTACCAAAATTAGAAGATGTAAACGATGAGGAAAAGCAAGGTTTTGATACTGTAATCTCTTTGATACTGAAGGACGATATTATAGACGAAGTTCAGACACAAATCAGCACAAAAATCACAAAGGAGACTTTGGTTTTTCTTAATCATATAGAAGAGATAGAAATAGATAGTCCTGTCCAAAAATGTTTATTCAGAAAAACAAATGTTGACAATCAGATAACTGTATTTTTTGAAGATTCATTGAATGATATACAAGAATCCAAGACTTGGACATTTAACAAAATACAGGGAAAACATAATGATAAAAATTATGAACTTGCAGTTGCTTGGAATGACAATTTAGATGATACAGAAAATGTATTATTTACATACTTCAAAACCAAAGTCAATTTTCCGTTTCCCGCCCTTTTGCACGGAACTTTTGAATTAACACCTGACAGAAATAATTTAGTAAACGACACAGATGGACACAATAAATTTCTTGCCGAAAAACTTGCGGAATTATTGATACATAGTGCTTTGAAAATTGCGTCACAAGACGAAAACGCGACTTACAAACCTTTGAAACTATTGAATATTGACTTTGATAGCATAGATGGCGTTTTGAAAGAATTTAACTTCAAGAATATATTGATTGAAGAAATTAAAGCAAGCAAGATTTTTCCAACCGTTAATGGTAATTATATCTCTCACGCAGAAAAGCCTGTTTATTATGACTATCCCATTGCTGATTTTCTAAATGGAGAAGACGTGAACAACTTGTTGGTGCATAGCAAGGAAGAAGAACTAACTACATTTGTGCAATCTATTGGAACATATTACTACATATTGACTCGTTATTTCAACATTGCTTATGAACGACGAAATAACTTTGAACAATTAGCAAAATTAATTTTCAATGCTTTGACCTATGAAAGATACAAAAAAGATTTGAATAATATTGAGAATTTGCCTGAAATTTTAACAAATGCAGGAGGAAACTCTATTCCTTGGAACGCTGAAATATTTATTTTGTCAGAAAATGATACAATATTCAAGTTGCCAAAAATATTGAACATTCGTTTTGTTGCACCCGAACTTGTTCAAAAACTTTCCGAAGTATTTCAAACTGAAAAAACGGACGACTTGATTTCCAAATTAGATCCATTTAATATCAAACAATATGATTTTTCAGAAATATCAAGATTATTGATAAAGCATTATTCTGATAAAAAAACAACAAAAGACAAAGTATTAGAATTACATACATATCTTTTTAAACTTTATAAAAATGAAACAAAGAGCCATTCTAAACCTGACAAACTTGATAACATAAACATTCCAATTATTACGCATAAGCAAAAAATTGAATATGCTGATAAGGTGTATTTCGGAAAATCTTACGAGAATGATTTAGCCGAAAAACTTTATAACTACGATAAAAACAAATTACTTGCTGATAAATCTGTTTTTAAATTAGAAAAAGAAAAAGATGAAAAAATTATTGACTATTTTCAATGGCTTGGCGTTGCTAAATTGCCAAGATATGAATTGAAGATTATAGATGATTATGATGTTAAACAAGCATACGAAGAATATTTAAAAGTAAACAATGTTTATGTAGAATATCCAGAAATTAAAATAGGAAATTTTGATGGTATAGAAAATATTTTATTGAAAACCTCGATTGACAGTATTTTACATTGGATTGAACAAGAAAAGTTATTCAAGGAAACATTAGAAAAAAACAAAGAAATACTATCAGGAGCATGTATTAATAACTCAGGTCCTAATGGGGGGTGGCGACAAGGAGTATCAGGAAAAGATATACTCTCATACACAAAATGGCTAATTTCAACTACAAAATTTTTACCTGTCATTTCAGATTCAGGCAAGGCAGAACCCGATAAATGCTGTTTATCAAAGACAATCACAAAAGATTTTGCCCCTTTTGTAGAAATTCCCAAAATAGATAAATCGACATTGTCAGAAAAACTTAAAATATCGGAAGAAACTATTGAAACCTACCTGACGTATTTGGGTGTCCATAGAGAAATAAAAACATTTTCAGTAGATAACCTATATAAAATGCTTGCTTCATTGCCAAACTCCGATAAAGAAGGGAAAATTGCCACTAAAATTTACAGGGAAATTATTCATAATTATTACGATGAAAAGAAATTTGACGATACAAATTCTAATTACCAAAACTTTATAAAACAAGGACAAATACTTTGCGAGAAAAGCGGCAAAAGGGATTATTATCCTGTATCACAATCCTTTTATATTGACAAAAAGACATACAGCAAAAATGTCCTTTCTCGTTTTCCTTTAGTGTGTATTGATAAAAAACGCGGGAAAGAGAAAGTATTTCGCCTTTTCGGAATAAAAGCATTGGAAAATATTAGTTTTAAAACTATTGAAACGCCAACACAGCATACATTAAATCCAGTTTTTATTGAAGAAATCAATCGTTTTAAGGCATTGGTTTATGCCCTTCGTATCCGTCAAGATACAAAATTTGAGATTAAAAATCGCCTTAAAAAATTGAAAATAAATATTTGTCAAAAAATTGATGCAAAATTTATTCATGGGGAAAATGAAGAAGCCTTTGATTGCGCCAATTTTGAATATATCAATACAAACGTTCATTCATTCTTTATTTTCGTTCCTGATACGATTTCTTCGCTCAATGATTTAAGAGAGGAAAATACCTTTTGTGATTCCATATCAGATATTTTTACAAGTATTATTGGCGTAGAAGAATACAGAAGTTTTATTTTAGACCTTTACTCAAAACAGGAAATTCATAGAGAGAGCAGATTGTTGCACGAATTAGAAGAAGAAAGCAATGAAATTATTGAAGATTCTAAAAGTGCTTTAGATATTATTGATGATGTTAGATTATCATTTTGGCGTGCATTCTCACTATCATTGCCGAAAAAATCCAATACAGACATTAGAAATGAAAAAGAATTGTCTGCATTTTTCCAAAAAATAAAATTAGACGGAGAAACAGTATCTAAATTTTCTGAAACGAATTTCTTTACGCAACTATCTGACATTGATAATCAAGAAATCATATATAAACTTTTCATAGATTATAAAATTGATTATGAAAAATTTACTCTCCATTTTTCAGGTTTAAATTTTACAAAATACTACAATAATGAAATTGAGGACTTAAAAAGAAAATTTAAAAAAGAGTTTGAGATTCTTATGTTTCAACAATATCAATCAAAATCTGTATTTGATAAAATTAAATATTTTAGTTATATAGAAGAATATGAATATATTGAGTATGAAAATACAAATATCTTTCACATAAATATTGAGCAGTATTTTATAAAGTTAATTTGTGATAAGTTTTACATAGAATTGAAAGGAGAAAATATACCAAAACCCATTGAAACTATTATTGATGAAAACAAAAAATCATTTGATTCTATTCCTGCTTCTTTGATAGAAAACAAAGAAATTCAGGCACTTCTACTTTTCAACGAAAAAGATGAGATAGAGAAACGAATAAAAAAATATAATGCTGTTAAAACAGAAAATGAAACATATAAAAGAAGAACTGATGGCTCTACGGATTGGCAGGCGTTGGCAAATAGCACAAAAGATATAGATTTCTCTAAAATCAGAATTGAAGAATGTAAATCAAGTTCAGTTGAAAATCTTTCATCCAATAATAATAAATTTCAAAATCATTCAAATCAGCGAAATGTTCAATTCAATACAAAAAATAATGAACAAATAGGATTTATTGCTGAACATAAAGTTTATCTGAAATTGTGTGACAAATATGGAGAGGACAATGTTAATTGGATTTCAGAAAACGCATATAGAGCATATCCTGAAAAATTTATAACAAGAGAAGCCGGTAAGGGTTTTGATATGGAACTGACGGACAAAAATGGCAAAGTGCGTTTTATTGAAATGGTTCTACTGGGAATTGTGTGGAAAGAGCATTAAATCACCGTTAAAGAAGAGAATAGCCGTTCTGAAATTAGCGGTATTTCTATAACCTCTTCCGATTGTTTTTAACTCTTGTATTGCCCCGTTTA
>BNTT01000185.1 GCA_025996815.1 Bacteroidia bacterium
TTGCTTTTCCTTGACGGCGGGGGCTGCGGTGGCGCAGAACAGGCAGATAGAGGGGAAAGTGGTTGATGAGAGCGGGGAGCCGATTATTGGTGCCTCCGTTACGGTGAAAGGGAATCCGTCCATTGGTGCAGCCACCGATTTGGATGGAAAGTTTACATTGAGTGTGCCAAGCACAGCGCAGAGTTTGACCTTTGCGTATTTGGGAATGACCACGCAGGAGGTGGCTGTGGCACCGAATATGTCGATTGTTCTTGCGCTTGATGCCAAGTCTTTGGACGAGGTGGTGGTGACGGCGTTGGGTATCACCCGCGACAAAAAGGCGTTGGGCTATGCCACATCGTCGGTGAGCGGCGACGACATTGCCAATGCCAAAACAGCTAACCCGATGCAGGCTTTGCAAGGCAAAATTGCCGGTATGGACATCTCGTCTTCGCAAACGCCGGGTGGAACGCAGAACGTGAGCATCCGCGGTTTCAATGTGTTGCGAACCAACAGCCAGCCATTGTATATCGTTGATGGTGTGCCACTTACGAATTTACAAAACCAGTCTGAAGGAACGATGGGGACTGCCAACACTTTGAATGGGCAAGCTGACTTCGGTTCGGGTATCAACGCTCTCAACCCCAATGATATTGAGAGTATGACGGTGTTGAAAGGTTCAGCAGCCTCTGCTTTGTACGGTTCACGTGCCGCTCAAGGGGTAATTATGATTACCACCAAATCGGGAAAAAATACCAATGGCAAAGTGCAGATAGCTTACGATGGTGGTGTAACTATCCAACAAATCGGTCGTTTGCCGGCAGAGCAATCCCTGTTTGGACAAGGCTGGAGCGGCGACCGCGCATTGGATGAAAACGGCAACTGGGGTGCTGCGTTTGACGGCAAAGACCGCGTTTGGGGCAATGTGGTGAACAACAGCCAGCAACTGAAACCCTATGTTTATCTGAAAAACCGCATCCGCGATTTCTACGATTTGGGCGTTGGTTTCAATAATGCGCTTTCGTTGACGGGTGGCACGGAGAAAACCAAATACCACGTGTCGGTGTCGCAAAATCGCATCGACGGACCTATCCCTACCGATGACGATTCCTACAATCGCTATACGATAGCGACCAATGCTTCGCATCAGACAAACAAAGTGCTGGTGAGCAGTTCATTTAATTTCAGTGCAGAAAAAAATGAGGTGGCTCCCACCGGACAGGACAATTCCATCTATCGTTCGCTGAATGAAATTGCTACGGATATATCCATCGTGGATTTGAAAGACCTCAACAACAAATTCAACAATCTGGACAACTATTTCACGCCTTACGGTATCAATCCCTATCATGCTTTGGAGATGAAAGAAGCGGTGCAGAACAAATATAAATTCTTCGGCAAAGTGCAGTTGGATTATGACGTGTTGAAGACTTTGAAACTGACCTATCGCTTCGGTGGCGACTTTGAGTCCGCTATTTCCGATATACACCAGGATGCAATTAAATTCACGCCGGGGTCGCCCAACGATGGTTCTTCTAAAGCCGACCCGGGCAGTTATGAGCAGATGAGACGGCAAAGAATCCAGACCAATCACGACTTTTTCGCTAATTACAACGACCGCTTTGGCGACATCTCGGTGAACGTTGTGGTGGGAGCCAATGTCAATGAATCTTCGTACGATGCCGTCAAGGGGGCTATCACTTCGATTGATGTGCCCGGTTTTTACAATTTCAACAACACACTCTCTCCGGCTACTGCCGAACAAGACTCTTGGCTCTATCGAATTTTGGGGGCTTATGTCAATGCCGATTTGGGTTACAAAGACTACCTCTATTTGACGCTTACAGGGCGCAACGACTGGTCGAGCACCTTGCCCCAAAAGAACAATTCCTATTTCTATCCGGCTTCGATGGTGAGTTTTATCGCTACCGACTTTTTGCAGCAGCAGAGCATTAGCACAGGCGTTCTTGACTTTGCTAAAATTCGCCTCGCTTACGGTAGAACCGGTAAGGATGCTCCCCGCTATGGTGTTTTCGACCGCTTTGTGGCAGGGCTTGTGACAAATCCGAGTTATCCGGGTATAGATGATTTGATATTTCCGTTGGGTGGAGTAAATGCCTTTTCGGTGTCCAACAAGGCAGGAAATTTACTTTTGAAGCCCGAATTAACGGACGAATTTGAAATCGGTGCGGAAACATTCTTCTTCAACCGCCGACTGGGCTTTGAGTTTTCGTACTACAACAAGCGCACCAAAGACTTAATTGATACGATGCCACTTGACCCATCCACCGGATATTACTCTCAGGTATATAATTTGGGGGATGTACGCAACAGCGGTATTGAACTTTCGCTTTCGTTAGTGCCAATAAAAACGCCCGACTTCTCTTGGGACATCAACTACAACTTTACGAAAAACAACAGCCTCGTAGAACGTTTGGATGTGCCGGAAATTTACTTGGGCGGCTATAGCGGTATCGGTATTTATGCCAAAGAGGGGCTAGCTATGGGACAATTCAAATCGTCAAAAGCATTGACAGTGGAGCTGGACGGCGTGGAACATCTCGTTGTGGATGGTGCCGGCAATCCGCAACCTACTCCTGACGATGTTTATCTTGGCAAAGACATCAACGAAAAATTCCGTATGGGGTTGACTAACACCTTCACTTACAAAGGTATATCGCTGTCCGGCGTGTTTGATTTTCGCTACGGCGGTCACATCTATTCCTACACCAAAGACTATATGGGCTGGGTAGGTAGCGGTCCCGAAACGGTCTATAACGACCGTCAGCCGTTCCTCGTCCCCAATTCGGTAGTGGACAATGGCGATGGCACTTACAGAGAAAACACCACTCCGGTAGACCCTACCGCTTTGCACACGTTCTACAGCACCGGCGGATTTGATTATGACGATGATAACGTGATAGACCGTTCGTATCTGAAACTGCGCAATGTCAGTCTGGCGTATCAGTTGCCCAAGAAATTGTGCGACAATCTGAAAATTTCTGCCTTGCGGGTTTCGCTCACGGCATCCAATTTCCTGTTGTGGACACCAAAGGAAAATCAATATATCGACCCCGAAATTACCACTTGGGGTAGCAATATTGAGGCTAAGTTTGGCGAATTTGGCACCACGCCGCCGTATCAAACGTATGTGTTTGGGTTAAATCTTTCATTTTAATAATCATTAAAAGTAAAAAAATATGAAAAAGAAATCATTCATAGTATTGTCCGCTATAGCCCTGTTCTTTACGGTTGGGTGTAGCGACTATTTGGACGTGAACCACGACCCCACCGCATTGGAAGAAATTCCGGATGCCAAAGTGTTATTGCCTGCTACCGAGATGGGTGTCGCCAATAATTTGATGGGTTGGCATTTCGGTTTTGGCGGTGGCCTTTGGGTGGAATACTGGACGCAAAATTACAGCGCATCGCAGTTCAAATCCTTTTGTGAGTATTTGCCGCAGGACTTCAACACCGCCTATCTATCGCTGCTACGCGAGCCGCTCACCGACTTGAAACGCATCAAAACGGATACGGAGGCTGACGACAACAAGGGCTACTACTTTATAGCGGAGGCTTTGTCGATTTTCACCTGGCAAATCGTTACCGATGTGTGGGGCGATATGCCTTACTCGGAAGCATTGAAGGGCAATGAAGGTCTTTTGCACCCGAAGCAAGACAAGCAGCAGGATATTTATGCCGACTTGCAGGCACGGGTGAATACCTTATTAGCCATTGATTTGAGCGAATCTTCGATTGACGGCGATTATGATTACATCTATGCAGGCGATTTAGAAAAATGGTACCGTTTTGCCAATGCGCTGAAAGTGAAATTGACATTGCGGCTGTCTGAGGCAGGTGCGTATAATAATGCGGCTTTGCTAACTTTCATTGAAGGTGCAGACCTCCTTACGGCAAGTGCAAAAATATCCGGAAGCGTTTGGGATGATGCCGTAGAAGGCAAACGCCACCCGATGCGGGAGTTTCAAGCCGGAGGTGCCAATTACCTCTCCGGAAACGTTATCGCCTCCAAAAGTATCTTCGATTATCTGAATGTGAACGCCGACCCACGCCTGCCGAAATTATTTTCCGGCACGAAGGCTGCTTTCTTCGGTGATTTCGACTCCAAAGATGATTCCGACGGCAATGGCACCGCCGATGATAAAGAAGTGTATGCAACGGCTGTTTTTACCGGCAACATGGACTTGATGCTGATGTCGGATTGGGAGGTGAATTTTTACATTGCAGAAGTATATGCGCGCGCAAGTGACTTTGCCAAAGCAAAAGAATATTACGATGTAGCCGTTGAGGCATCGCTCGCGCAGCATGGCATCACCGACAAGGCAATTATAGAAGCGGGAGGTTATGCCGCGTTTACTGCCACCGCCGTTGAGCCTGCCATTAAGCAAATAGCCATGCAAAAATGGGTGGCAAACTGCAACTACCAGCACATCGAATCATTTTTGGAACGCAACCGCACCAAATATCCCGCTGTCAACGAAATAGACATCGCAGCCAACAGAGCGGCGGCGTATGCGAATTTCCCCGTGGGTGATTTGACAATCTCGGTCAAGGGCAGAGCCTTGCTGAATGGCAATTTACCGGCTTCGCCCATGTATCCCGAAACGTATATCTTCCGCAACAACAACGCTCCGGCACAAAAAAACAATGTGGGCGAAAAAGTGTGGTGGAATAAAAAAGCAGGCAAATAAAATGAGTGTTTAATTTCAAAAAAAATAAAGATATGAAAATATATAAATATTGTTTGATGAGCGTTTCTGCGTTGCTTCTTTTTTCTTGCGACAAGGACACGGAGGGACTTTCAAAGGTTACCTACTACTGCGATTTGACTCTCAAAGGAAGCTCAACAGAACTCGTGTCAATTGGCGGTTCATATATCGAATCGGGATGGGAGGCTTTTGAGAACGGCGAAGATGTTGCCGATAATGTTGAAGTGTCAGGCACAGTAAAAATTGATGAGGCCGGTCTTTATAAGCTGACCTACAAAATCAATAATTCTGATGGCTACCCTACAACGGCAACACGCCAAGTAGTGGTTTGTGATGTAACACCATCGCCTATTGCGTCGGGTGTGTACACTGTTTCCAAGACAAGCC
>BNTT01000186.1 GCA_025996815.1 Bacteroidia bacterium
TTCAATTGTATTATAATCGTTGTTGTTTGTTTCCCTGATTCGACAATATAAATTCCGGCAGGAAGGTTGCTCGTGTTTATGTCTGTTTTCAAACCGGCAACCGGATGCGTCCGTACTTTTACTCCGTTTGTGTTGTAGAGTGTGATGACAGACGAACTTTCCCACTTGGCATTCTCCACGGTAATGCGGTCATGAGCGGGATTTGGATACACCTTAAAGACAGACTCCGAACCGAGTGTCGGAAGTTGAGTGCCGGCGCAATCCAAGGGATAGAGAATTTCAAGGATATAATCTTTGGTCGGCATATTTTCCGGCGGCATAACATGAATGGTAAATTGATTTACTCCCGGCTTGAGTGCAACCGGCATTATTACCGGCTTGCCATCGGCATAAATTTCTGAAGTGCAATACTGAGAGATGCTTGGGATTATATTTACCTCATTTTCGCTGCAAAGAGCGGTATAATTCATGACATCTTTGCTCAGCACTGCTCGACCATTGATTAGGACAACGTAGAGGGTCGGGGCGTAATCGCGCATGACATCTACCGTATAGGATTTAGTCGTTGTTCCATCTTGCGCCATCACAGTGATTGTGATTGGATTATTTCCTTCCGCCAGCCGCTTTTCGAGCGGATTATTCAGAATGACGGCGTTACAGTCGTTTGTGATTCCCGATAGATGGATTTTTTGAATGTCGCTGGTTACATGCAGCGTATAATCGAGCGTATTCGTATTAAAAGCCGGTGTGAGTGTGCCCGCACCGGAAACGATGTTGCTTAAATCGGCGGTGCTTGATTGGGCAGCCGATGTAACCACGCCGGGGAATATTTTCGGTCCGGCGGCTGCCATAATATCGGCATCTTGCGATTCGTTGTTACGAATCGTGTTGTCATGCGCATTCATTGCGGGGATAGCTTTTTGCTCGACTACCCCTTGTGTATTGAAAAGCGAATTGAAAACATTATTTTCCACAGTAATATACGCACTGTTATTATCCAGAAATATTGCCTGCGCACCCGCACCTACCAATCCTCGTTCTAAATCATGTACCCAGTTTTCGTATATTTTTGTGTCATCCTGTCGTCCCAGCGTGTAAATGCCACCATGTTCGTCTTGCATCCACATCACATGGTGTACGTTGTTGCGGCGTATTATATTATCGTGCAAGGATGAATAATGGTTCCCTATCTGCATACCGCCATAGCGACCATAGCGGATTTCGTTGTTTTCTACCACAAGGCTGGTAACATTGGCAGCAAACAGGGCTATTCCGTTGGAATAGTTCATCCCGAAATTCTCAATAAGGTTGTGTGCCACTCTATTGTCGGTGCAGAGCGACGCTTCCGGTTGCCCCACATCACCCCTGTTAGTGTCTATCACGATGGCGTTGGCGGCAACCTGGTCGAAATAGCAAGCTGTGATTTCGCTGTTTTTCACACCTGTGGCAAAAGATAGTCCACTACCTCCGGCACAGCGAAAATTACAGTTGAGAGTTTGCACATTGTTGGCATGACTGACCTGCACCAAAGCCTTGTCGTTCTCCCCGTCAAGATTCGGGTCAAAATCCGCACCCTGCCAGAGGATAGTTCCCGGACCTCTCCAAATACATCTGCTGTATGTAAATTCAATGTTTTGTACAGATACATTGCGTACAGGGTTTGTTGCATCGCCCGCTATGATAAATAGATAGTCCATGTCCGGATATACCACCTCTATCTGCTCGATATTTTCATCAGCGTGAGGCTTATAGTACAAATAATGGTCGGTTTTATCGAAATACCATTCGCCTGCTTGGTCAAGAAAATCGAGGGAATTTTCCCAAAAGTACGGTGCGCCGCCTGTTGCGTGATCTACGGTACTTGCGGCAAGTGTTACGATACCGTTGTTTCCGGACTTTTCAACGGAACTTACTTTTGCTCTGAATTGTATCCAAGATTGGTGCATCACTATTTCTACTTCCTGTAAGTTACTCCAATTGTCCACCTGTGAAGCATCAACCACGACGGTCCACAGATTTCGCATACTTTTGACCCGCCAATATGGACCGTAGCTGGTTTCATTTTCACGATTCGGTGTGCGTGCTCTCACCGCCATTTTGCCGTTTACGTACAACTGTCTGAAATCTGCGCCGGCGGGCAGTTGCGCCTTGTAGATGCCATCGCCGGCGGATTGCCAGCCGGTCACTTTTCGCCCTCCGGAAATAACGGCTTTGCCGTCGTTTGAACAGGGATTGGTGGCAACACCCGTAAATGTAAGGGTTTCCGCAGCATCACCTGCCATCGCGTTGTCCACGGTAATGGGTGTTTCCAAAGGATACACTCCTTCCTGTAACAGGACGCGAATGTCTTTCTCCCCGCCACTTCTCAGCGACATGATTTTATCTTTCAAGTCACTGCCCTCTATACTGCCCGGACTGCTTTCGCTAAACGCTGTTCCGCTACCGTTGGGTGCTACCCAAATGTCTGTTTGTGCCGACAGCCGGCAACTCAATAGAATCACAAATAAACTAACTACAATTCTTTTCATAACTTACAAGTTTTTTTAATGAGCACCCATCTGATATGTATCATTTCGTATCATCAAATTCTTCCCCAACCGGATTTTCAATGTTCCGCCCTTTGCCATATCCTGATAGTTGATACCGGTATGCGGATAGGGTTTCCCGTTGAGTTCAACGGATTGGATATAGACATTTTCCGGTGAATTGTCGACGGTTTCGATGATGAATGTTTTTTCTTGCTTCCCTACTTTCATCTCTATTTTGTCGAACACCGGACTGGTGATTTCATAGCGCACATCGCCCGGGCATACGGGATGAATGCCTGCCGCCGCCAGCACATACCAAGCCGACATCTGTCCCACGTCTTCGTTGCCCACCAAGCCTTCTACCTTGTTTTGGTAAGCGTGTTCGCAGATGAAACGGCTCCAATACTGCGTCAGCCACGGGGCACCTAATTTGTTGAAGAGAAACGGCACGTGGTGCACCGGTTCGTTGGCGTGGTTGTAATACGAATTCCACAAGAGATTGGACGGTGTTTTATCAAAGAAATCGGTCAAGTCGGCAAGCACTTTCTCTCTTCCGCCCATAATCTCTACCATACCGTCAATATCGTGGGGCACAAACCAGCCTTGTTGGTAGGGATTGGATTCCACGCTTCCGTAATCGTCTTTCAGCCGTCCTTCGGGCGGCCATTCCAACCAACTTCCGTCCGCCTTTTTGGGTCGGAACCAACCCTTTTCCGGGTCGAAAATATTTCGGTAAGCCTGCCCGCGTGCCATGTATTTGTTGTAGTCGGCAGTGTGCCTTGTCGCTTTTGCCAACTGCGCCATGCACCAGTCGGAATAGGCATATTCCAAAGTTTCGGATATACTGCCGGACACATATCCCACTGTGCCGTTACCTTTCTTTTCGCAGGTGTTCAGCGCATATTGGTATGCCTTTTTCACGTCATAGTCCCTGATACCCTTTGCGTAGGCTTCTGCCAATACCGCCACAGCCGGATTTCCGACCATGCAGCCCGAATAGGCATTTAGAAATTCCCAGCGTTCAAAATATCCCGTTCCGTTTTCTTCCGCCAGACTGATGAAAGAGTTGATTTCATCGTTGACCAACGCCGGATTGATAAGCGTTTGCAGAGGAAACTGGCTGCGGAAGACGTCCCAACCGCTGAATATTGTGCGTTTGTTGAATTTCCCTGATTGATGGATTTTGCCGTCACCACCGAAATAGCGACCGTCTGCATCGGCAAACAGACGTGGGTCAATCATGGTGTGGTACAGGGCGGTGTAGAACACCGTTTTTTGCTCGTCCGTACCGCCCGACACAGTCATCTTGCTCAGTGCTTTGTTCCATGCCTCCCTCGCGTTGGCGTGCGCCTTTTCAAAGTTCAGTGTTTCCATTTCCTGATGGAAATTGTTTTCGGCGCCCTCCATATCCACAAAGGAAATACCTGCTTTCACATCAATAAATTCGTCTTTTTGAGTGGCGTATTCGGCAAAAAATCCAATGTGCTTTCCTCCCCATTTGCTTGCGTCGCGGATAATCTCGGCTTCTGCCACCCGCTGTTGATAGTTATCCTTGGTGACATCCCACAACCTGCGTTTCCAGCCATCGGGTATATCGGCGTTCCAAAAACCGTAACTGTCAAACGGGCGGCTAAACTTGACGTAGAAATATACGGTATAGTCAGGCTTGCCATCTCCGTTGCCCCATCCGCCGCCTTCGGGCGTACATTTCATCCAGCCGCGTATGGTTCGTTGGTCCACCACCTGTATATATTGATACACCGAGGTTCCCCCAACCCGGCGCGCTAAATCTATCTGAATACGCGACTCTGCGTTTTGAGGAAAGGTGAAACGCAGGATGCCGCCGCGTTGGGCAGCGGTTGCTTCCGCCTTGATATTGTAATCGGTCAGTAACACCGAATAATAGCCGGCAGAGGCTTTTTCGCTTGCCTTGTCATAGCCTGAACGGTAGCCTTCGGCTGTGTTATCTGCCTTTCCCGCAACGGTTTTCAATGCGCCGGTGGTCGGCATCACCAAGAGGTTGCCTAAATCGCCATACCATCCGATGCCACTCATCTGCGTAAAAGCAAAGCCCTCGATGGACGTATGCTCGTAACTGTAACCCGGACCATTGTCGCCTCCGGTGATGGTATTGGGGCTAACCTGCACCATCCCGAAAGGAAACGCCGCCCCCGGAAATGTTTTGCCCAAGCCATGGTGCGCTCCGGCGGCTGCAGTATTAGTACTCGCTCCGATAAACGGATTCACATAGTCCACCACCTGCTTTTGTCCGAAAACAGAGCAAGGCAGAAAGATACAAAGGCTTAAAAACGTTCTCTTTTTCATTTGAAATTTTTTGCAAAAGTACAATAAAAATTTCATATATCATACCCCCTTCATTTTCTTTGTCAGATAAGGGAATGCGGATGTAATCCAGACAGAAGGGCTAAAATCAATCTTTCCGGCATCGAACCCAAGCACTTACACCTATCTCCTTCCTGTAACGCCCGACATGAAAGGGAAAAAGATAGAGGTGTATGTGCTTGG
>BNTT01000187.1 GCA_025996815.1 Bacteroidia bacterium
GCACCAATTGGTAGCCTTTCGGGTCAAACGGCACATATTCGTATTCGAGCGAGCGGCAATCCAGGCGAATCAGCGAGCCTTCTTTTCCCATGCAGGAGGCGAACTGGTCCATGATGCCGCACTTCACGCCCACATAGTTGTGCTCGGTTGCCTGACCGATGGTTGCCAACTCCTGACGGGAAAATCCCAATTTATACTGGTCGTTCAACGCGAAGCCTACCGCGCTTTCCAATGCCGCCGACGACGACATTCCGGCACCCAGCGGCACGTCGCCGGAGATGACGATGTCGAAGCCCGGAACGGTTTTGCCGCGCTTGAGCATCTCGCGCACCACGCCGAAGATGTATTTCGCAAAACCTTCTTTCGGCTTGTCTTTTTCTTCCAAACCAAACTCGGACGATTCGTTTAAATCCGCCGCGAATGCGCGCACTTTTGCCGTGCCGTTGGGCTTGACTATGGCATACATAGCCTTGTCTATCGCGCCCGGAAGCACGAATCCGCCATTGTAATCGGTGTGTTCACCAATCAAATTGATGCGCCCCGGCGAGGTGTAAGCCACGCCGCCCTCGCCAAACTTTTCTTTAAAAACCTGTTGTGCTTTCTCTTTCATAATATTTTTTATTTTATTCTACTGTGCCGCTAATGCTCACTTTCAATGTCTGAGTGTTGCTCGTGATGATGGTGATGTCTTTGGAAAATTGTTGCCCTGCGCGGTCTGTCGTGGTGAAAACGACATCAACTGCGCCTTTTTTACCCGGCTCAATGGGCGTTTTTGTCCATGTGGGCACGGTGCATCCGCAAGTCGTCCGCACGTTGAGAATCATAACCGGCTCATCCGTGTTGTTAATCACATAAAACGTCGTTTTAACCGTGCCTGCCGATTCCTGAACGGTGCCAAAGTCGTGCACAAGACGGTCCACTGTTACTCCTTTCGCCGGCGGCGGAGTTTTCGCCGGTGGGGTATCCTGAGGTGTAGCATTTGCTACCAAATTGAACGCGGGAGCACCCAGCAGGGCAATCGCCGCCAATAAAATCATTTTTTTCATTGTCTTTTACGTTTAAAATTTCGACAAAGGTAGCACTTAATTTTGGATTTTCCAAATAAAAACCAAATTATTTTGTACTTTTGCGATTAAATAACAGACAAAATGACTTACGAACAAGCAATCACAACGGTCGAGAAGCATCTGCAAGCCATCGAATATCCCACGCAGGCGGCACCACTCTACGAGCCGATAGCCTATCTGCTGGCGTTGAAGGGCAAAAAAGTGCGTCCGGCACTCACGCTTTTGGCGTGCGATTTATTTTTCAGGCAGGAGGAGGATTCAACCCCTTGCCAATCAGCGGTGGATATGGCTCTGGCGTGGGAAATTTTCCACAATTTCACGCTGATGCACGACGATGTGATGGACAAAGCCGACATGCGGCGCGGGCAGCCCACGGTGCACCGGAAATGGGACGAAAACACCGCCATCCTGTCGGGCGATGCGATGCTGATTTTGGCATATCAATTTGTGGCACGGGCGGGGGCGGGGATTGCGGGTCAAGCCCGCAATGACAAGCCCCTACAAATACTATTGGATTTGTTTTCCACAACGGCAGCCGAAATTTGCGCGGGGCAGCAGTTAGATATGGCGTTTGAAAGCCGCCGTGACGTGCAGGAAGATGAATATCTGAATATGATTCGCCTGAAAACGGCGGTGCTGCTGGGCGCAAGCCTCAAATCGGGTGCGATAATCGGCGGTGCAGCCGCCACGGATGCCGATTTGCTCTACCGCTTCGGCGAAAATCTGGGCATCGCCTTCCAAATTCAAGACGACCTGCTGGACGTGTATGGCGATACCGCCGTGTTCGGCAAAAAAATCGGCGGCGACATCACGGCAAACAAAAAGACCTACCTGCTGGTCAACGCCCTCAACACGGCGGATGCCACCCTCAAAAAATCGCTCCTGCTGTGGCTGGACTACACCGGCGAGGAAAGCACAAAAATAGGCAATGTTACCAACATTTATAACCGTCTGGGGGTGAGAGAAAAAGCCTGCGCGGCGATGGAGAACTATTTTCAACGGGCATTGGAGGCTCTGACGGCAGTGAATGTGCCGGCGGAGCGGAAAGCGGTTTTGAGGCAACTTGCCAAAAATTTAATGCTACGGCAGCACTAAGCGGAAGCCAATGTAATAGTCGCGGTAGGCGGGCGAGATGCCGTCGCGAAAAGATACGCGGCATTTCGTTGCGCCGTCGTTGCAGCCGCCGCCGCGGAATACGCGGGACGAACCCGATGCAGCACCAGTAGGATTGTTTTCACTTGTCGGATAGCTGCTGCCATACCAATCGCTGCACCATTCCCATACATTACCGCTCATATCATAAATGCCTAACTCGTTGGGGGCTTTTCCGCCTACCGGATGAGTTTTGCCGCTGCTATTATCGGAATACCACGCTACATTGCCGGGCGTATTGCTGCCGCTATAGTCGTAGTTGTGCGTACTCTGTCCTCCTTTGGCGGCATATTCCCACTCTGCCTCTGTGGGCAGGCGGTAATTTTTGCCGGTTTGCTGATTGAGGTTAGTTAAAAACGCTTGTACGTCATCGTAGCTGACATTATACATCGGGTAGTTGCCGCCCTCACCATAAGTGCTTGATGGTGCTGTGCCGGGGTAACTGCCCATCACTTCTATCCACTGTTTTTGTGTAACCTCGTATTTCCCTATTTGGAAACTGCTGAGGGTTACACTTGTGCCGTTGAGCATGGTGGTACCACCTGTTACGGTTACCATTACAGGGGTAAAAGGAGCCGCTTGCGTAACAGTTATCGTCTTCGTGACCGCCCCGGTAATGGTGATAGTCGCCGTCTCCGGACGGGCGTATGTATAGGGATTTTTCTCCACATTCACCGTAATTGTGCCGTTTGTGCCGGAAACAGTGGTCGTCAGGGTGCACCACGAGGCATTGCTCTCAGCGACCCACGCGCTATTGCTCGTTACGGCAACAGAATAACTCGCCGCTACGGCAGTTGCCGCAATTGCTGTTTTGTCCACCAACAATGCAGCATCTCCCACCTTTTGCGTAACCGTTACCGTCTCTTTGCACCTTCCGGCAGTAACGGTGATGGTTGCCTTACGGCTGCCCGCAGTGGTGTTTTCCGCCACATTCACCATAATTTTGCCTGTGCTTGTGCCGGTGTTGGAAACAGTGGTCAGGGAGCACCACTCGGCATCGCTGCTCACTGCCCACGTGCTATTGCTCGTTACGTTAATAAGATAGCTCGCCGCGGCGGCAATTGCCTCCGGAATACTTGTTTTGTCAAGTTCCAAAGTAGCAGCCGGAGCCTGCGTAACAGTTATCTCCTTCGTCGTGCCCGCCTCGGCAGTAATAATGGTGATAATCGCTGTTCGGCTATCAGTGATATCTTCATTTTCCGCCACATTCACCGTAATTGTGCCGTTCATGCCGGAAACAGTGGTCGCCATGGTGCACCATTCGGCATCGCTGCGAACTACCCATGCACTATTGCTCATCACGGCGATAGAATATCTCGCCGCGGTGTCTGTTGCCGCAATATCTGCTTTGTCGATTGTCAAAACAGGAAGCGGAGCCTGCTGCGTAACAACCACCTTCTTCGCGACGGTTCCATCGGCAGTAACGGTGATAGTTGCCTTACGGGTGCCCGCAGTGGTGTTTTCCGCCACATTCACCATAATTATGCCGTCGCCGGGGCTTATGCCGGGAACAGTGGTCATGGTGCACCATGCGGCATCACTGCTCACTGTCCACGTGCTATTGCTCGTTACGTCAATAAGATAACTCGCCGCGGTGGCAATTATTGTGTCCGGAATATTTATTTTGTTAATTGACAAAGTAGCCTTTGCCGCCACTTGCGTGACGAGGAGTGTCTTCGTAACCACTCCGTCGGTAACGGTGATAGTCGCCTTACGGATGCTCGCAATGGTATTTTTCGCCACATCCACCATAATTTTGTTGGAAGCAGTGGTCAGGGTGCACCACTCGGCATCACTTTCAACGTCCCACGTGCGCTTGCTCGTTACGGTAAAAGAATAACTATCCGCCTCGGCAGTTGCCTCGATACTTGCTTTGTCAAATTTCAAAGAGGTGTCGTCTGCCGCTGCTTGTGTAACAATTATCGTCTTCGTGCCCGCTTCGGCAGTAATGGTGATAGTCGCCTTACGGGTGCTCGTAGTGATATTTTCCTTCACATTCACCTTAACTGTGTCGTTTATGCCGGAAATCTTGGTCGTCAAGGTGCACCATGTGGCATCACTGCTAACCGTCCACACGCTATTGCTTGTTACGGCAATAGAATAACTCGCCGCGGTGTCAGTTGCCGCAATCTTCGTTTTGTCCACCGACAATGCAGCATCTCCCGCCGGTTGCGTAACCGTTACCGTCTTCGCAACCGCTCCGGCAATAACGATGATAATCGCCGAACGGGTGCTGACTGTGCCGTTTTTCGCCACGTTCACCGTAATCGTACCATTCTCTATGCCCGTAGTGGGGCTAATCTTGCACCACTCAGACCCCGAACTAACTGTAACCGTCCACGTGCTATTGCTCGTCACATCAATAGAATAACTATCCGCGGCGGCAGTTGCCGCAATCGGCGTTGTGTCTATCCACAAAACAGTAGCGTTTGCCGCCGCCTCTTGCATAACCGTAACTACCTGTTCCGGCAGCGACCCCAAACTAACGGTTATGGTTGCCTTACGGGGGCTGATTGTAGTGTTTTCCGCCACGCTCACCGTAATCGTACCATTGTCTATGCCCGTAGCGGGGGTAATAATCTTGCACCATTCAGACTCCGAATCAGACTCCAAACTAACCGCAGCCTTCCACGCGCCATTGCTCATTACGGCAATAGAATATGTTCTTTCGGCAGCAGTTGCCGAAATAGTATCCGGTCCCACCAACAAAGCAGGCTCCACCAGCTCCTCTTTGGCGCACGAGGTGAACACTGCGCTTACCATGCCCATGGTGAGCAGCAAGCAAAAAGATGAAATGATTTTTTTTGTTTTCATTCTTTTTAAG
>BNTT01000188.1 GCA_025996815.1 Bacteroidia bacterium
GGGCGATACGGAATATTCATGTGGACGGCGATGCGTTCACTTCTAATGGCGGACCGATACGGTTGAAAGTCCATGCGGGAGGAATAAAAATAATCAGTATGCGAAAGACCGTTACACCCTCAAAATGAAAAACAATATGAAAATAGCTTGGAATAAAATAAAAGCAGCGCCAACTTTCGCGGTGCTTCGCAATCTGGGGCTGATGCTGGTGATTTATTACCTCTGCCGCATCGCGTTCTTTTTGGTCAATAAAAGTTATTTTCCGGATATGACTTTTAGCCATTTGTTGACGTTGCTGAAAGGTGGTTTGCTGTTCGATATTTCGGCGATTGTCTATACCAATTTGCTGTATATATTGATGCAGGTGTTGCCTTTCAAGTTTCGGTTAAACGCGGTGTATCAGACCGTTGCGAAGTGGATTTTTGTTGTCTTCAATAGTGTGGCGGTGCTTGCTAATTGTTTGGATATTGGTTATTTCCCGTTCACCAATCGGCGCACCACCAGCACTGTGTTTTCGGAATTTGAGAATGAAGGCAATCTCTCTACCGTTTTCCTGCATGCCGCTTTGGACTATTGGTACGTCACTTTGGTTATCATTGCGCTGATTTTTGCTGTCTATAAACTGTATTACAGACCCGGAGGTGGTGATGCAGGGGTAGGGCGCGTCCTGCCCCTACAGCGGGATGTACCTTATTATTTGCGGCATTCGTTGTTGATGGTGGTTTTTGTTTTGGGTGCTATTTTTGGGGTGCGCGGCAGTAGTAATATTGTGCGCGTGGGCAAGATGCGCACTCCGCCCCGACCCATTGTGCTCAGTAATGCCAATCAATACGTCAATAAGAGTATAGAAACCGCCATTGTGCTCAATACGCCTTTTTGCATTATTCGGACGTTTGGCAAGATAGCGTATAAAAATCCTGCATACTTTGCAAATGAAGCGGAAATGGAAGCCGTTTATTCGCCAATTCATCACCCGCAGCCCGCAGAAGAGTTTAAGCCGCTGAATGTGGTGGTCATTATCATCGAAAGTTTTGGAAAAGAATACTCCGGCTTTTTCAACAAAACATTGGATAACGGCACTTACAAGGGCTACACGCCGTTTTTAGATTCGCTGTATGCCGAAGGGCTGACGTTTGAATATTCCTACGCCAACGGGCGCAAGTCGATTGATGCCATGCCATCGGTGCTGTCGAGCATCCCAATGTTTATCGACCCCTACGTGCTGACACCCTACGCAACCAACGACATCAGCGGGATTGCCCCGCTCTTGAAAGAAAAAGGCTACTATTCTGCCTTTTTCCATGGGGCACCCAACGGCTCGATGGGCTTTCAGGCGTATGCCCAAAGTGCCGGATTTGATGCCTATTTCGGAATGGATGAATACGACAACGAGGCGGACTTTGACGGCACATGGGGCATCTATGATGAGGAGTTTTTGCAGTTTTATGCCCGCAAAATGGGCGAATTGCCGCAGCCTTTTGTAACTTCGGTGTTCACGGTGAGTTCGCATCATCCGTTCAACATTCCGCCACGCTACAAAGATAAATTCCCCGAAGGCACGCACCCTATCCACAAATCCGTTGGCTATGCAGACTATGCCCTGCGGCAGTTTTTCACGACAATGGCGCAGTACGAATGGTATCACAACACGCTGTTTGTCGTCACGGCAGACCATACCAACCAAACCACGCACGACGAGTATTTCACCGATGCCAACCTGTACGCCGTGCCGATTTTGTTTTACCATCACGGGAGCGATTTGAAAGGCTTGGATGCCACAAAACCCATCCAGCAAGCAGATATTATGCCCAGCATTTTGGGCTATCTGAATTACGACAAGCCCTATTTCGCGTTTGGTCAGGACATTTTCAACACCGCCGCCGAAGATAAATTTGTGGCAAATTACAATGTCAATCAATATCAATTCATCCGAAGCGATTATTTTTTGCAGTTCGATGGGCAGCAAACAAAAGCCGTATATGACTATCAATCAGATGTTTTGCTTCGCAACAATCTGGTAGAGGCAGGGCGCACCCTGCCCCTGCGGGAAATGGAAACGCAATTAAAGGCTGTCATTCAGCAATATATGGTGCGGATGGCTGAAAATAAATTGACAATAAAATAAACATAAATATGGAGACAAATATGAAAACAAAAGCATTAGCGATTTGGAAACACTTTAAAGCAGAACCGGCATTTGCTTTGCTCTGCAATTTGGGGCTGATGCTGGTGATTTATTACTTGTGTCGCATCGCGTTTTTTCTGGTGAACAAGAGCTATTTTTCAGAGATGACTTTCGGGCATTTTTTGACACTGCTGCAAGGCGGTTTCAAGTTTGACGCTTCAGCCATTGCCTATACCAATATGCTGTATATGCTGATGCAGGTGTTGCCGTTCAAATTCAGACTAAATGCTGTGTATCAGACAGTTGCGAAGTGGATTTTCATTATCACTAATAGCATCGCGGTGATTGCCAATTGCGCGGATATGGTCTATTTTCCTTTCGTTGGTCGGCGTACCACCAGCACGGTTTTTTCGGAATTTCAGCATGAGGACAATCTTGGCAAAGTGTTTATGCACGCCGCCGGGGACTCTTGGTATGTGGTTTTATTCGCAATCATTATCATTTTTGCCATCTATAGATTGTATTACAAACCCTCCGAAACGTTTTCGTTCAAATCCAAATTTGTGTATTATCCGTTGCACACCGCACTGTTATGTTTGGTTGCTTATGGAGCCTTTATTAGTGCGCGTGGCGGCATAGTGCAGCCTCAGAGGAGCCGCCCTATCACGCTCAATCAAGCCAATAAATATGTCAATAAGAGCACAGAAACAGCCATTGTACTTAACACGCCTTTTTGCATTATCCGCACGGCAGGCAAAGTGGAGTACGCCAATCCTAAATATTTTGAGGATGAAACGGCGATGGCAGCCATTTTTTCGCCAATTCATCACCCGCAGCCCACAGGGGAATTTAAGCCGCTGAATGTGGTGGTGATTATCGTTGAAAGTCTGTGCAAAGAGTATTCGGGCTTTCTCAACAAAGATTTGGACAATGGCACCTACAAGGGCTACACGCCGTTTTTGGATTCGCTGTATGCCGAAGGGCTTACGTTTGAACATTCCTTTGCCAATGGGCGACAGTCGGTTGATGCCATGCCATCGGTGCTGTCGAGTATTCCGAAGTTCATTGAGTCGTATGTGCTCTCGCCTTATGCCACCAATAATATCAGCAGCATTGCCGATGTGCTGAAAACGAAGGGGTATTATTCTGCCTTTTTTCATGGCGCGCCCAACAGTTCGATGGGCTTTTCGGCGTATGCCCGAAGTGCGGGCTTCGACGACTATTTTGGGCAGGACGAATATGGCGACCGGGATTTGGATGGCACATGGGCAGTGTGGGACGAGGAATTTTTGCAGTACTACGCCGACAAGATGGGCGAATTGCCGCAACCGTTTGTCACTTCGCTCTTTACAGCCACCTCGCATCATCCGTTCAAAATTCCGGCACGCTATGAAGGCAAATTTCCCAAAGGCACGCAGGATATTCACCAAACGATTGGCTATCTGGATTATGCCATAAGCCGATTTTTTAAGAAAATGGCGCAATACGACTGGTTTGAAAACACGCTGTTTGTCATCACCGCCGACCACACCAATCAAGCCACGCATGAAGAGTATTTCACGGATGCCAACCTGTATGCCGTGCCGATTTTGTTCTACCATCCGGGCAGCAATTTGAAGGGAATGGAAAAAATGCCGGTGCAGCAAATGGACATCATGCCCAGCATTCTAAGTTATATGAACTACGACAAGCCCTATTTCGCGTTTGGGCAAGATATTTTCAGCACCCCCGCCGAAGATAAGTTTGTGGCAAACTACAATACCGGACGCTACCAATATATCAAAAATGAGTATTTCTTGCAGTTCGACGGGCAACAAACCAATGCTGTATATAACTATCAATCAGACGTTTTGCTTCGCAACAATCTGAAAGGACAAGTGCCGGAGCAGGAGGAAATGGAAACGCGGCTAAAAGCAGTTATTCAGCAATATGTGGTGCGGATGACCGAGAATAAATTGACGCTATGAATATAATAAGATTACACGGCGGCATCGGCAATCAACTGTTTCAATACGCATTTGGCGAATATTTGCGATTGACAGCGGGCAAAGACGTGAAGTATGACATTTCTGCATTTGGAAAGGCGAAGTCGCAGCCGTTGCGGCATTTTGAGTTGGAGGTGCTCAACCGGAATATCCCCGTAGTTGAAAATATGCCTTTCGGTCATAGAGGGCTGTTAAACAAGCTGTTGCGATGCGTGGTGTGTTGGATGCGAGGCAGCAAATACCTGCAAGGCTATTGGCAGAAGGAACTCTATCCCAACGAATTATTAAGGAATAATCCCGATTTCTTTGCTCCCCGTGCAGAAAAACCGATAGAAATTCAGGCTATTGAAAATGAAATAAGCGCAAATGAGCAGTCTGTGGCGTTACACATTCGGCGAGGCGATTATTTTTCATCCACAAAGGCTGCAAAAAGATATGGCGTTTGCGATGTAGAATACTATCAGAAAGCGATTGCCTTTTTTTTGCAGCAAAACCGGAAAAATTGTAAATTCTTTGTCTTTTCAGATGATTTGGATTGGGTGAAGCAGCATATCACGCTGCCGGAAGGCACCTGCTATGTGCCCAATCACGACCTAAATTCTTTTTGGTACATCTATCTGATGTCATGTTGCAGGCACAACATCATTTCCAACAGTTCCTTTTCGTGGTGGGGTGCCTATTTGAACAAAAACAACGATAAGGTGGTTGTTTGCCCCCTGCGGTGGATGCTAAATTCCAATAAGACAATTGCTTTGGAGGATTGGGTGAAAATATAAAAAAAAAGTGTAACTTTGCGACAAATTAAAAGATTATGCAAAAATTACCTATCGGAATACAGTCGTTTGCGAATTTGCGCAATGATGATTGCTTGTATGTTGATAAGACGGAGAATATACATCGCCTTATCACATCGGGCAGAGTTTTCTTC
>BNTT01000189.1 GCA_025996815.1 Bacteroidia bacterium
TAAACGGGGCAATACAAGAGTTAAAAACAATCGGAAGAGGTTACAGAAATACCGCTAATTTCAGAACGGCTATTCTCTTCTTTAACGGTGATTTAATGCTCTTTCCACACAATTCCCAGTAGAACCTTAAAAATTAAAAACAAATGAAAAAGAGTTATTTAAAAGTTGCCGTAATGGCAGTGTTCGCAGGCGTAATGATTACGGGTTGCGGGAGTAAAAAAGTGGCACACAGTAATTTGCCTGTGGCAAAAAGCGATGCCAAAGTGGTAACAAGCAACATTTGCGAAGAGTTGCAAGAAGAAGAGCCTGTTATACGCGCCGTTGGCAAGGGTTCGCACTTCAAAGAGCAAACCGCCAAAAACATTGCGGAGACGCAGGCACGGGCACAGTTTGCACGAGCCTTGGCTTCAAAAATCAAGACTGCAACTTCCGAAGATGCAGTGGGTTACGACATTTATTCCGGCGACGTAGCCTCGGGCAACTCGGTAAGCGACCAGGGTGCAAAGAGCAACGATTTTGCACAAAGCATTGCCTCAGAGGTGATTCGCAACGCTGTTGTGATTAAAACCTACAAAGAACTGCGTCCTAACAACATGTACGACATCTGGGTTTGTTTGGAATACAAAGCCGGCGTTGCGGAAATTGCCTCTTCGGTGGCTAAAAAGGTGCAACAGCGCATTCCCGACGAACAAAAAATGAAAATGAATTTTGAGTTCGACCAGTATCGCAAGCGCGTGGAAGCCGAACTTGAAAAAAGCCAGCAGGGAGAATGAAAGTTATTGCAAAGTGTTTGATAGTGCTGATTGGATGCTTAGGCACCCAATCAGCCTATTCGCAAACTGTTGACGAAATTAAAGGCGGTAAACAATATTACTGGGGCGAAGGTGTGGGAAAAACTCCGGCTAACGCAGAAAACGCTGCCTTGTCGTCAATCATCAACCAGATTTCAGTCAATGTTGAAAGCAAATTTAGCATGATTACTGATAATGTTTCTGAGCGAGTGAATGACATGGTAAAGACCTATTCCAACGCTACATTGCGCAATATAGAAAAAATATCATGGGAGGAAAAAGACGATGTTCATATTCTGTGCTACATCAAGCGGTCGGAAGTGTACAAAATTTTTGCCGAGCGCGAAAGCAAAATCAAAGATTTCACCGCTACGGCTCTTAAAGCGGAAACAAATTTGCAGGTTGCCGATGCATTGAAATATTACTATTGGGCGTTGCTGCTGCTGCGTAGTCATCCCGATGGCAACACCATCACATACACCCACAATGGTGCAGAGCAGAAGTTGGAGGTGTTTTTGCCTCGACAAATCGATGCGGTGTTTTCCAAACTTGATTTTAGCGTTACCGGCAAGCAACCCGAGCCGAACATCACGCTGTATAATTTGGCTATTACTTACAACAAACAGCCGGTCGGAAATTGTGAGTACAGCGTTTTTGACGGGCGCAACTGGTCGCCGCTCACCACCGCAAAAGACGGCAAAGGGGTTGCCGAACTGCTGGGAGAAGATGCGGCACTGCATAAAAAAATCAGTGTCAGGGTCGAATATGAGTTTGGCGATGAGTGGAAAACCGACAAGGAGGTGAACGATATTTTGTCGAAAGTGGAAGGTGTGCCGTTCAAAAAGGCGAAAATTGATATTGCGATGAGCAAAGTGCCTGATTTTAAGCCTGTTGAAGACGTTGCGCCAATCGCCACTAACAATGTTGCCGTTGCCACTTCCTCTGCCGTTGCCGCGCCTGCAAAAAACGTATTAACGATTGATGGTTCAGGCTATTTGCCTTTGCTCAAAAGAGTGGAAACGGCTATTAGCACCAAAAACTACGAATCGGCGCGGGAATGTTTCACGCCGGAAGGCTATACAGTGTTTCAAAAACTGATACAGTATGGCAAAGCAGTTATTATTGCAAACGCCGATTATAGTTTTATGCTTTTTGACGGTGGTGTGTTGGCTCGCTCGCTGCCGATGCGGTTTAGTTTTAGCAATCGGCGCACGTTTGTGGAAAATGTGGTGTTTGATATTGATGTGGCGGCGGGCAAGATACGGTCGCTTTCGTTTGCATTAGCCGACAAGGCTTGCAAGGACATTTTAAGTCACGACAAGTGGACTGAATATTCGCGCGTAAGCATCATCAATTTTGTGGAAAACTACCAGACGGCTTATGCCTTGAAGCGATTAGACTATTTGCAATCCATTTTTTCCGATGATGCCTTGATTATTACCGGAAAAATTTTGCGCCCTGCGCCAACTATTGAAAATCAGTATCAGAATGCACCTAAAATACAACTTAATCGCCAGAGCAAGTCGCAGTATATGCGCAACTTGCAAAAGTGTTTTCAGAACAACGAATATGTCAATTTGAAATTTGCCGATGTGTCCATAAAAAAAGGGGCGAAGGGAGGCGAAATCTATGGTATTCAGATGCAGCAGGACTATTTTTCCAGTTCTTACGGCGACAGAGGTTTCTTGTTTGTCTTGGTGGATGTGAATAAGCCCAACGAGCCAATTATTCACGTGCGGGCTTGGCAACCCGAAAAAGACCCGGATTTTGGGCTTTATGATATTTATCATTTTTGAAATTAAAAATTAAAAACGCAATATGTATGGAGAAGTCAGTGGTTAAAAAAGTTTTTACGGTAATTGTCGGACTATCGTTCGGCATGAGTTTGTATGCACAAAATTTTAGTATATCATCATTTGATGAAACGGAGGATGCTGATGCTCTGATCGCCCAAGTGAAAGATGAGAACGAGAAGCTTTGTGCCATGATAAGAATAGAAACCACACTTGATTGCAATGGGTTTATCAACTTCGATGCAGGACAAGCGTATACAAGATTTGCATGTGAGAAAGGTTTTCCGGTTGTGTATGTATCGCCCGGAGCCACCAGAATCGCCATTGTGCACAAAAGCATAGGAAGTTCTTTAGGAACCTATTCCTTTCCTACCGGACCGTTGAAACCGGGTACGGTATATAAAATGAAAATATCGGGCAAGCAAACCGTAATAATCGAAGACGCTAATACCAGCAACTACTTTATTGCCACCTTGACTGACAGCAAAATAGAGGCGGCTTACATTCAAGTGTGGGATGCTAATGGAAAACCGGAAGGAGATAAGGTTTATTTTGAGAATGGGTTCGTAAGGTTAACTCTCCCATTAGGAAAATATGACTACACAGTAGAAGCTCCTGAGTATCGTAAATTTCCCGGTGCCGTTACCATTACACCGGAAAAAACCGAAAGAGCGGACATTGACCTCAAACCTGCATTTGGTACGCTGAAAATCATTACCAAGCCCGATGATGCCGATATTTTTATTGACGATAAACTTCAGACATCAAAAAGCCCGCTTACACTCGACCGAAAAGAAAGCGGTACCTATACGGTGCGAGCGGAAAAAGCGATGTATAAACCAACAAACAAGTCAGTGACTATAACAGATGGGCAAACAACGACTGAAACGATTGAGTTGTTGCCCAATTTTGGGTCGTTGGTTATTAATACCAAACCTGAAGGTGCCAATATTTTTATTGACGGTAAACTTCAGCCATCAAAAAGCCCGCTTACACTCGACCGAATAGAAAGCGGCACCTATAAGATAGAAGCTCAAGAACCGAGGCATAAACCAACAAGCAAGCAAGTTACTATAACAGATGGGCAAACAACAAGAGAAACGATTGATTTGTCACCCAATTTTGCCACTGTAACGCTCATTTCAGAACAAGACGGCACCACTATTTTTGTGGACGAAGAAAACAAAGGCATTAAAGAGTGGACAGGTCAACTTCTTGCCGGACCCCACAAAATAGTTGTGAAAAAGCCATCACACCGCGATGGAAAAAAAGACATCATCACGGTTGCCGAGAAAGACGAAACGATTACGCTGCCGACATTAGAGCCTATCTATGGAAAATTAGACATCAATATCACAAACATAAGCGGCGCGAAAGTGTATATTGATGGCGAGGAACACAGCGAAACGGCACCCTGCAAAATACCAAAAATTCTTGTTGGCGAATACAAAATAAAATTAGTACCCAACAATGCCGAATACGAGGCTTTTGAACAAACGGTTGAGATAAAGGAGGAGGGGAAATTTACTAATATGATAGCAACATTCCGAGAGAAGGAAAAATTTGCAACACTGAAAATAACATCTACACCCCCGTCATTTGTGTCAATTGATGGCGGCTACATAGGAAAAACCCCGACTACAAAAGACAATTTGCCATTGGGTGAAATAAAAGTATCTTTTCGCTCAGACGGATATGAAACTCTTGAAAAGACAATCAATTTGCAGCCGGGAGATAATGAAATACATGGAGAGTTGGAAAAAGTTAAAACGGCAACACTGAGAATAACATCTACACCCCCATCATTTGTGTCAATTGATGGAAAGGACATAGGAAAAACCCCGACTACACAAGACTTGTCATTGGGTAAAAAAGAAGTATCTTTTAGAGAAGACGGATATAAAAATCTTGTAAAGACTATCAATCTACAATCTGATGACAGGGCAACCGCATCAAAATTTCCCTAAAAAAGCTTACCTTTGCACCTCCATGGAACATAGCATAAATTATTACATGGAGGCGATAGAAGACCCTCGCGTGCAGGGACGTTGCTTGCACTTGTTGTCGGACATTTTGGTAACCGCAGTGTGCACCTATTTGACCGGTGGTGTTGATTATCAGGACATGCATTTGTTTGCCAAAGAGCGGGGGCATTTGTTGCCGGAGATATTACGACTGCCCCATGGCGCACCATCTCCGGATACTTTTGAACGGGTTTTTAGACTCATCAAGCCCACTGCAATGCAAACTTGTTTGGAAATTTACGGTAAAGAAATCTTAAGTGTGCTGGCAGAAAAACAAATCGTGTTGGATGGTAAAAAGCTGAAAGGAGTTTCGCCCACCAGCAAGGGAAACAGCGGTCGTGTCCATAGATGCCATCGGGACTCAAACGAAGATTGCCGAAAAAATAGTAGCCAAAGGGGGACACTATTTTCTTTCGGTCAAAGGCA
>BNTT01000190.1 GCA_025996815.1 Bacteroidia bacterium
GATAACAATCTGTATCTGTTTGAAACTGTCTGTAAAAATTGATTGAGTTCACTCCCATAAATTTTATCCTTTCTTCCATGCTACAAAGGTAGCAAATTATTGGGGCGACCTAAACGCCTATACCAATACATTTATTTTATAGACCAAACTTGTTAAATTTGGCAAGTTTGGTCTGCAAAGATACGCTTTTTTTCACTACCCTCCCAATTAAGACCTATTTTGTGGCTAAAAAATATTTTGCCGATAAAATATTTTGTATTACCTTTGCGCAATAAAACTGTTAATTTTGTAAAAAACTAATGTTTCCGGACAATACACGTGAAGACAGCAAAAAGTTTCAAGCAAATTTTGAAACAATCTATTTAGCGCACTATGCAGGTATGGTACGGTTCGCTAAAGAATATGTATTATCCAAAGAAGAGGCGGAAAATATTGTTCATGATGCTTTTACCGATATTTGGAAAGTGCAGCAAGGAGGCTTGACTGACCCCAATTATATGCTGGCATTCCTTTTTACGTCCATCAAAAACCGGTGCATTGATTATCTTCGCCATCAAATTATTGTTCGGAAAGCAGAAACTGCCATGCAGGAAGAATTTCGATTGAGTATGCAGATGAAATTCGATTCGTTGGAAGATTTTGACCAAACTGTTTTAGCATCCGAAAAATCAATCGAAGACCTTATTCATAAAGCCATCGAATCGCTGCCCGAAAAATGTCGGGAGATTTTCATCAAAAGCAAATTGGAGGGGATGAAGCAAAGTCAAATTGCGGAAGAATTGAATATTTCCATCCATACCGTGGAAACCCAAATGGGGATTGCTTATAAAAAACTAAGACAGGAATTGAAGGATTATTTGCCGTTATTGCTCTTCCTTTTAAGTCTATAAAGGTTAAAAAATCTTAATTTCATTGATTTTCTTAATTTCTTTTAGCGGATTCTTACCCTTCATACGTTTATATACCAAAGACAGAAATAATGCACGAACAAATCGTAAAATATTATCAGGGAGAGTTAGGTGCTGAAGAACGCTTGGACTTGTTGCGCAAATCCCATTCGGATAAATCATTGAAAAAAGAATTTATCCGAATGCAGCAGTTGCAGGCATTGCTGGGCTTGGTTGCGCAGGAAAACGACCAACAGGAAGCGACCGCCTCTTACCATCAATTCCGGTTGCAGCACAAGCGGGCAAAGATTTTGCAATTTGCACAAAGAACGCTTCGTTACGCCGCAACCATCATTATCCTGATAAGTGCGACTTGGACGACCGCCGATTTTTATTACACAAAACACAATTCCACCGAAGAACTATTCAATACCGTGTATGTCCCTGCCGGACAAAGACTTAGTTTGACCTTGCACGACGGAACGGTGGTGTGGCTGAATGCACAAACCACGATTACCTATCCCGCCGTATTTTCAAACAGGGAAAGGCGGGTCAGTATCGAAGGTGAAGCATTTTTTGAGGTAGCCAAAGATGCCAAAAAGCCGTTTATTGTTTCCACCGGAACGGTGGATGCCAAAGTATTGGGCACAGCCTTCAATGTATTCAATTATCCGGAAGAAAATTACAGCCGTATCAGCTTGATAGAAGGCAGTTTGCAAGTGTATCATCCGGAATCGCAAGCCAAGGCTATTACCCTTCGTCCGAATGAAGAAATAACGGTTTCCGACAGCCGGTTGGCGGTAAGCAACATTGCGGATTACAAGTATTTCCTTTGGAAAGATGGTTTATACAGTTTTGAAAATGAATCGTTTGAGAATATAATCAAGCGATTGGAATTATATTACGCTATTGACATCGAAGTGAAAGATTCGGCAATGCTTCAATGGAAATATACGGTCAAATTTCGGCAAAAGGATGGTATTCATGAGATTCTCCGGTTGATGCAACGAGTGCATCCATTTGCCATGAAAAACGATGATGAAAACAATCGGATAATTATCCGTTAATAATAATGTTAAATATTTAAAAAATTAAAAGTATGATGAAATTAAATGTGTTATTGAAGTTCTTTTTGTTTTTCTGCACTTTACTGCTAACAAACACGGTAAATGCGCAGAATACAAAAATAACAGTTGCAAACAACCTGATTTCCGTTAAACAACTGATTGCGGAAATCGAAAAGCAGACCGATTATTTGGTTTTACTCCGCAACAATGATGTGGATGTAAACCGGACGGTCCAATTGAGAGAGAAATCAGCCGATATTTCCGTGTTGCTGAACGAAGCATTTCGGAATACGGAAGTAAGCTATGACATTCAGAACAAGTACATTGTGCTGACTGCCAAGCAACAAACAACGAGCGGACAGCCATCGGACGGTAAGAAAATATCCGGCACGGTGTTTGATGAAGCCGGCGAAGCGGTTATCGGCGCGAGTGTATCTGTCAAAGGCTCAAACATCGGCACCGCCACGGATGTTGACGGAAAGTTTAGCCTTACTGTGTCCGACCCCAAAGCCGTGCTGATTGTGTCGTATCTGGGCTATAAGCCGCAAGAGGTATCCTTAATGGGGGGGGGGTACAGCCAATTTCCATCACGCTAACAGAAGGCACGAGTCACCTTGAGGAAGTGGTGGTGGTTGGATTTGGCACGCAGAAAAAAGTGAGTTTAACCGGTGCCGTGGGAGTTGTGGATGCCAAGGCGCTCAAAGAACGACCTGTGATGACGGCTTCTCAAGCCTTACAAGGTATGGTACCGGGTTTACAGATTATTCAGAAAACCGGAAACATGGACAGTCGCCCCAGCATCAATATACGCGGTGTGGCCACTATCGGGCAAGGCTCCAGCGGTAGTCCGCTTGTGCTGGTGGATGGTATGGAAGGAGATATTAATGCTATCAATCCACAGGATATTGAAAATATATCTGTATTGAAAGACGCTGCGTCCTCCTCAATATATGGTTCGCGGGCTCCTTTTGGCGTCATCCTGGTTACAACCAAAAAGGGAAAGGCCGGAAAACCTACATTGAATTATAACAATAATTTTCGTTGGAGCGATCCCGTGCTTACACCCCACTGGGTGGATTCCTATTCTTATGCGCTAAGCATGAATGAAGCCGGCATCAATTCCGGAAGCTCGCCGTTTTTTTCGGATGAACATCTGCAACGTATATTAGACTACCAGAAAGGCACCCTGACAACTACCGTGCCGGAAGACCCTAATAATCCCGGATATTGGGCTGACGCTTATAATGCAGGTAATGCCAATGTGGATTATTATGATGCCCTTTACAGAAGTTGGGTGCCTTCGCAAGAGCACAATCTAAGTCTTAACGGCGGAACTGAAAAACTCACCTATTATACTTCACTGCAATATTTGGGTCAAAATGGGTTGATGGAATTTAATCAGGATAAATTTAAACGTTACGCGGGAACTGTCAAGTTGAATGTGCAAGTGACAGACTGGGCGCAGTTCAACGTCAATACGCGTTTTATCCGGGAAGATAATTCACGCCCATCATTCCAAAATGATGCTTTGTTTAACAATCTTTATCCATGGCCGACGTTACCGGTGTACGACCCCAACGGGTATTTTTATAATACTTCACCTCCCGGGAAGTTGAGTAATGGCGGGCGCACCACCTACCAGACAGACCATCTTTATCAGCAGGCTCAATTGGTACTTGAACCGGTGAAAAATTGGAAAACGTTTGCGGAGTTCAATTATCGGACATATAATTTAAATTCACACTGGAATGTACTGGCATTATATAATCACAATGTCAATGGGGAACCCTTCTTTTCGGATAGCTACTCTATAATACATGAAGACCAAACGAAAGATAATTTTATGAATGCAAATTTCTTTTCGGAATATACACGCCAGATAAGCGGTCATACCTTGAAAGGTATGGTTGGTTTTCAATCAGAAATGATGAAACACTTTTACTTTTCTGCAGAGCGGCGGGGAATCGTGGTGCCTGCACTGACCGAAATAGACCTTACTTCCGGTCTTGACAACAACGGGCAGATTGTTTCTCCCGGTGTTGCCGGTTCGCGAGGCGATTGGGCTACTTCCGGATTTTTCGGCAGGCTTAATTATGATTACAACCAAAAATACCTCGTGGAGGCAAACCTGCGCTATGACGGCACTTCCCGATTTAGAAGAGAAACCCGATGGGCATGGCTTCCTTCTGTTTCTGTAGGTTGGAACGTGGCATACGAGGATTTCTGGCAACCTTTGGCGCAATATGTGGGAAGCCTGAAATTTCGTTTCTCGTATGGAGAATTAGGTAACCAGAATACCAACTCGTGGTATCCGACCTATCAGACAATGACTGTCGGTTCCTCCAACGGGTCATGGCCAATAAACAATGCCAGACCAAATACGGCAGGGGCTCCGGGACTTGTCAGTAGTGCACTTACATGGGAACGGGTGAAAACAGTGAATGGAGGGCTTGATTTCGGACTGTTTAACAATCGTCTTTCCGGTTCTTTTGATTATTTCAACCGTTATACACTTGATATGGTGGGACCTGCTCCCGAATTGCCGATAACACTCGGCACCGCTGTTCCCAGAACAAATAACACTGACTTGAAAACGTACGGATTTGAGTTGTCTATCGGATGGAACGACCGGCTGAAGAATGGTTTGGGCTATAATGCGAGGTTCCTTCTGTCTGATTCACAGACAGAAATCACCCGTTATCCAAATGAAACGGGAGCGTTAGGAACATACAGTAAAGGGTCGAAAGTCGGAGAGATTTGGGGTTATACGACTGTGGGAATAGCAAAAACACAGGAGGAGATGGACGCACATCTGGCATCGTTGCCCAATGGTGGACAAAATGCATTCGGCAGCCTCTGGCAAGCCGGCGATATTATGTATAAAGACCTCAATGGCGACGGGGTAATCAACGCCGGCACGAGTACTCTTAGCGACCACGGAGATTTGAGGATTATTGGCAATAACACTCCCCGCTATCAGTTCGGACTGGATTTAGGTGCTGATTACAAGGGATTCGATGTTCGTGCATTCTTCCAAGGGG
>BNTT01000191.1 GCA_025996815.1 Bacteroidia bacterium
CTCCTCCACCCTGTTGTTGAATGAATGTGCACCACAAGCGCAACACGTTAAATTGACTTTCCCGGCTCGTGAAAACTTACCCAAGGTGGGTCTTCCGGAAGTGGAAGTACATTGGTACGATGGCGGCTTTGGCTTTTGCTGCCTGTTCCTTCTTTTTTTGTTTTTGCTGCTCGGCGGTTGCTTTTAGTTTGGCTTTTCGGGCGGCTTCCTTTTCTTTTTGGAGTGCCGCCGATTCCCTGAAATTTTCCGGCAGAACAGACGGACCCCACAAAGTGCTGATTTTGTATCCCAATGGCACTCTGGACGACAATCACTTGCTCTACACCGTCGCAAATTTCAATTTCAGCAATTTCGCCGTCAGCGATTTTGAATTGGAACAAACAGTTTTGGAAAACTTTAACTCCCTGCAAATCAATGGATTTAAAAACTTTGGCGAAGTGGAGCAATACCTGAAAATGATTAACGCAGCCGATGGTTACGCCGCCGGTTTGCGCAAATCTGCCATCATCATCCCCATTTCGGAGAAAAATTACAACATCCTGTGGCAGGGAAAACCGGTGGAAGAGTATCTCGCATTCAAAAAAGTAACAGTCCCCCCGAAAGGCAGGGAAAGCAAGGAAAGCAGGGAAAGGGAAATCAAGGAAAGGGAAATCAAGGAAAGGGAAACCAAGGAAACCATAGAAATCAAACCATTCCAAGAAGTGAAAGAAGCCAAGCCACAGGAAGCAAAGCCGGCTGAAAGCCAACCACCCCTCAACGTGGAGCCACTCCCTGCGGAAACGAATGCGAAGAAAGATGCGGAAACAAATGCGAAGGATACAGAACCGAAAGTTTCTGCCCCCAATAATGCCGTTGCAACGCCCGCCGCAAAACCCAACGAAAAAGCCAAACCAGCCGCCAAACCCGACCCCAAAGCCGCCGCAAAAGCCAAGGCAGCAGAAAAGGCAAAACTCCAAAAAGAAAAGGAAGCCGCCCGAAAAGCCAAACTAAAAGCAACCGCCGAGCAGCAAAAACAAAAAAAGAAGGAACAGGCAGCAAAAGCCAAAGCCGCCAAAGCCGCGCAAAAACAAAAGGCAAAAGACCGCGCAGCGGCACAAAAAAAGAAAGAAAAAGACCGCAAAGCCGCACAAAAACAAAAGGAAAAAGACCGCGCAGAAGCCCAGAAACTCAAGGCGGAGCAAGCAAAGGCAAAAAAGAAATAAAAAAATGTGAAAAAATTTGGCTGATTAAAATATAATTACTACATTTGCAAAATATTTTGAAATATTATAAATTAAAAAAAAACAAAAAAATGAAAATGATGAGAAATTTGCTTCTGTTGTCAGCCGCTGTGCTGATGGTTGCCTCGTGTGGCAAGGCAGGAGGACCGGTGAAAAAAAACATCGGGCTTCAGATGTATTCCCTGCGCGGACCTATCAACGATGGGGCAGTGGGGGTTGATGCGGTGATTGCCGCAATCGGAAACGCAGGCTACAAGTATGTGGAATCTGCAAGTTATGACGACGGCAAAATCTACGGAATGTCGCCCGAAGAATTTAAGGCAAAGATTGAGGCTGCCGGAATGACGGCTTTGTCGTGCCATGTGCGTCAGGATTTGGATGCCGACATGGAGGCTGTCTGGGCTTGGTGGGACAAGTGTATCGCCACGCACAAAGCCGCAGGCATGAAGTACATTGTGATGCCTTCGATGCCTGACCTCGACACGGTGGAAGGCTTGCAAGCCTACTGCGACTACTTCAATCAGATTGGCGAAAAATGTGCTGCTGCCGGTCTGAAATTTGGTTATCACAACCATGACCGTGAGTTCACAACAGTGTATGAAGACGGCACGGTGATGTATGACTACATGGTTCAGAACACCAATCCGGCAAATGTTGTCTTTGAATTGGACGTTTATTGGAGCCAAAAAGGAGGGCGCCCGGCAGCCGAGTTGTTCAAACAATACCCCGGACGCTTCGAATTGCTTCATGTGAAAGACGAAAAAGAACTTGGGAGAAGTGGCTATATGAACTTTGAAGAGTTGTTTAACAACATTGATCCTGCCACCAAATACCTTGTTGTGGAGGTTGAGAAGTATGATTTGCCGGAAGTCGAATCCGTCAAAGCAAGCTTGGATTATTTGAACGATGCCGCTTTTGTGAAAGAGGATTATTCTCAAAAACACTAAAAGATGGCACTCCAAAAGAGTTAATTATTAATAAGTTATATTTTAATTCAGTATTATGTCAAATTCAATGTCAAGAAGGGACTTCCTTCAAAAAGGCACATTTGCTGCAGCCGGATTGACGATTCTTCCAAGTTTCGTGATGGGCAAAAATCTTAGTGGAGTAACAGCTCCGAGTGACAAACTTAATATCGCTGCTGTTGGTATCGGCGGTATGGGGCATTCCAACATCAATGCGGTGAAAGGTACGGAGAATATCGTAGCCTTGTGCGATGTGGATTGGAAATACGCCGCCGGCGTGTTCAAAGAACATCCCCAAGCGAAGCAGTACAAAGACTGGCGCAAGATGTATGACGAAATGGGCAAAGACATCGACGCCGTTATCGTTGCCACAGCCGACCACACACACGCGATTATCGCCGCCAATGCCATCGCACTTGGCAAGCACGTGTATGTTCAGAAACCGCTGACACACACGGTTTATGAATCGCGCCTGCTGACGAAATTAGCCGCGAAGCACAAAGTGGCTACCCAGATGGGTAATCAAGGCTCATCGGGCGAAGGTGTTAATCTTTCCAACGAATGGATTTGGAATGGCGAAATCGGCGAAGTGCTCAAAGTGGAAGCCGCTACCGACCGTCCTATCTGGCCACAGGGATTGAATACACCGGATAAAGTGGACAAAATTCCTGCTACGCTGAATTGGGATTTGTTCTCCGGTCCGGCAGCCGTGCGTCCTTACAACGCCATTTATCATCCGTGGAATTGGCGCGGCTGGTGGCCCTACGGCACAGGTGCTCTCGGCGATATGGCTTGCCACATCCTGCATCCGGTGTTCACAGGTCTGAAATTGGGCTACCCCACGAAAGTGGAAGGCTCCTCCACCCTGTTGTTGAATGAATGTGCACCACAAGCGCAACACGTTAAATTGACTTTCCCGGCTCGTGAAAACTTACCCAAGGTGGGTCTTCCGGAAGTGGAAGTACATTGGTACGATGGCGGCATGATGCCTGACCGTCCGAAAGGTTTCCCTGCCGGCAAGCAACTGATGGGCAGTGGCGGCGGTTTGGTAATCTTCCACGGCACCAAAGACACGCTGATTACGAACTGCTATGGTGCAGACCCATGGCTCTTGTCGGGTCGCAAACCCAATGTGCCTAAAACCGAACGTCGCGTTACCACCAACCATGAAATGGATTGGGTGCGTGCCGCGAAAGAAAGTGCCTCTAATCGTACACCTTCAAAATCTGACTTCGCGCAGGCAGGTCCGTTCAATGAAATGGTGGTGATGGGAGTGTTGGCTGTACGTTTGCAAGCCTTGAACAAAGAATTGCATTGGGATGGTCCCAACATGAAGTTCACGAACATTGGCGCGGACGAAACCATTAAGACGGTTATTAAAGACGGATTCACTATCCACGATGGTCATCCTTCTTTCAATAAAACATGGACAGACCCGGTGAACGCGCAAGCATTTGCCGCCGAACTTATCAATCATAAGTATCGCGATGGTTGGTCGTTGCCGGAAATGCCGAAGTAATTAAAAATTACGAATTAAAAATTAAAAAATATACAAAATGAAAAAGTTAAATTATTTATTGGTAGCCTTGCTGGCTTTCGCCACATTGACGACGGCTTGCAAGAAAAAAGCGGCAGATGCAGCGGCAGCAACAGAAGAAGCGGCATGTTGTGGCAAGTGTGAAACGGAGGTTCCGGAAGCCAACGGCGTTCCGGCGTATGTGGTCATCAACAAGCCACAAGTCAATCTGGATGAGTTTGCGAAGGACGCCGAGGGTTTCATTACCCTGTTCGACGGCACATCGTTCAAAGGCTGGAGAGGCTATGGCAAGAGTGAAATGCCCTCGCGTTGGGTCATCGAAGACGGTGCCATCAGATTTGCTGGTAGCGGTGCCGGTGAAGCGCAGGACAAGACCGGCGGCGACATCATGTTTGACTACAAATTCAAAAATTTTGAGTTGAGTTTCGACTGGAAAGTGGCAAAAGGCTCCAATTCAGGTGTCTTCTTCCTGGCGCAGGAGGTCAAAGACCAACCCATCTACATTTCTTCACCGGAATACCAGATTTTGGACAACGAAAATCATCCCGATGCAAAGTTAGGCGAAAACGGCAACCGCAAATCGTCTTCTTTGTACGATATGATTCCCGCTGTTCCGCAAAATTCCAAGCCGTTCGGCGAATGGAACACGGGAGGCATCATGGTCTACAAGGGCACCGTTGTGCACAAACAAAACGGCGCAAACGTGGTCGAATACCATCTTTGGACACCTCAATGGACAGAACTGCTGCAAAAGAGCAAATTCAGTCAGGAAAAATGGCCGCTCGCTTTTGAGTTGCTGAAAAATCTTGGTGGAGAGGCTCACGAAGGCTACATCGGCTTGCAAGACCACGGTGATGATGTGTGGTACAAAAATATCCGCATCAAAATTTTGGATTAAACAACGCGAACAGCAATTATAGCGTAAAAAGCCCCTGTAAATGTGAATTTTACAGGGGCTTTTGTATGCCGTTTCGTGGAGTATAGCGGACTTGAACCGCTCACCTCGACACTGCCAGTGTCGCGCTCTACCGGATGAGCTAATACCCCTTTTTTATCTCAAACACCGCACTCGTGGACCGTACTGGGCTCGAACCAGTGACCTCTGCCTTGATTTCCCTTTCCTTGATTTCCCTTTCCCTGCTTTCCTTGCTTTCCCTGCCTTTCGGGGGGACTGTTACTTTTTTGAATGCGAGATACTCTTCCACCGGTTTTCCCTGCCATCATCATCCCCATTTCGGAGAAAAATTACAACATCCTGTGGCAGGGA
>BNTT01000192.1 GCA_025996815.1 Bacteroidia bacterium
ATCGTTCAACTTCTTGAAAAGGTCAGGGTCGTGCTCAATTTGGGCTTTACGGATATTATAAATGATTTTTTCATGGTGCTTTTTGTCTATAGTTTTCAAAAAGTCAAAAGCCTCATCCAAAAATACAATGTCAAACAATTTGTTCATGATTAATTTTATGATTACATGTAATACTTCAAATATGCACTCTGCACCGCTTTAGAGGCAAATCGGTCGCCCCTACGCTGCTATGTGCTGATTTTCTCATCATTTCGGCGACAAAGGTACGACCTATTTTTGACATATGCAAGCGTTTTTGAAAAAAAATAAAAAAAAATGAAATTTGTTTGGCGGATAGACCTGAAAAACAGTATTATTGCAAAATTTTTTCTACCTTTGTAGGTGAAATAGGATTATCATGGACGATAATAGTTTGCGTATTGCATTGGGATTCAGAGCTGAAGAGGATTCGTTAGGCACTGACGGCTATGTCGTTGCGGTTGATTTTGATAAACTGCCTGATGATTTGGGAAAATATATCAAAGATTTTGGCGTAGATGCTGTTTATTTGAACACCGATGAAGACGAAAATGGAAACAGACACAGTTTTCCTGCCGTTTTTCTGAAAAATGTAAAATCTTTTGACAATGAAATATTAGAACAGATAGCCGAGATTCACAAAAAAGTTTGGAACTATAAAAAAGTGCTTTTTTTATATGTTTACTCCGATACTGAAATTCGTATTTATAATTGCTCCGAAAAGCCAATTATTAAAACCAATGATAAAATTGATTATAATAAAGAACTACAAAGCATAGAATTAAAAGCATATAAATTTTCGGACAAAAAACAACTTAAAGAACTTGTTAATCTTTTTTCAAGAATTGCTATTGATACAGGAATAATTTGGACATTCGAAAAAGCAGCAGAAATTAGGAACAAAATCAATTTACAGCGACGAGTTGATAAATACTTGATTAAAAGTTTGGTAAATACTGCCAATAAACTTAAAAATGAAGGACTTCAAATTGAGTTTATACACAAAATTATACTTCGTTCTTTGTTTTTGTTGTATCTTGAAGACAGAAAGGCAACAGATGAAAAATTTTATTCTGCAATAAAAGAAAAATCCGAATCATATTTTAATATTTTGGAAGATGTAGATGCGACTTATCGCTTGTTTGAAAGTTTGGAACATTATTTTAACGGAAATGTTTTTACATTGGAAAGAGATAAAGTGGGCAATATAACAGAAACGATATCGAAAGCACAACTTCAAATTATCAAAGAATGTTTCACTTGTGGCTATGAAAACACGGCGCAAGTGCAACTTTTTAAGGATTTTCGTTTGTTTGATTTCAGTATAATTCAAATTGAATTGTTGAGCGAAATTTATGAGAATTTTCTGTTTGAAACCGACCCCAAATTAAAGAAAAATTCAGGTGCATACTACACGCCGCCCTCATTGGTGGAATTTGTTTTAAACGACAAATTACCGATAAATAACAACGAAATAAACTATAATGTAAAAACTTTAGATTTGTCCTGTGGTTCAGGCATTTACCTCGTAGAAAGTTTTAGGCGTTTGGTAAAACGATATGAAAATGCTCATAATACTAAACTTACGGATTTCGACAAACTGAAAAATTTATTAACAGATAATATTTTTGGGATAGAACTGCACCCGCAAGCGATAAAAATTGCGGCATTTAGTTTATATTTAGCATTGGTTGATAATTTAGACCCGAAAACTATTTGGCAAAAAGAAAAACACAAGTTGCCCTACTTAATCAATAATCCACAAGATAAAACGCTAAAAGCACAAGGTAAAAATTTATTTTGCAGAGATACCATTTCTGATATTTCGGAAATAAAGGAGTTGAAAGATTTTGATTTGGTAGTTGGTAATCCTCCATTTGGTCTGCCGTCTGCTAATAATCCCGAACACAAAACAATTCGTGCGTATTGTACTCACAATGGTTTTGCACAGGAAATGGTTCTGCCATTTTTGCATAAAGCCACACTATTTGCCCCCCAAGGCGAAATTGCATTGATATTTAACACCAAAGTTTTAACCAATACAGGCGGCACTTATCAAAATTTCAGACAATGGCTGTTCAACGATTGCTATGTAGAGAAAGTATATAATTTTTCTATTCTGAGAAAAGCAAAAAAGGACTTTGGCGGACAACTTTTTAGCGGCGCAACAGGACCCATAAGTATTGTGTTTTACCAAAAAGAAACACCCTTAAACGCCGAAGATAAAATTGTATATTATGCACCCAAAACCTACATAAAAAGCAATATAATAGAGGGTTTGAGCATTGATTATACTGACCTCAACTATCTGCCGCGCGAAGAATGCCGGAAACCCGATACGAAAATTTGGAAAGTTGCAATGTGGGGCGGTATGAATGATTGGGAATTGATAAAAAAAATAAATTCACAATTCAGTTTGTCTATTGATGATTTTTTAAAACAAAATAAAGATAAATTTAATTTTGGTTCAGGTTTGCATTCGCCTGATAAAAAACAAATAGAAAAAAATCAAACATTTGTTCCTCAAAAAGTTCTTAATTTAAGTAAAGTACAAAAATTTTATACAATTGAAACTGAAAAAACAGTTAAAACTTCAAACAAAATTTGCAGAAATATAAATACTAAAATTTTTGCACCGCCATATTTGCTTATTAAAGAGGGACAAAAAGAAAAAGAATTTTGTGCAAGTTATATTGATTATCAGGTTTTTAATACTGCCGCTTGCAATATTTCAGTTAATGATAAAACAGAAGAGACAATGCTTAAATTATGGTGTTGTTTAATAAATTCGTCCTTTGCAAAATATTTCCTTACGATGACCTCTGCCTCGTGGGGTATTGAACGAGAACGTGCGCAAGCAAACGAAACTTTATCTTTGCCTGCCTTGCCAAATATTGATAATCAATCCAAAGAAAAATTGGTTGAGAAATTTGACTTTTTAATCAGTAAAATTAAAGACGACTTTGAACATACAAACACTAATTATATTGAAGACGAAATTGACAATTCTATTTTTGAACATATTTTGAATCTTTCAGAACAAGATATTTTAAATATTAACGATTTGCTTAAATATTCTATTGATTTATTTGAAAATCAAGAAAAGTCCAAAGCATTATTACCTGTTCTGTCCGAACAAATAACAAATTATGCCGCAACAATCTGCGCCGAACTCAACGATTTTCTTGATGAACCTGATTTTTTTGTAAATGCTACAATTTATGACATTAGCAGATTTTCGCCTTTGATGATGATTAAATTATCATTTGAAAACAAACAAAAAGATGTTGAGTGTTCAGCAGAAAAGGTTGATTGTGAGTTAAAAAAAATAGATGAATATTTATGGGAAGAGAAAGCAACAAACATATATTTCAGGAAAAAATTGAACTATAAAGCAGGCGATGATATTTATATCATTCGCCCCAATCAACGCAGATTTTGGTCGCAATCAATAGCCATAGAAGATGCAACAGAGTTAATTATTGAAATTTTAACTGAAAATTAACTATGACATTGAATAAAGAAATTGTCCGGAAATTTGAAAAATTTGAACAACGGTGCTTTAAATTAATTATTGAAGCATACCAAATTTCAACAACTGAAAAAGTCATACAGTTAAATTGGAATGAAAATGATATTTCATACATATTGTATGAGAAAATCGATGAAAACCCTAAAAGAGTTCAATTTAAAATACATATTGCACCTGAATTTCGCATTCCTAAAGATGTTCCAAAAATAAAAGGATTTGCAGACAAATTGCCAAGGATTGATTTAAGAATGTCTAATTTTGCAAAAAAACAAGAATTCAAGTATTATTTTGAAGCCAAAAGGTTAAAAGAAAAAAGTTCAGAACTAAAAAGAGCATACATTAAAGAAGGAATGGACAGGTTTATTTCTGAGAAATATCCTATGGGGTGTATGTTGGGATACTTACTTGAAGGCAAAGTAGATAACACGAGAATGGGCATTAACTCATTGTTAGAAAAAGACGGAAGAAATACGGAAATATTGACAGCAAAATCTCACAATTTACACAAAGAATATTATGAATCAGAACATAAGACAGGCATTTTAAAACACCTGATTTTTGATTTTACAAAAATATAATTTAATATGATAAGTCAGGCCTGTCCTGAATCGTATGTTTTCACTGTTCATTTAAGAAAAAATTTGTACCTTTGTACCGGACTTTTATAAAAAAAAATTATGCACCGGAAAAACATGTTGAGTAGCGATGTGCTCGAAAGCACGGGTGTCAATAGTGCCCGCTGCTATCAGTGCGGCAAATGTTCTGCCGGTTGTCCGCTTGCCGGTGAGATGGATTTCACGTCCAACGCCGTTATGCGGATGCTTCAGGTGGAGGAAGATGCTGCCGACAGGCAATTGCTTCAATCGCAGTCTATTTGGCTGTGCGTTTCTTGCGAGATGTGCATCTCGCGCTGCCCGATGGAGATAGATATTCCCAAAGTGATGGATTATTTGCGGCAAAAATCCCTGCAAGAGGGGTTGCAAAGCAAGAAATCCAACAAAAACATTATCCCGTTTCATCGCGCGTTTCTCGATTCCATCAAATATACCGGACGGCTCTACGAGGTGGGGCTGGTGCTGGGATATAAACTGCGGACGCTCAACCTGTGGCAAGACCTGAATATCGCGCCTCGTATGTTTCTGAAAGGGAAATTACCGCTCTTGCCCGAATTAGTGAAAGGGAAAAAGCAATTGTCAAACATTTTCAAGAAGACGAAAAAATGACGGAAATAGGATTTTACCCGGGCTGTTCCCTCAAAGGGACGTCCTCCGATTACGCCCAATCGACCATCGCGTTGGCAAAAGTTTTCGACATCACCCTCAAGGAGATTGACGACTGGAATTGCTGCGGGGCGACGGCGGCGCACAATCTCAATCGCGAACTTGCGTTGAGCCTTCCGGC
>BNTT01000193.1 GCA_025996815.1 Bacteroidia bacterium
CGTCGGTCACATTCGGAAAATGCGAAAAGGCGAAACGCAGCCATTCGGGGGTCACGGACGAGCCTTTTTGCTCCACATGCGTGCCCAAAACCTCGCGCAATGCCTCGTGCAAGAGGTGCGTTGCCGTGTGGTTGGCTTCCGTGGCACGCCGTTTTTTCACATCCACTGCTGCCTGAAAAGTGTCCGTAACATCCGCAGGAAGGTGTTTTGTGAGGTGCACCGCCAAATTATTTTCGCGCTTGGTGTCAAAAATCTCTATTTTGTTGCCGTTGGAATCCGTCAGCCAACCGCTGTCGCCTGCCTGTCCGCCCATCTCGGCGTAAAACGGCGTTTGGTCGAGCACAATTTGATAATAGTCGGCGTTTTTTTGCTTCACTTGGCGGTAGCGCAGAATTTGCGCGTCGGATTCGGTGAAATCGTAGCCCACGAACTCCGAGTCGCCATTCTTCACCGTCACCCAGTCGCCCGTTTCCACGGCGGCGGCATTGCGGGCGCGCTCTTTTTGTTTCTGCATTTCCACGTCAAAGCCCGCCTTGTCTGCCTGCATATCTTGCTCTCGCAGAATGAGTTCCGTCAAATCCAGCGGGAAGCCGTAAGTATCATAGAGCGTGAAAGCATCCACGCCGCTAATCGTCTGCGTATCTGCCGCCTTCGCCTCCTGTATCTTCTTGTCTAACAGGCGAATACCTGTTTCCAGCGTCCGTAAAAACGAGTCTTCTTCCTCCTTAATCACCTTTTCAATCAAATCTTTTTGCGCACTCAGTTCGGGGTAGGCATCGCCCATTGAGGCTATTAGGACGGGGATTAGGCGGTGCATAAAGGGGCGTTTTTGTCCCAGAAAGGTGTAGCCGTAGCGCACTGCGCGGCGCAAAATGCGGCGAATGACGTAGCCGGCTTTCGCATTGGAGGGCAACTGTCCGTCGGTGATGGCAAACGCGATTGTGCGGATGTGGTCGGCGATTACGCGCATCGCGATGTCCTGCTTCGGGTCTTTGCCGTAAGTCGTGCCTGCCATTTCGGCGATTACCTTTATAATCGGTTGAAAAACATCGGTGTCGTAGTTGGAGGTCTTGCCCTGAACAGCCATGCAGAGGCGTTCAAAGCCCATTCCGGTGTCGATTACCCTATTCGGAAGCCCCTCCAGCGAGCCGTCGGCTTTGCGGTTGAACTGCATAAACACGAGGTTCCAGATTTCCACCACCTGCGGGTGGTCGTGATTGACCAGCGTTAAGCCGTCGATTTTGGCGCGGTCGGCTTCGGGGCGGAGGTCGATGTGGATTTCCGAACAGGGTCCGCACGGTCCTGTGTCGCCCATTTCCCAGAAATTATCGTGCTTATTGCCGTTGATGATGCGGTTTTTGGGGAGGTATTGCTCCCAGTAGCCGGCGGCTTCGTCGTCGCGCTCCAGATTTTCTGCCTTACTGCCCTCAAACACAGTTACATAGAGGCGGTTTTTGTCCAATTTCAGCACCTCCGTCAGGTATTCCCACGCGCAGGCGATTGCCTCCTGTTTAAAATAGTCGCCGAACGACCAGTTGCCGAGCATCTCAAACATGGTGTGGTGGTAGGTGTCGTGCCCAACTTCCTCTAAATCATTGTGTTTGCCGCTCACGCGCAGACATTTTTGCGAATCGGCAACGCGCGGATATTTGATGGGCACATTACCCAAAATAATATCTTTAAACTGGTTCATACCGGCATTGGTGAACATCAACGTGGGGTCGCCCTTAATCACCATCGGTGCGGACGGCACAATTTTATGCCCATGGCGTTCAAAATAATCTTTGAACGATTGACGGATTTCTTTTGCTGTCATTTTATGAAAAATTTAAAATTATCTGCGAAGTTACGAAGTGCGTAGCGACTTGCCGACCTGCAAAACCGCGCCCTTCTTGATGTTGTTCAATTTGCGCAGTCTATCCACGCTCACCCCTGTTTTTCTTGATACGGAATACAGGGTTTCGCCTTTGCGGATGCGGTGGTATTTTATCTTGCCTTTGGCGTGCGACTTTGAAGCATATTTTTGTTGCGCAGCAATTTCTGCTTTGGAAAATACATAATTGTCTTCCTTGATACACAGGGCATTGAAATCAACGATGTCTTCGGGGTTAATTTCCTGACCTAAAAAGCGAAATTCAAGGTGGAGATGCGCTCCCGTCGAATGCCCCGTGTTGCCTCCCAGCGCAATCGGCTGACCAACCTTAACCATTTCGTCTTGCACCACCAAAAAACCGGACAAGTGCCCGTAAACCGTTTCCAAACCATTGGGATGCCGAAGCACCAAAAAATAGCCGAAACCGCGTTTTTCAAAACTCCGGATGCGAACTTTTCCGTCAAAAGCGGCAACAACCGTGTCGCCGATATGCAACGCAATGTCAATCCCCTTGTGCATCCGGCGGAATCTGGGGCGGTAGCCAAAACGGGAAGTTACACGCCCCGAAAACGGCATCACAAAGTCAGAAACATCAATGTTGTATGTTTCGGGAATCACCACATCCGAGTATGCTTTCAAATACTCGGTGTTCCAACTGTCGTAAATTTCATCAGCCGGATGCAAATCCTCCAAATCAAGATTTTCCAACACAGAATCCACCAATTCGGTTTCTAAACCGGATTGCTGATAGTCGGCAAGCAGCGAGGCTTCTATAGGCTTGTCCGACTTTACCCGTTCGATTTCGCTACGAAGCGGCTCCACAGCATCTTGTGCCTGCACATTTCCCCTCGCGAACAAGAGCATAAACGATAGCAATAACATACTAAATATGTTCCTCTTTTTGCTTACTTTGCTTACTTTTTGTATTTTCTTTGCCATAATAATTATCTTTTTTTTCTTCGCTCAGAGCGAGAAGAAAAACTTTGCAAAGTAACTGTTTTTTTCTGATATACACAAGTTTTCAGGCATGAAATACTTATAAAAATACATAAACAAAGTTAAAATTTAATAAAACACCCCGAATCAGGGGGTAAATGCCCATTTTAAGGGTGCTGAGCGAAGTGTTAAGTTTTAAGAACACGAAGTCCTGTTACATAGCGGCTTTTGTAATAAGTTGATTTGGACAGTTCATCTACGGACACACCTCTACGGCAGGCATGAATAAAAGTGACATTTCCGTTTTCGTCATTTGACATCACGATACCTACATGCCCCACGCGCTTTGATTTATTGTTTCGTCCTTTGAAAAACAGGAGGTCGCCCGTTTTCAATTCTTCCAAAGCAATCGCCTCCCCCTGTTCTATTTGCGCCATGCAACTTGCTCCAAGCTGATACCCAAAATTTTTGAACACATAAGAAGTGAAACCGGAACAATCGAATCGCTGCGGTCCCTTGGAACCATATCTATACGGAACGCCTAAAAATTGTTTTGAAAAATCAATAATTTCTTGCGTAACAGAATCCGTATCAGATAATTCATCGTTATTATCATCCTCCGGCGATATGTTTTCGGTAAACATTTTCTTGGCAGTTTTTCGTTCAATAACGCCTTCGTCGGAAATCATCAAATCGGTTTGAGGAAAATCCAATGCCGTAAGGCGTTTTATCTCTTTGGCGGCAGAATGATTTTCGTCGGCTACGGGACCCGTTTTATCTTGCTGAAGAAACGAGAAGAGTTGTCCCTTCACAAATTTTCCCTCCTTGTCGACAAACACTTTCACGACGGGCGCATAGCCGCTGATGCCATCAATACTAAAATCGCCCGATGTGCAAAAATTGCCCATGCTATAAATAATGAATCGGTCGTTGTATAATTCGGCTGCGCGCACAACGTGGGGACCATGTCCAAAAACAATGTCGGCTCCGGCATCAATCACGGCGTGGGCAAATTGATAGACATTGCCGCGATTTTCACCATAAAACGTTTCGCTTTTTTTCGGCACCCGATTGTGACCTCTTCCTTCCGCACCGCCATGAAACGACACTATAACAATGTCACACCGGGCATTTAACTCGGCAACAAGTTTTTTTGCATTTGCCAAATTGGTGATTTTGACCGTTCCCGAATTAGGGGCAAAGCCACAAAAACCATATTTTACGCCATTGATTTCAAAAACAGAAGTTTCGCACACTCCTTCCAAACCGGCATAGTGCAAACCGGCTTCTTGCAGCACTTTCACCGTATTGGTGCGTCCGGGAGCACCAAAATCACCCATGTGATTGTTGGCAATATTCATCACATCAAAACCGGCATCGAGCAAATAATTCACATACCGGTCAGGCATCCGAAAAAAATAACATCCGCCATTGCACGCCTTTCGATGTCCCCCGCTATTAAGAAAACAGCCTTCGAGATTACCAAAAGTGACATCCGCATCGCGCAAAACATCCTTAACATTCCGCAGCAACTCTTTCCCATCGCTCACCGGGAGTTTGGCATCCGAAGGATAGTTGGATCCAAGCATAATGTCGCCCGTTCCTATCACGGAAATCAGATTTGTGTCGTTCGACATCCCCTGAGCAAATCCACACAACGGACAAGCCAACAACACAATTACAATTACATTCGTTTTAAACATCATTTTTTTGTCAATTTTTCGGCTACAAAGGTAGGCATTTTTTCAATACCGGCAAAATTTTTTACTCATTGAACAGGGCAAACGCATCACCACGCCTGCGCCACCGAGAAATGCCTTGCCTTTTGCCGAGTTATCCTGTCCCTGAAAGGACTTTTTTTCAAGCGCAAGGCAAGATAGGCTTTGTATTCTTCAAAACTCATATCTTTTGTGTCGGCATATATTTTTGCCTGAATGTCATTTTTCATCTTGACACAATCAAAATCTTTTTTGGTATAGGCGTTTAGGTCGCCCCAATAATTTGCTACCTTTGTAGCATGGAAGAAAGGATAAAATTTATGGGAGTGAACTCAATCAATTTTTACAGACAGTTTCAAACGGATACAGATTGTTATCA
>BNTT01000194.1 GCA_025996815.1 Bacteroidia bacterium
ATAACGTAGTTTGGCACAATGGGGCAATTTGCTATGGGGATTTCAGGTAGGCTTTTTTATGGTATTATTATTTCCAATACTGTCCTATTACTACTTATATTTGATGTTTCGCGCAGAGAACAAAAAAAAGCGAAATCTTTATTTTGCGGCAGCCCTATTGACTGCTTTCATTGCTGCCTTTTCATCGGCTCAAGGACTAATATCATGGATTGTGGGCGCAATACTAATGTGCATCATGTTTCGAAAGAACACATTTACGTCTCCTTATTTTATCACTTGGCTCATTGTCGGATTGTTTGTCTATGTTGCCTTTTTTTATAATCTTGGAGCGATTGGCAATCGGTCTATTGAAGCTGATGTTTTAGGAAATCCTCTAAGAGTATTAATATTTATTTTCTCATTGATTGGCAATTCGATGCTTCCTAAAGCATTTGGTTCTCTAATGACTGTAGCAGGTGTGTTTATTGTGGGATTTGTTCTTACTACCGGCATTGTATTGTGGCAAAAGAAAAAAAATCTACAAGAGTTTGTGTTTCCCATAGCCTTAATCCTGAATGGTTTATTTGTTACAGCAATGATTGCTTTTGGTAGAATAGAGATTGGAACTGCTTCGCGCTTCACTTCATTTTCTATTTATGTTATAGTCGGTTTATTGCTGATTTGGATTGAACTCAGAGATACAAATGGTAAATCCACAATTAAAAGTCTGACAAAAGTATTGGTTGCTGTGATAATGCTTTCAATACCCGTCACAACGTCAAATGGACTTTATCAAGGAATAACACAAAAAGCAAACCTAAAATATTACAAATACGTAATGGAAATGTCTGATATGAAACAAGATACGTATCTTTCTTCACATCGGATGATTACCCTGTGGTGGCCTGCTGGCGAAGAAAAAATGTTCGAATATATAAACTTTATGAAAGAGCATCGTTATAATGTGTTCCACAAACCATTGTATGAGGTGCCTTCGGTTTTGTATGACACTCATTTTGGGGAAGAAAATAATAATGTTTTGCAATTGGATTCCACTACAATCCAATTGATATCGGATTATCTCACGGTTATCTACCCTGCGGTGACACCCGATTACGCAGATAAAATCACAAATCTCTATTTGGATATAGACGGAACCATCTATCCTCTTTATGAAAATAAAAACAAATTTAGTCCTGTCATTCAATGGCTTACACAATTTGATAAGTTTCAACGCATATCGGGCGCAGGGACATCATTTATATCTCTTCGGTCTTTAACGCCGGGCATCCACCGTGTGAAAATAAAGGCATTGACGGTAGATGGCACATATTATATTGTGGACCCGGATATAACGTTTGAATCATGAAATACGATGTCTGTGTAATCGGTGGCTGCGGCCACGTGGGCTTGCCCTTGGCTATTTTGTTAGCCTCCAAAGGGAAGGAGGTTTGTATCTATGATACGAATGAAAAAGCGATTGAACTGACCAAGTCGGGGATTATTCCCTTTACAGAGGAAGGTGCGGAGCCGCTTTTGAAGCAAGTTTTGAAGAGCAACAAGCTGCACTTTTCGGCAACGCCCGATGTGGTTACTGAAAGTGAAATCGCCGTTTTGATTATTGGCACGCCCGTGGATGAGCATTTGAATCCCAAGTTCAGGATAATGAAAAATGTTATTGATGAGTTGGTGCCCTATCTCTATGACGGTCAGTTGCTTGTGCTGCGCAGCACGGTCTATCCCGGCTTGAGCAAGCGGATTAACGATTGGTTTGTTGAAGCCGGAAAAAATATCCACGTGGCTTTCTGTCCGGAGCGCATTTTGGAAGGCAAAGCCCTGGAAGAGATGGAAAATCTGCCCCAAATTATTTCTTCGTTCACGGAGGAAGGTGTGCAGCGCGCATCGGCATTGTTTTCGTTGCTCACCAAAGATTTGGTCGTTGTGGAGCCGATGGAAGCTGAGTTGGCGAAACTGTTTACCAATTCGTGGCGTTACTTGAAGTTTGCCATCGCCAATCAGTTCTATATGATTGCCAACGACTTCGACCTCGATTTTTACAACATCTACCACGCCATGACCTATAACTACAACCGGACAAAGGACTTTCCGCGTCCCGGTTTTGCCGCCGGTCCCTGCCTGTTCAAAGATACGATGCAGTTGTCGGCATTCCACAACAATAACTTTTTTCTGGGGCACACCGCCATGCTTATCAACGAAGGCTTGCCCAACTATGTGGTCAGTCAGTTGGGCAAACAATATACCCTTTCGGAAAAGAAAATCGGCATTCTGGGTATGGCATTCAAAGCCGAAAGCGACGACATCCGCGAATCGCTGTCTTATAAATTGAAAAAGATACTGGAAATCGAAGCCAAACAGGTCTTGTGCGCCGACCCGTATGTGCACGATGCGACGCTCGCCGACGAAAAAACGGTGTTGCAGGAAAGCGACATCATCATTATCGCCGCGCCGCACAAACGGTATAAAGACTTGAAAATCAAGGATAAAAAGGTAGTAGATATTTGGAACATATTAAATAACGGAGGAAAGATATAATGAAAATTTTAGTTACCGGCTCAGCCGGATTTATCGCCGGCTATTTAGTCGAAGATTTGTTAAAACGTGGTCATCAGGTAGTTGGGATTGACAATTACAGCAAGTATGGGTTTATCGAAAAGAGTTACGACACCAATCCCAATTATCATTTGGTGCAGGGCGATGTGAAAGATGCGCCCCTGATGCGGGAGTTGATTGCCGATTGCGACCAGGTGGTGGCGATTGCCGCGATGATTGGCGGCATCACCTATTTTCACGAATATGCCTACGACCTGTTGGCTGAAAATGAGCGCATTACGGCTGCTACTTTCGATGCCGCTATTTGGGCGTTCAAAGAAAAGCACTTGAAAAAAATCAACGTCCTTTCGTCTTCTATGGTGTATGAAAGTGCAAGTATATACCCCACGCCCGAAGGCGAGCAGTTGCAATGCCCGCCGCCGCTTTCGACTTACGGCTTTCAGAAATTGGCGTGCGAATATTTCGCCAAAGGTGCCTTTGAGCAGTATAAATTGCCTTACACCATCATCCGTCCGTTCAACTGCGTCGGGATTGGTGAGCAACGGGCAAAAAACGAAAAGGAAATCCTGTCCGGCAACGTGAAACTGGCGATGAGCCACGTGGTGCCCGATTTAGTGCAGAAGATATTGAAAGGGCAAGACCCGTTGCACATTCTGGGCGCAGGCAATCAGATTCGCCACTACACCTACGGCGGCGATTTGGCGCGCGGCATCCGGATGTGCATCGAAAGCGAAAAGGCAATAAACAACGATTTCAACCTCTCAACGCCCGTTTCGACGACGGTGAAAGAATTGGCAACGCTGATTTGGCAAAAAATCAACGGCAACAAACCCATCTCGTTCATCAGCGACAAGGCTTACGAATACGATGTGCAAAAGCGGGTGCCGTCTGTGGAAAAAGCCAAAAAAGTGCTCGGTTTTGAGGCGGATACCGATTTGAGCAACACGCTGGATGAGGTGATTCCGTGGATAAAGCGGCAGGTGGAATTGGGGAATATTTGATTATGGACGTACAACAACTATACAGCGCACGATTTGAAAGTCAAAAAGTGCTGGACAGGAAGCAGAAAATCTGGCAAGTCCTCTGCAAGCATTTTTTTCAGAAGCACATACCGACAGACGGTGTTGTGCTGGACATCGCCGCCGGTTATTGCGAGTTTATCAACAACATCGAAGCGAAGAAAAAGATTGCTTTCGACCTGAATCCCGATGTGAAACGCTTTGCCAACAAAGACGTGCAGGTATTCAACGAGTCCTTTTTTGATATGACAAAGCATTTGCGCGGTGCACAAGCAGATATTATTTTTGCCTCCAATATCCTTGAACATTTAGACAGCAAGGAACAGGTGATTTCGGCAATAAAAGTTTGCGCGGAAGCGTTGAAACCCGCCAAAATGTTAAATAATGTTATGGGGGGGGGGGGGCAAAATGTTAATTTTACAACCAAATATCAAATACACAGGAGCCGCCTATTGGGATTTTATCGACCACAAAGTGGCATTGACGGAACAGGCACTCATCGAAGCCGGAGAAATGTGCGGATTGAAAGTCAGCTACTGCCTGCGCAAATTTTTGCCTTACACCACAAAATCAAAAATTCCGCAACACCCGCTTCTGATTTGGTTGTATTTGAAACTAATGCCACTGAGCGGTTTTTTAATGGGTGCGCAATCTTTTTTAATTTTGGAGAAAGCAGATGGATGAATTAAAATATGTTCTAAAACGTTTGGTGTAGGTAAAGAAAACTTGCCACAGGATGGTTCTTAAACCTTATTTTTACCTAATTTTCTTAACAAAACCACCTCTCGTACCTTTGCAGCGAGAAATGTTGAGGAGTCGATTATTCACAAATTTTGTATTTTTGTGAGCTAATCGGGAAAGGGTAGAAAGATAGAACCAACCAGATACGTTTTTTACGATATCGTTACTGAGATCGTATCTTCTACCCTTTATTCTCCAACAAGCTTGGACAAAGTATTTAGGGATGCAACTTATAGTTGTAATCTCGTGTAAATTAGACGAGGAAAAGCTGTGTGGAAATTCCGATAAAACAAACAGGTTAAATTAAAAATTAAGGTTCTACTGGGAATTGTGTGGAAAGAGCATTAAATCACCGTTAAAGAAGAGAATAGCCGTTCTGAAATTAGCGGTATTTCTGTAACCTCTTCCGATTGTTTTTAACTCTTGTATTGCCCCGT
>BNTT01000195.1 GCA_025996815.1 Bacteroidia bacterium
TTAAACGGGGCAATACAAGAGTTAAAAACAATCGGAAGAGGTTATAGAAATACCGCTAATTTCAGAACGGCTATTCTCTTCTTTAACGGTGATTTAATGCTCTTTCCACACAATTCCCAGTAGAACCCGCCCGTTTATGCTTTCGTGATGATTGCGATAGAATTTTTTACCGAAAATTGCAGTCCCGCGAGTTGCCAGAAACAGCCTGATTCTGAATAACTTGAATTTGATTGTGGATATTAAGCGGCGACAGTGCCTAACTCGCACTTGAAACCAATTGCCTAATTCGATTGGAATACGATGTTCGGACATAAACAGTTGGGCTGATTCAAAAGCATGCCGATGGTCTGCACGCATTTTTGCAACCGCCGCCCGTTCTTTTGTTCGCAGAATAGAGTTAGCATTGTTGCGATAAAAAATCAGGACGTGCGGGACAACCACTACTACTCGGGCATAATATAAAATCTGCGTTGTGAACATCACATCTTCCATAATCCGCCCAACTTCAAAGGTTATCTTATTGTCGTCCAATATGGATTTTTTAATTAAATATCGCCAGACATACAAACAGCTGTTGGCGCGGGTCTTCAAAAATTTGTCCCGCATTTGTGTCAAAACCTGCGTCCGTTTGAATATAACAGAGAACATCGGCTTTGCTTCCTTATACAATCCGCTGCACGCAACATCCGCATCTGCATCCGTGGCAGCGGCTATCATTTTTTCGTAATAGTCCAAATTCGGCAAATAATCGTCGCTGTCTATAAAGTGAATCCAGTCGCCGGTTGCAGCCCGAATGCCCGTATTGCGTGCGGCAGACAATCCGCCGTTCTTCTGCTTAATAATTTTTATTCGGCTGTCGTGGGCAGCATATTCATTATAAATCTCGCCGGAATTATCGGGCGACCCGTCATCCACAACAATAATTTCCAGATTTTTATAGCTCTGATTGACAATGCTTTCCAAACATTCGCCCAGATATTTTTCAACATTATAAACAGGAATGATGACAGATATTTTCATATTCTTCATGGAGCAATAGCATATTTAAACCGTTTGTGTGTCCACAAATATAATTCAGGATGCTCCCGGATGGATTTTTCCATGTATTGGTAGTATATATCTGTCAGTTCAAAGTTGGGTAAGGATTGCGGATGTTCGTGCATTTTAACGAATGTGGCTTCATAATATCCTCGCTTGATGCGTTTTATATCCACATAGTATGCCTCAAAATTGTACTTTTTGGTTATCTTTTCTGCGCCTATCAATGCGGGCACATGGTGGTTGAGAAAATGCACATAGTGCTGTATATTGCTCCTGCCGGGCGATTGGTCGGCAATATAACCGGTCATTGTCACGATTTTGTTCCGCGCATGTTCACTTATCCAGCGCATCGTTTCCTTCATTTCCACACAAGCCGACCCCATGCGTTCGCGGTCGTGAAGCATCAGTCTATCAGCCAGTGGATTAGACAGCCGGTGGTATATGTGCGCACCTGCCACGTTCTTATCCGTTAAGTGCAAAGGGATGGAACTTATCCATTCCCAATTGCAGTAATGCCCTAAATAGAGCGAAATGGATTTTCCCTGTTGCATCACAGCGTTCATCTCGTCGATATTGGTAAATCGCATCCGCCGACTGAGTTTTTTCTTTGAAATAGTCGCATATTTGCATATTTCAAAGAAGATGTCGATAAAAAAATGATAAAACTGCTTTTCTATTGTTTCAATCTCTTTCTCGCTTTTTTCGGGAAACGACTCCACCAGATTTTTGCGCGTAACCTGCCTGCGGTAGCCCCAAAGGTAATAAACAGGATAAAACAATGCGTCCGACACCATGTACATAATCCGCAACGGGATGAGTGAAAATAGCACCCACACGGATTGAAGCAACCGGAATTTTATGTTCTCACATTTCATTTTCTGCATAACTATATTTGTTTTTAAAATTTCGATTGCAAAAGTACAAAAAATAACTCATAACTCAAAGCGGCTCATCACTCTATACGAGGTTTTTAAATCGTTCAGGCAGTTCCACAACCCATTTGATGCCCAGCATCGCGGGTTTATTCCAAGCATACACATGGCGGAACACCGTTTGCAGCACGCGAGCCAAATCGAACACTCTGTCGCCGTCAAGGATACGTTTTGCCGCCGAAATGGCTGTGATGACGGAGAAGCGACGGCGGATAAAATGCTTTTGTTCGCCGCGCGCGATAATGTCCGGCGACTCCAATTTAGCTTTGAGGGTGTCGTAATCAACATTTCCAAAATGCAACAGATATAAATTGGGGTCTATGTGAAAGTTGTGCCCACGAATGCGATGGAATCCGCTCCCCCAGCGAACGGGTTTTGCAATAACATTTGCTTTCGTAAATCGGCTATGAATCAGGGCAAACGCCCGTTGTTCCAAAAATGGTTTCGCCTCATCCAATGCCGCTTCGCAATTCAAATTTTGCCCAATATCCAGCCCCAACCCACTCACAGAAGTCCCTATTTTCCGGTTCGACAGATATTCCGACAAATTCATTGCCGTGCGCGGGTCAACAACAAGAAATTCATCGGCATCCACACCAATAACCAAATCATAACCGGACTTAAACAATTCAGCCGCACGGTCGGATAAAAAATCTAAGCGCAACTTCTCCGCCTCAACAACTTTGATGCCTTTCTTTTCCACTGCAACAATATGTGAACGCCCCGCGCCCGAAGGACATTTTTGGTCTAATCCATCCAGATAAATATACAGATTTTCCTCCCCCAGTTGGCTGCCATAGTAGGCTATCCACCGGTTAAGAAAAAACTCATCGTTCCTTGCCATTGTGACGGCTGCTATTTTTTTAGTATTGCGATTCATTGTCAATATCCATAAATATCTTTAATTGAGGCATTTAGCTATTTTCCGCGCATAATACCCATTATGTTGAATAGAACACCTCATTTATGCCGTTTGAGGGCGTTTATAAGAGTGCACAAAAAAATTAAATATAGTTTTAACACATTTTTTTGCATTTATTAGAAAAAAAATGCTTATCTTTGCGGAAAATTTTAAAAAAAGTGCATTTTTCTATTCAACATAATGGGTATTATGCGCCGAAAATAGCTAAGTGCTTCAATTAGAGATATTTATGAATATAGATTTCGTAATAACTTGGGTGGATATGGATGACCCGAAATGGCAAGCCGATTTTGCTGCCTATTCGGGGAAGATTGATAATAAGAAAAACGAGGTTTCTGAGGCTCGCTTCAGGGACTATGGTTTTTTGAAATATTGGTTTCGCGGCGTGGAAAATTTTGCGCCGTGGGTGCGAAAAATCCACTTCGTCACTTGCGGGCAACGCCCCGAATGGCTGAATATTAACCATCCCAAACTTAACCTTGTCAATCACGAAGATTATATCCCCAAGCAGTTTTTGCCGAATTTCAATTCAAGTTTGATTGAAATGTATTTGCACAAAATTCCTAATTTGTCTGACCATTTTGTGTATTTCAATGATGACTTTTTTCTCATCAATAACATCACGGAGCAGCGATTTTTCACCGCCGGACTGCCGAATGACATTGCCGCTTTTCGGTATAATTCGGGCTTGTCGCTATGGAGTAAATGTTTGAAAAACAACATTGCTCTAATCAATCAACACTTTGATAAAAAGGAAGTTATGTCGAGAGATTATGGCAAGTGGTATAATCCCATTTACGGCAGCAAAGCCCGATTGACCTACCTTTTGAAACCTTACGGCAAATTCATCACATTGCGCACGCCCCACAATGCACAGCCCTATCTCAAAAGCACCTATGGGGATGTTTGGAGCGTTGCAGAGCAGGAACTGACGGCAATGTCGGCGCACCGCTTTCGCAGTGAATTGGATTATACGCAGGAATTATTTCGGACTTGGCAGATTTGCCAATCCAATTTTGTGCCTTACAACACCTACAACGATACAAAAATGTTTCCGCTCGTGCTGAAAGCCGGCAAAGCCATTGAAGCCATTCGCCGGCAGTCCTATTCGCTGGTTTGCCTGAATGACAACCCGCATATTCGTAACTATCAAAAAACGATGGGCAATATACAGGCGGCTTTTGAATGTATTTTGCCGAAAAAATCAAACTTTGAAATATAAAAGCGTTTAACAATGAAGATTCCAAAAATTTCCGTGATAATGCCGGCATACAATGCTGAAAAATATCTTGCAGAAGCGATTGACAGCATACTGAAACAGACTTTTTCCGATTTCGAGTTTATCATTCTCAACGATGGCTCAACGGACAGAACGGCGAAAATTGTGCACGGCTATGACGACCCGCGCATCAAATTTGTTGATAATCCGAAAAATCAGGGGTTGATTGCGGTGTTGAATCAAGGTTTTGATTTGGCACGCGGCGAATACATTGCCCGCATGGATGCCGACGATATTTCGCTGCCCGCGCGGTTTGAGAAGCAGGTGGCATTTATGGATGCCCATCACGCTGTGGGCGTGTTGGGCACTTGGGTTTTGAAATTCGGCGACTGCGAAAATCATATTAGAAAACGCGCCGCAAAAATGAATTTTTGGCATTTAATAACGTGTGCGATTGTTTCACATCCTTCGGCAATGTTGCGCAAGTCATTG
>BNTT01000196.1 GCA_025996815.1 Bacteroidia bacterium
AGTTATAATGGCTGATTGCCTGTCCGCTGAACGGGATTATTCCGGCTATGGCGTTGGCATCGAGGTCGTATGCCGCCAGCAGTTGTTTGTTTAAGCCCACCAGGGTTACAAGATAGCCGCCCGCAGAATGACCTGACAGGAATATTTTTTCGGGCTTGCCGCCATATTTTTCGATTTCCTTAAACGCCCATGCAACGGCGAGTGTGGCATCGTCCACGCATTCGGCAATCGTCACTTGTGGCAAGAAGCGGTAGTTAACGGCAATGACTGCCAAGCCGCAGTTCTTCAATTCGGCGGGGATAAATTTGTTTCCACCTGTCAATCCGCCGCCATGAAACCATACGACTGTGGCAAAATCTTTTACATTTTCGGGATAGTAGATGTCTAATGTGCATCGTTCTTTGGCATACGAATCCTCCGTGGTGCGATAGTGTATATTCTCCACCGTGCGATAGCTTGTTTGCCCGAAAAGCGGGGCGATGGGCAACACAAAAAGTAATACGAGAAGCCTGTTTTTCATACGAATATAATATTTAATTCATTTGTATTTAAACGAATGAGCAGCCTTTTTATTATGTATGCGTTGATATGGGCTTCACAAAGAAAATCATTTTTTTAGCAAATAAGCCATTGTTTTTCAACTATCTTTTAATTCTACAAATCTTGATTCGGACATATTTTATTCCCCTATTTTTCGTTTTAAAATTTTCCCGCTTGCACACATTTTTCGAAGGAGTTATCAAGCAATTTTTCACATAAAAAGATATTGTACAAAGAAATATTCAGCAAATCATTATCTAACTTGGTGTCTTTCAGCGAGAAACGAATTGATAACTGTGGTTTGTACTGTTCGCGATAAACTTTCAGACTTTGGGCTTTCACATTCAAACCGCTTTTTACCTCTATCGGAATAATCCGGCTTCCGATTTGTGTAACAAAATCTACTTCTGCCGTTGCGCCGCTTGTCCAATAATACATGTCGTAATTGTGAAGTTGTTGTAAAACAAACTGTTCGGCGAGCAGTCCGTTGTATTCATCAAAAATAGCGGATTTGTCCAAAATCACTTCGGAAGAAATTCCTGCGAAGTGGCGGAACAGTCCAACATCAACAAAATAGAGTTTGAACGCCGCCGGCTCGACGTATGCTTTGAGCGGAAGTTTATCGCCGCACTTCACCGCTTGCACGCGGCGAACAATGCCTGCCGCAAGCAACCATTCTATCGCCAACTCGTATTCTCGCGCCCTCGCGCCCTGTTTCACAACGCCATAAATAAATTTATCGTTGTTTTTAGCAAACTGACCGGGAAGTGAATCGAAAATTTGTTTTACTCTAATCGCCTCATTTTTAGGCGTGTGTTTGGAAAAATCGCGTAAATAGGTCTGTATGATTGAATTTTGTATTTTTTCTACTTTTTCAATATTTTTTTTGGTAATCCACGACTGCACCACTTCGGGCATTCCGCCTATGAGAAGGTAATATTTGAAATAATCATACAGTTTTTCAGTGAAAAAATGTGCATCATCAACATTTTCTTTCAAATGTGCAAGCAATTTTTCTTCACCGTTGGCAATCAAAAATTCTTCAAAATCCATCGGTTGCATTTTCAGAAAATTGACTTTGCCAACCGGAAAACTTGTTCCCGGGTGCAAAAAAATACCGAGCAAACTGCCTGAAGCGGCAATATGATATTCGGGTGCGTCTTCGCAAAAATATTTCAACGAAGTAAGAGCACGGGGAATTTCCTGCACTTCGTCAAAAATAATCAGCGTTTCTGCCGGCTTAATATCAAAGCCAAAAAGCAGTTCCAACTGAGTAACAATGCGCTCGGGACTTATGCTGCCCTCAAAAAGTTCGACCAATTTTTCGGGTGCATTTTCCATATTGATATAGGCAACATTGCGGTAATGTTCCTTACCGAATTGCTGCAACAGATAGGTTTTGCCCGTTTGTCTTGCCCCTTCAAGAATCAACGGTTTTCTATCGTTATTTTGCTTCCAATCAATGAGTTGCGTTGTTATTTTCCTATACATAATCACATTTTTCTAACCAATAATGCTGCAAAATTACACATTTTCCCAATCAAAAACAAGTGTTTTTTACACATTTTTCAAAGCGACTTTCTAACCTTCAATATTTTGCGGATATTTGGCTGTTCCCCGCTCTCCATTTTAGCCATTTTCCGGTCAAATGGGCAATTTTGGCAGAAATTTACACAAAATTGTTAAATATATCGCTTTGGGCGATTGCCGCTGTCACATTCACGGCGTGCGAGTTAGACAATTATGACGAGCCGAGTTCGATGCTCACGGGCAAGGTGGTCGATGGCAATGGCAATCCCATTGGCGTGCAAGGCTCGCGGGGCAAGGTGTCGCTGCAATTGTGGCAACCGAGCTATCCGCTGACGGCGGGTGCAATAGATGTCTATGTGGGGCAGGATGGCACTTTCTCCGCCAAACTGTTTAACGGCGACTATGTGCTGAAACTGCGCGACGGCAATGGTCCCTGGGAGCACACAGGCGAAGAACTCGCCATACACGTTGGCGGCAATACGGCGGTTACCTTCCCCGTGAAGCCGTACTACACCCTCAGCAATGTTACCTATTCGCTCTCCGGCACCACGCTGTCGGCAACCTTCACCATCACGGAGGCAACGGCGAAGGGCATCGACAAGGTATTCCTGCTGGTAAACAGCACGCAGTTTGTCGATGAAGAAGACCAGGTGAAAAGGGAGGAGGGCAATGCCGTTGTGGGTACGCAAACCGTGACCATTGACCTCTCCGGAGATTGGGACAAGCACAAGTTCCTATATGCCCGCGTAGGTCTGAGAATTAATGGCGTCGAGCATGGCTTGTACGACACGCAAGTGGAAAAGATAAAGTAGCAAGCGAAGCATTTCAGGCAGGTATGAGTTGCCATAGCGAGCGCATACGCTATGGCAGCCATACTTGCCTGCTTGTTTTTGAACATAAAAATGTTACCTTTGCATTCTTAATTTTGGCAAAATTTGCATAAAAGAAAAATTATGACTACTTTTGCGGAAAATTATTAAATAAAAAAATATGAGAAAGATAAATTTTTTGGCAGTTTCTATGCTGCTGTCGGCGGCGGGTGCGTTTGCCGGTGTTAACGAGCGGGGCATCGACCTCTATCGGGCGGAGTTGTTTGATGCTGCCAAGTTGGAGTTTTTGAATCAGTCGGGCGGCACTCCCGTTGAGCAGGCTGAGCGTTATTATTTTTTGGGTCAGACCTATTCTGAACTGAAAGAGATGGAATCGGCGAGCGATTGCTATGCAAAAGCCACCGCGATTGCACCGGAATATCCGTTTGGGTATATTGGGCAGGGCGAATTGGCATTAGCCAAGGGCGACTTGAAAGCCGCCGACGACCTGTTCAAAAAAGCCATCGGACTGGCGAAAAAAGATGCCTCTGTGCCCACTGCCGTTGCGGAATCGTATATCGAGTTCGACAAAAAAGCGGAAGCGGAAGCGGCTTTGGCAAAGGCAAAAAAGGCAAATAAAAACTTCCCCGGACGCTTTTTGGCGGAGGGTGATGCCATCTTCAAAAACGATGGCAAGGTGGGGGCTGCGGCGGCAAGCTACGAACAAGCCCTCTATTTTGATGCGAACAACAAGCTCGCACTGTTGAAACTGGCGCGGATATACAAGACGGTTAACCCCACCGAAGCGCTGGAATTTTTGGCGCGACTGGTGGCGATTGACCCCGACTACATTCCGGCGTATGCCCTGATTGGCGACATCAATCGCGACAAAGGGCAGTATGGCAAGGCTTTGGATGCCTATAAAAAGTTTATCGCCATCCCCGGCGTGCCCATCGTGCAGCACGAACACTATGCAGAATTGCTTTATTGGACTGAACAATATGACAAATCGTTGGAAAAAATCAACGAGGTGCTGGCGCAAAATCCTACCAATGTGGTGGTAGCACACCGCTTTCAGGCTTGGAATAACTATAAATTGGAAAACTATTCGGTGGCACGGGAGCAGATGACACAGTTTTTGAAAGATACGCCGGCAGAACAGCACCTTTATATGGATTATTCAATTGATGGTAACATTCTGTTGAAGTTGAAACAGTATGAAGGGGCTATCGAAGCATTCCAAAAAGCGGTTGAAATGGCAGAGAACAAAGATAGACGAGATTATAGAGAGAAAAATAAAATTGGTGCCTATAAAGAGTTGGCAGATGCCTATGAACGCACCAGAAACTATACTGCTGCCATCGAACAATATCAAAAATACTTTGCTATTGCGGACAATCCCGGCACATTTGACTATCTCTATTATGGCGAGGCAAACTACTCAGCAGCAGCTAAATACAGCGATGGTTCAGGTGATGAAGCAGAATTTAATACTTACATCGAACAGGGCTTAAAAGCGTTTGATGAAGTGATAGAACGCTCTACGGAAACTCACCACGGCTATTTGAACCGAGCCATAATAGAGATAGTCAAATGTGCCGGGATTGTCCGCAATAGCAAAGTATTTTTGATATTGTTCGATGGC
>BNTT01000197.1 GCA_025996815.1 Bacteroidia bacterium
CCGTTTTTCTTGGTCGTTTTCGACCCGCAATAAATGCAAATTTTTTACTCATTTCTCTAAATGCTTGCAAAGTTATGTATTTCAATTAGTTATCACTACTTTCAGCCTGAATTTTGTCCATTAGCCCTGATACGCATAAATTACCACATTACTATCAAGAAAAACTTTATTTTTATCTTGCATTGGCTTCTTCTCTATCAAATTTATATCCAACGGGCACTTGAAGCCCAAAATCAGTGAAAGCAACTTTTTTCTTTGCTGAAAAAGTCGATTTAGGGGCAATATCGTCCATCGGGGAAATAATTATTTCCAAGTGGTGGTGGCAGTGCGCACCCCGCACTGCGCTACCGCTTGTACGAGGTGGTTTTGTTAAGAAAATTAGGTGAAAATGAGGTCGCATAGTCAATCTCCCCCATTTAACTTACCCACACCAAATGCTATAGAGCCATTTTTAATGCGTTGACCCTGATTTAGCCCTCCAAGATGTTATCAATATCTTGAAACACTTCCGCATCAGCCATTGTGTGCAAGGCTTCGTAGCCTGCCCACAGATAACTTCATATTTCACTGTTTTATGCCACAAAGGTACTGCTTTTTGCCGAATTTATCAATACGTCAGCCGCAGCCCAACTTGCAAGCCCACATTCAGGGGCTTGTCTTTCCGTATCGTTGGCACGCCGCTGTGGTCGTCAAAATAGTAGTTGATGCCCGGCTCGATGAACAGGCTGAAGGCATCCCACACTCTATAATTTATGCCTATGTCGCCCGTGAGCGACCATTGCAACTGCGGGATATTGCCGGAAAGGCATTTTTCGAGCATCACGCCGGCGGAGGCGTAGAGCGAGAGGCGGGAATTGTCGTAAAAAGAATAGACGAGTTTGAGCGGCACTCCTATATAATGCAGCCGAATGTCTTTGGAGGTCGTTTTTCCGCTGGGAAACGACTGCGTTTCCGTCGATTTCAGATAAGTGTAGGTCAAGCCGCTTTCATACGCCCAGTCGTCCGCGAAATATTTTCGGAGCGAGAAACTTACCGCCACAGGCATCTCATGGTGCACACTGCTTGCAGAAAGGTTGTCAGGCAACGTTTCATCAAAAACGTACCTCGCCTCGGAAAAAGCCTCGGAATACCACCCTCGAAGGTCTGCCGGCGGCGATTCTCTCTGATTGCCATACGCCAACGCCAACGTGAGCGGACGCCTGTTTTTTTTGCGCGTGAGCGGAGCATCCTCCCAACGACGGACAGCATCATCATCACGGGGCAGGTCACTATCAGGGGGCGTTGATGATGGTGTAGGCGTATCGGTGGACGCAGGCGCATCAGTGGGCACAGACGTATCGGCAGGAGGAGGCTGCGGGTCAAGCCCGCGACGACGGGCGGGGACGACATTAGCTGCCAACCGTTTAGGCTCCCGCTGTTCTATCGGAGGCTCAATAACCGGCAGAGGCTCGTTGTCGGGCACTGCAACGAGCGTGGTTTGTTTGCCAATATCTGTCTGAACAGCCGAAAAATACCACTCTAACCCCATCAACAGCAGCATACAGGCGGCAATGGCAAACAGACGCGGGAGCCACAAGACACGCGCAGCAGGCTCACGCGCGGGCGGCAGGTCGCGTTCAATTCGTGCCCACACATCGCTGCCGACCGGCAACTCAAAGTTTTCCAGCCGTTTGCGAAACTCCTTAGTCAATATGTCATCGTCCTTTTTCATAATTTTTTATTTTGTCGGAAAGTATTGCCTTGGCGCGTGCCAATTGCGAGCGTGAAGAACTCTCGTTGATGTGCAACTGCTCGGCAATTTCCTTGTGCGACATATCCTCAAACGTGTTGAGGTTGAACACCGCGCGATAGCCCGCCGGCAGTTCGGCAATGAAGCGCATCAAAACATCCGAAGGGATGAGGTCTATAGCATATCCGGTGTCCACAGGCGGCTCTTCCGGGTATTCTTCCAGCGGAATGGTCTCTTGCCGACTGTTTTTGCGCAGATATTCGAGAGATACGTTGGCGAAAATTCGGCTCATCCAAGCCCTCAGAGAGCCTTCGCCGCGGTATTGAAACGCATCGATGGACTCAAAAACTTTTATGAATCCATCGTGCAAAAGGTCTTCCGATGTCCGGCGGTCGGCGGTATAGCGGTAGCATATTCCCATCATTCGTTGGGCATACAGGTCATACAGATGCTTCCTATGAGCATTGTTGCCTTGCTGACAGCCGGACACCAGAGCCTTTTCATCCATTTACCTTACAGTCCAAGTAATTGGATTGCTTCGAAATTCCCGATAAACATCCTCGCCGTCCTTATCCGTCCCAATTTTATATTTCAAATTGAATTTCACCGGAGAGGCAAATTTTTCCTTGTAACCGGCGATGTATTCGGTCATCTGAATGCCGAATACGGTGCTCTTGCGCGCAGAGGACTGATGAACAGGGAGAATCTCGCCTACTTTTTTCGACCGGATATACAAGGTCGGAGCCGTTTTGCCGTCTTCCAAGGTCGGGTTGCAGACCAATTCATAGGTAAACTTCTGAGTGTCAGCCGCTTTTTGTGTAAACCTGAAAAACAGCATCGAGTCGATGTATGTGTTGTACAACATCGCCACCTCAATGGAATCCGAAAAAGAATCAGACAGATACGCCTCAAACTCGGCAGCATCCGCAGGGACAGCCACTTTCGTGCTGTCAATCTCGAAATACCTGAAACCTTGGGCAGCCGGCAGTTCCTTGTCGGACGGATTCCGTTCAAACATAAAAGCCACCCACAACAGACTGCCCTCCGCCACGGAGGTGCTGTTTGCCAACGATGCCACGGAATACTTGCCGTAAGCCGTCCGTATCGTCGGCTGTTCACCAACCGCCTCTACCACAGCCGGCTCGTCATAGATTGAATACACTCGCTTGCCGTCGTCATCGTTGTTACAACCGGCAAAGCCCAACACTAACACACTCAACACTGAAAATTTAAATAACTTTTTCATTACATTACATTTATTAAATTGTTATACATTCTAACTTGATTCAATTGAACCCTCTAACCAATAAATGCAATTGGGAGGAAAACGCTGCATGGAGTGTGATTTTTTTTTATTTCGCCAACTCAATCGCCAGCGTCTTCGTAGGCTGGTCGCACACCTCGGTCGGACCGAAATACTGAATCGGACCCGGATAGACATACTCCGTATTGACCGCCCACGTATTGCGCTGAGCGGCAAATTGCTTAAACGGCGCACCATCCAAGCGCACTAATGCCTTCTGAATCACGGGTTTCATTTCGCCGTGGCGTTTTTCCATATTCATCATCATCGTGATGGGCACGCCTCCGGCAAGCCATTCGGCGGCGGGCGCGGTGGTGTTGCGGACAGACGACATATAGCCCGTTTTGCCCGCGGCGATGAGGCACGAGGCGGTGTATCCCAATGAGTAGCAGTAGTCGGCATCGTAGTTGCTCGGCGCGGCGCAGCGACCTTCGTAGCCGAAGAAATGCACTTGTGCGGCAAATTTTCCCTTGTATTTGCCCGCCGCCGCCATCTCGTTGAGGCGATTGCCGACCATTTCTGCCAACAGTTTTTCGGTTTCAATCAGCGACACCTGCACATTGCCGTGCGGGTCGCGGTCTAATGTCAATTGGCGCGCCACGGTTTCGGGCAGGCTTTCGTAAATCTTTGAATTGGAGGCACTTAGGTTGGCAATGATGTGCTGACGCTGTTCGGAGCGGCGGACGCGGGCGAAATCTTCGGCGTGGTGTGCCAAAAAGTCGTTGAGTTCTGCCATCAGTTTTTTCATCGCGGGGATAAATTCAATCAGCCCTTCGGGAATCAGCACCGTGCCGAAATTGTTGCCTTTGGCGGCGCGTTCAGCCACGATGTCGGCGATGTATTGCACCACGTCGTCCAACGATTGATTTTTTGCTTCCACCTCTTCCGAAATCAGACACACGTTGGGTTGCACTTGCAGGGCACATTCCAAAGCGATGTGCGAGGCGGAGCGTCCCATCAACTTGATGAAATGCCAATATTTGCGTGCCGAATTGCAGTCGCGCTGGATGTTGCCGATGACTTCCGAATAGACCTTACAAGCGGTGTCGAAGCCGAAAGAGGTCTCAATCATCTCGTTTTTCAAGTCGCCGTCAATCGTTTTGGGGCAACCGATGACTTGCACGCCCGCCTTGATTTTAGCGTAGTATTCGGCTAATACACAGGCATTTGTGTTGGAATCGTCGCCGCCGATAATCACGAGCGCGGAGATATTGAGTTTTTTGAGGATTTCCAACCCCTTGTCGAACTGTTCGGTCGTTTCCAACTTCGTGCGACCGGAGCCAATCATATCGAAACCACCCGTGTTGCGGTATTCGTCGATGATGTTGGCGGTCAATTCCTGATATTTATGGTCAATCAGCCCGCCCGGTCCCATCAAAAAACCGTACAGTTTGCTGCCCGCATTGATGGCTTTGATGCCGTCGAACAACCCCGCAATCACGTTATGACCACCCGGAGCCTGCCC
>BNTT01000198.1 GCA_025996815.1 Bacteroidia bacterium
GTTCGACGCAGGCGAAGGCAAGAAATTTGACGAAGGCAAAGCCTCACTCGAAGACTTGGTGGCGTATGCCAAAAAGAACGGCGAGCCGAAGCAAATCAGCGGCAAGCAGGAACTTTATGAGGCGATAGTTAATATGTATATCTAAATCAATTAAAAATTAAAAATTACGGCATTTGTTCGTAATTCGTAATTTTTAATTTTTAATTCTTAATTTTTAATTATGAAAAGAGAATATAATTTGGCGTATATCGTCAGCATCACCTTGGTGGCGACCCTTGGCGGATTGCTGTTTGGGTATGACACGGCAGTGATTTCGGGGGCTGAGAAGGGCTTGGAGGGATTTTTTCTTCAAGCGACCGATTTTGCTTACACGAAAGGTTGGCACGGCTTCACGGCTGCCAGTGCGCTGATTGGATGCGTGCTGGGGGGTGCCATTTCGGGGATTTTTGCCTCGCGCTTTGGGCGGCGCAATTCGTTGCGGATTGCTTCCGTGCTGTTTTTCCTGTCGGCGTTGGGGTCTTACCATCCCGAATTTCTGTTTTTCGAGGAGGGTGCAGCCTCTTTGAATTTGCTGGTTGCTTTCAACCTGTATCGCATCTTGGGCGGTATCGGCGTGGGGTTGGCTTCGGCGATTGTGCCGATGTACATTGCGGAAATTGCGCCCTCGAACATTCGGGGAACGCTGGTTTCCTGCAATCAGTTTGCCATTATTTTTGGTATGCTGGTCGTGTATTTTGTCAACTATCTGATTTTGGGCAACCACGTCAATGATGTTTCCGACCCTTGGGTGGTTTCCACCGGTTGGCGGTATATGTTTGGCTCGGAGGCTTATGTGGCAGCCGTGTTTGGGTTTTTGCTGTTTTTCGTGCCGAAAACGCCGCGCTATTTGGTGCTGATTGGGCAAAATGTGCAGGCATTGACCGTATTGACGAAAGTGAACGGTGTGGCGAAAGCCAAAGAGATTTTGTCTGAAATCGAAGCCACGGCGAAGGAAAAGACGGAGAAACTGCTTACTTATGGTGCGACTGTGGTGGGTATCGGCATTTTATTGTCGGTATTCCAACAAGCCATTGGTATCAATGCCGTATTGTATTTCTCGCCGCGTATCTTTGATAGCGTAGGCGTAGATGGAATGATGGGCACGGTTATTATGGGAATCATCAATATTGTGTTTACCGTTGTGGCTATTCTGACGGTTGATAAATTCGGACGGAAACCGTTGTTGATAATTGGTTCTATCGGCATGGCTGTTGGTGCTTTCGCCGTCGCAATTTTCGACCATTCTCATGTGTCGGGATTACTTCCGGTGATTGCCATTATTGTTTACGCAGCGTTCTTTATGATGTCGTGGGGTCCTGTATGCTGGGTGCTGATTTCAGAAATTTTTCCGAACACGATACGCGGTCAAGCAGTTGCTATTGCCGTAGCATTCCAATGGGTGTTCAATTTCATCGTATCCTCGACTTTCCCCGGATTGTATGCTTTCAGTCCGATGGTTGCCTACGGCTTATACGGAACGGTATGTGTCATTGCAGCACTGTTTGTATGGAAATGGGTGCCCGAAACGAAAGGGAAGACTTTGGAAGATATGAGCAAACTTTGGAGGAAATAAATGTTACTCAATTTAAGTATATATGAAAAAGATTTTTTTAGTGCTAAGTTTTGCCGCCATGTCCACATCTTGTAGTTTGACTACGGTGGACGGCGACGAGTGTGCAGTGTTTGTGAAGAAGCCGTGGTTTTTTGGCTCAGGAGGGGTTAGCAGTTCGGTGCTGCTTGAAGGCAGCGAGTGGGCAGCATGGACGACAGACAATGTCAAGTTCAAAACGTCCCCTGTGAAGTATGAAGAGAAGTTCGACGATGTGTTTTCTGACGACGGCACCCCTGTGGATTTGCAGGCGAACTTTATCTTGCAGGTAGATGCTTCGCAGGCTTACATTCTGCTTAAGAATTACGGAGCGGATTGGTACAGCAATGTGGTGAAGGAAACAGGGCGCAAGTATGTGCGTGACCGCATCTCGCAGCGTGAGTTCTACAAACTATTGTCGGACCGCGAAATCTATGATGAGATTGAGTCTGATGTAATAGAAAAAACTATTGCCTATTTCAAAACGCTGAATGAAGCCAAACCGTTCCCTGTAAAAGTGGTGAATGTAGTGTGCGACAGAGCACGTCCCAACTTGGCTGTCATGGAGGAAATCGACAAAACGGCTTCCAATATTCAGGCAAAGAAAACGGAAGAAGAAAAGTTCAACATGCAGGTAGCCAGAGAGAAATCAGAGAAGCAACGCGCAATGGCAGACAGGGCTTATCGCACAAACTTGGGACTGTCTGGGCAAGAATTTATCGCACTGAAAGCATTGGACATCGAACGCGAAAAAGTTGAGATGGTACGTGGGCGTGAAAACGTCAATGTGGATATTCTGATGGGAAACGCTGCTAACTTTTGGGATATAAAAAATGGTCGCTGATGGCGATAAACCATAAGAACGTTGGTTATCACCTGACTTTGAAAGTGTCAAAGTCAGGTGGCGAGTATAGTTTCGGGACGTAATCAAAACAAACTCCCCATTAACTCCTTTTGCGGATGAAAAGTCCCAATAATCATAAATGGATTTCTGGACGGGAAATGATGGACTTGTGATGTTCCAAGAAACAAGTGCAAATCTTTTGTTTTGGCGAAGTCATCAAAATATTTTTTGCGGACATCGGCAACAGCTTTCGCTTCATCGCCTTCGTATTTGGCAAGGCAATTCCAATATAACTGCCCAATTTCCCAGTCTTCAATCATAAGTTGGCTGGTCTTAGTCTGATTATCTTCAAATATATAAGAAAATTTATAGGGGAGTTTACGAACTACTTCAAACGGATTCTCCGGATGTTCAAATAAATTTCCTTGACGGCGTTCCGCATCCAATTTGGCTAATTTGTTTTTATCCCATTCACGGTCGGTTTGCTCAATTGTAAAATCTAATATCTTTGATGGCTTAAAAACGGCTAAGGACGTACAAGTGTTTTTGTTATGCGCTTCGGCTATCAGTTCCGATAAATTGTAATACACTTTACCTACAACAAACTGTTTCCTTTCAGCCCAATTATTGTTTGTGTCAAGATGTCCTACTATCTTAATTTCACTATCGTGAGAATAAGGGCGATAACTTTCCGGTCTAAAATCACTGTCGTTTTTGACCAAATCCAATTCTATCCAATCATATTTTTTGTATTGTTCATTATAGGATTTCTTACGAAATTGAATAGGATATATGCGAACCCAAGTGCCATCTTCCAGAAAGCCTGCTGTACAAACCAATTCTTCGTATTTGGAAGAAATTGCCGGATAAGTCTTTACTGTAATCAAAACTTTGGTTAAAGCCATTTTAGATATGTTTTAATTCATAATCAAATTCGGATAAATTGGCAATTGCCTCTGCTAAATGTTTGCGATGGCATTGGCTAATATTTGCCTCAAAACAAGTCAAAGCAATGCGTTGTTGCTTTTTGAGTAAATCCAAAATAGCGTATTGAGTTGGTTGTGTCTTTGTAAGATTATTGTTTCTGTAATCTGTGAACAGTTTGTCATAATCTGCCTGTGTATTAAGTTCTTGCCGTTGTTCCGACTGTATGCCCACTTCGGGGAAATGCACATATTGTATTCCTATACTTTCACAGTAGCGTTTGAGTTGGTTTTTACTAAATCCGTATTTCATACTTAACGGATTATTTCGGACATCAACCAAAATCTTCACATCATTTCTAATTAGCCGATTCAAATATTCTTCCAACGAAATACCCTCGTAACCAATTGTAAATAAAATCGTTTCGGCTGATTTAGGTTTGCTTTCAGTAACTTTTTCCAACTCGATAGGCGAAAGAATATTTGTTGCGGTACTGTTGATAGCCCAGTAGGGGAAGTTAATATAAGTGTGTTTCATTAAAGCATGACTATTCATGTTTCCGTATAATGCCTTAATTTCCTGTAAATAGGCTTTATCTTCTTGTTTGATGACTTTCAGATAGTCGGTTGTGTCATTTGATATAAAACTCTCCTTACATTCAGATAAAATGCCCTTCTGTGCCATTGCCGTTAAGTCAGCATTGGCGGAATAGGAATAGCAACCAAATTTATAGGGAATGAAATCATATTCCTGTTTTGCCTGCCGTTGGGTAAAAAGGAACAATAATTTTTGCAATCGAATCTTTTCCAATTCATTATCAAACAATTGCAATAATGCCAATATGATTTTCCGTCTGTAAAACATGGTGCAAAGGTACTACTTTTTAATCACTATCCGATATTCTAAATTCATTAGAAAAAAATTAGTACTTTTGTATCCTCAAAAAAACAATTAAAAATGTAGAATATAATTTCTTTCCACTATTAAAGGACTGCCGGTCAAATCGGCGATGACAAGACTTTTAAAACAGCCT
>BNTT01000199.1 GCA_025996815.1 Bacteroidia bacterium
ATCCAATGCCATTGTTTTGGCGAAAGATAAACAACTGTGCGCCAGCGGAGTAGGTCAAACATCCCGCCTCTTTCGCCACTTCCACGCAGTCGGGAAACGGGAAAAAAGCATCGGAAGCCATCACCGCACCGTTCAAATCGAACCCAAACGTGCGGGCTTTGTCGATGGCTTGCCGGAGTGCGTCGATGCGGGATGTTTGACCTGCTCCGCTGGCGCACAGTTGTTTATCTTTCGCCAAAACAATGGCATTGGATTTCGTGTTTTTAACCAATTTGTTGGCAAACAGCAAATCGTCTACCTGCGCCGCCGTAGGGGCTTTTTTCGTTGCCACAGTCAAATCGGCTTGCGTTTGGATGCTCAAATCCTTGTCTTGCACCAGCACGCCGTTCAAAAGCGAGCGGAACTGCATCTGATTGGCAGGGGAACCCCCGTTTTTCAGCACCAGAATGATGCGATTTTTCTTCTGCCGGAGAATTTCCAACGCCGCCGTCTCATAAGCCGGAGCGATGATGACCTCCAAGAAAAGTTTGTTGATTTCTTCGGCGGCAACGGCATCAATGGGCGCGTTGCAAATCAAAACGCCGCCGTAGGCGGAAACGGGGTCGCCCGCGAGAGCCGCCTCCCAAGCCGCCGTCACCGTTGGGCGCGAAGCAATGCCGCAGGCATTGTTGTGTTTGAGAACGGCAAATGTGAGTTCGTCGAACTCCGAAATCAACTCAATCGCCGCGTTGATGTCCAACAGATTATTGTAGGAAATTTCCTTGCCGTGAAGTTGCTCAAACAGCGCATCGAAATCGCCGTAGAACACTCCTTTCTGGTGCGGATTTTCGCCGTAGCGCAACGGCAACGCCGTGTCCGCCGCCTGTCTGAAATAGCTGCCTTCGCCGCCGTCGAAATAGTTGAATATCGCGGCATCATAGCCACTCGACACGGCAAATGCCTCTTTGGCAAACCACCGGCGGTCGTCGAGCGAGGAATTGGCACCTTTTTCGTCCAGCAATTTTTTGAGCGCGCCGTATTGATTTTTGGAAGCGACAATCACCACATCGTTAAAATTTTTGGCGGCGGCGCGAATGAGCGAGATGCCGCCAATGTCAATCTTTTCGATGATGTCGTCGGCACTCGCGCCGGAGGCGACCGTTTCGGCGAATGGATATAAATCAACAATCACCAGGTCGATTTCGGGGATGTCGTATTCTTTGATTTGTTGCCGGTCGGTCGGATTGTCGCGGCGGTTGAGGATTCCGCCGAACACTTTGGGGTGCAAAGTCTTCACGCGCCCGCCCAAAATGGAGGGATAGCCCGTCAGATTTTCGACGGCGATGCAGGGCAACCCAAGCGATTCGATGAAAGTTTGAGTGCCTCCGGTCGAATAAAGCACCACGCCTGCGCGGTGCAATTGAGTTAGAATGTCGTCTAATCCGTCTTTATGAAAAACGGAAATCAACGCTGTTTTTATCCCTTTTTGACTTAACATATCCGATTATTAAATGTAGTTTGAGAGTACAAAAGTAATCATTTTTTTTGAATAATCCACTATATTTCCAAATATTTTTATTAAAAAATAGGATTATTTCCGAGGCTCCTCGCCCATCTCAAATTCCAAGCGACCGCCTGCCGATAGCGTTGCGAAGTCGATGTAAAACTTATCGTAAGGCATTCCGTCGAGATTGATTTTTTGGACGTATTTATTTTTCGCGCTGTTGTTTTTTGCCGTGATGGCGAATGTTTTGCCGTTGCCCACGTTGATGATGGCTTCGTCTACGATGGGGCTGCCGAAAATGTATTTGCCGCCGGCAGGTTCCACCTGATACAAGCCCATCGCCGAGAGGACGTACCACGCGGACATTTGCCCTACGTCTTCGTTGCCGCTCAAGCCGTCCGGTTGGTCGGAATACATTGTTGAGAGCACCTCACGCACCTTTTCCTGCGTTTTCCACGCTTGCCCCACGTAGGGATACATATATATAATGTGGTGGCTTGGCTCGTTGCCGTGTGCGTATTGCCCAATCAAGCCGCTGATGTCGGGGGAGGCGTGTTCGCCCAGTTCGCCCTCTGCCACAAACAGCGAGTCCAATTTCGTGATGAACGCTTCTTTGCTGCCAAACTGCTGCACAAGTCCGTCGATGTCGTGGGGCACCAGCCATGTGTATTGCCACGCATTGCCCTCCGTGTAGTCGTTTTCGCGGTGCACGGATTGGAAAGGGTTGAAGTTGGGGCGAAACTGCCCGCTGGACGACAAGCCGCGAATAAAGCCCGTTTCCTTGTCGAAATAGTGTTGATAGACCTTGCTGCGGTTGAGGAAGTAATTGTAGTCGTCCGTTTTGCCCAATTTTTGCGCCACCTGTGCCAATGCCCAGTCTGCGATGGCGTATTCCATCGCCTTTGAAAGCCCCTCTTCCTCCTTGTCGTAGGGGATGTAGCCGTATTCTTTCAGGTATTTCAGCCCGCGCTCGTCGAGCATCGCCGAGTGGCGCATCGCCTCGTAGGCATATTCCACGCCAAAGCCGTTGAAGCCTTTCAAAATGGCGTCTGCCACCACCGAAATACCGGGGTTGCCGACCATACAATTCGTTTCACAGCCCATCAGATGCCACACCGGAAGTTTATCCTGTTGGTCGTAGATGTCCAAAAAAGTATAGATAATATCGTTCACTTTTTCGGGATGGATGAGTGTCATCAGCGGATGCGCCGCGCGGTAAGTGTCCCATAATGAGAACGTTGTGTATGTAATGGGGAATGCCTCGTCCGCCACGTCGCAAAATTCGGACGGCGCAATCATCGTGTGATAGAGTGCCGTGTAGAAAATGCGCTTGGTTTGTGCATCGGAGGTCGTGATTTGAATTTTGCTCAGTTCGTCGTTCCACGCCTTATCTGCCTGTGCAACAGTCTGTTGGAATGTTGCATTGTTGGGCGATGCGGGCAATTCCTGCGACATATTCCATTTGGCTTTGTCGATGCTGTTGGGCGAAAGGGCGACTTTCACGTAGATTTCTTCGCCCGCCTGCGTGTCGAAATACGCCAAACCGTAGCGTTCCTTTTCGCCCGCCTTGACAAATTTTTTGATAGGCTTTGAAAATGTTGCCGTGAAATATATCATCTGATTGTTTGCCCAGCCTTTGGAATAGCGGTAGCCGCTCACCACCGTGTCGTTTTCCTGCACGAGTTCGGTTTCGCGCACGGCATCCCAGCCCTGCCCGGTCTCCAAATTGATAATCACCGAGGCATCCTGAGCCTGCGGAAAAGTGTATTTGTGCAGCCCCACGCGCTTGGTAGCCGTGAGTTCCACCCCGATTTTATAGCGGTCGAGAAACACGGCATAATATCCCGCCTTCGATTTTTCGGTTGCCCGACGGAAAAACGACCACATACCCGACTGTTGGTCGTCTTCCTTGCCGCGTGCCAGCGTCACCTCGCCCACAACGGGCATCAGCGTGATGTCGCCCAAGTCGCCAATCCCCGTCCCGCTCAAATGCAGGTGGCTAAACCCGATAATGGTGCTGTCTGAAATGTGATAACCTGAGCACCAATCCCACGACTGCGGGATATTGGTTGGACCCAACTGCACCAACCCAAAAGGCACATTCGCGCCCATAAACACATGCCCGTGACCGCCCGTGCCGATGCGCGGGTCCACATATTGCGTAAAATTCACGGTGCTGTCGGCATTGCTGCATCCAAAGAGCAGTGCCAAAAATGCTAATTTAATTGTCTGTTTCATAACGCTATTTATTGTCTATTTAGAAAATTTTGCCTGTCAATTTGAGTGAAATCACCGGATAAAATTGCAAAAACGGAGAATAGGTGCTGAAGTCAAAATCTTCGCCTTTTTCCTTGTTTAGAGCCTTTTCCAAGTCCGAATTGGTGGACGTAACCTTCGGCGTGCCCGTGTACATCACGCCGAGTTCAAACTGAACGCCAACGCGCCGATTAGGGATAGAACGCCCAAAACCAAGCCCCAGATAGGGTTTCACCGCATTTATTTTAATATCGGCATCCAATCGGTAGTTTGTTTTTTCGCTGTTACGAACAATTACACCATTCACTGTGGGAGGGTCAATTTTAATTTCAGGAATACCCAAAGTAGAGAACTTCGCACGCAACTCATTAATTTTATCTACTATCCCTTTAAATTCATTTGGATAGCCTCCACCTATTTTAAGCAGGCTGCTCTCCCCGATATACGCACCGGCGGTCAGGTGAAAACCGCTGCTTGCCGACGGATGATAATCCACCAGAATGCGCCCGTTGGTCAATCCGGGCTTGACCGTCAAATCGGATGTGTGAGGCATTTCTTCCCAACTTGTCGGCAGTCCATACTCTGACAAATATGTCTTTACGGATTCAAATTTACCGGTATTGAAAGCAGCCTTCAAGTTCTCCAA
>BNTT01000200.1 GCA_025996815.1 Bacteroidia bacterium
AAAATTGAACGGACGTCCGATTCTTATGCGTTGGATATTGACCATCTTCTTGCAAAAGAAACTTTGGGGGATTATCAGGTGACGGCGCAAGACATTCAATACCCTGTGGTGATGGGAGTTACGATGATTCCGGAGGAACTTACGACTGCCGGACAATACGCCGATTTGTTGAATAATTATTTGAATTTGCAGCCCGGTATTTATGTCTGCCAAATTGTTTCTTTCGATATTAAAACGGCTTTGGGGACATTAAAGACTGTTTATACACCTGCAATTTCATTTTCGTTAGAGGTGAAAGAGAATGTGCTGAGTGCTGATTTGGGGGTATTTGAAGTGGAAATAAAATAACAAAATATATGAAAACAAAAACGCTATTGCTTTTATTGCTCGTTTTTTCCGGTCTGTCGTCGTGCGTCGAAGAGGCTACGGTGCAGGTCACAAATAATGTACACAACGTGCGATTAGACGACATCTCTTTTAAAGTCGCAATAGGCTCCGGTGTATATCCCGGCGAAACGACAGAAAGGACATTTAGGGGAGGAAGCGGCGGTGAAGTTTCTTTCCCTGTACGGGCGCAACTTGAATTTTATATGGTAAAGGGCGATAAAAGGGCTTATCTCAAAACGAAAGAGTTTTTTAGCGTGGACGACGGCGGAACGCTTAAAATCGTGCTTACCGACGATACGGAACTGATTAATCCCCTGAATTTTTAAACCCCTTATTTCAACTGCAAATAGGTAGTGAGCGGATAGTGGTCGGAACTGCGCAGTTTGCCCACGGTGGTGTTATACGACTTGATGTTTGCGCTGTGCAGGATGTAGTCGATGCGAAACAGGAAGCGGTGTTTATTGAACGTGATGCCCATGCCGGAGCCGCTTTCGACGAACGAATCCACCAAGTCGCCCTTCATTTTGTGGCGCGTGTAAGAGATGGGCGTGTCGTTGAAATCGCCACACACGATGGTGTAGGGACTTTTGGATTCGGCGATTTTTTTGGAAATCAAATTTGCCTGCCGTGCACGCCATTTAAATGCCGGAGTCATCCGATTGAAGAGGATGCGCTGAAAAAAACGCTTCACTTTGTGCGTGTTGGGGTCGGTGGTCATATCGTGGAATGAGGTGCGCTCGTGTTCCGTTATCTTGTTGGATTCCAGATGGTTATTGACGAGTGTAACCCGTTTGCCATTGACGTTGAGTTCGGCGATGAATGCGCCGTTGGCGACCTCGCTTTCTATCGGGATTTCTTGGGTCGAAATAATGGGGAATTTGGAAAACACGGCATTGGAATGGTATGCGTCGATATAGTAATAGGGCAGTTTTTTCAGTGCGCGCAGCACGTCCTCTTTGGTCATCCGCGAACTGTATATCGAGAACGCTATTTCTTGGAAACACACAATGTCGGGGTCCTGTTTCTGCACATATTGCAGCATTTCGTTGGGCTGTGTGAGCGAATGTTTTTTCAGGTGGTCAAACGACATCACGTTGTAAGTCATCACTTTAATGCAGTCTGCGGGCACATTTTTGGTCAGCGAGTGCATCTGAAAATAGGAAGAGACAGCACCCCAGCAGATTAAAAACACGAGCAGCGTTATCCCCGCCTGTAGCCATTTCCGAAAGCACAACCAAAGAATCCAAATCAGCACATTCCACGCCAATATAAAGGGGAAGAAAAGCCCGAAATAGGCAGGCAACACCGTTACAAGGGGCGAAATGCGGTCGGAAAATGCCGCAACAATCAACGCCAGCAGCGACACAATCGCCACCACCGTCATTGTTTCTCGAAGAAACGCCAACACCCTGTTAGGCTGCTGCTCACGGGGCTTCCGTTTTTCACGGTCAGACGCCCTACCCTGCCGTTGTTTGTCATGGTCGGATGCCCCCTGCTTCTGTTTGTCATTGCGGGCTTGCCCCGCAATCCCTTCGTCTTTCATTTATATCTGTGTATATTGCCTCTGCTGCGCCGCCGCCAATATAAAATGAGCAGCAGTCCAAAGAGCATCCCGCCCAGATGGGCAAAATGCGCTACATTGTCGGTGGGGCTGTTTTGCATCCCAAAGATGAGTTCGAGCACACCATAACCGATGATGACATATTTTGCCTTGACCGGCACCGGCACAAACATCAGATACAGCGGCATATTGGGATAGAGCATCCCGAATGCCAGAAGCACTCCAAACACCGCCCCCGAAGCCCCTATCGTCACGGGCAAGCGGTCATACAAGAACTGTATCGGCGTGCCCGGCGACAAGAAATCCATATAACTTGGAATTTGGCAGTAGGCGACCAACTCCTGCGTAAGCCCGGCACCAATGCCACACACCATATAGTAGAACAAAAAATGCCTCCCACCCCACGTTTCTTCCACGATGCGCCCAAACATATAGAGCGCAAACATATTGAAAAACAGGTGCATAAATTCTTCCTGCACAAACATGGACGTTGCCAATTGATACCAGTGAAAGTCGCGCGCCTGCACATAGTGCAACCCAAACATGCTGCTCAAATTAAACATCCGTTCCGGAAACAGCCACGCCGCCAGCCATATAACGCCATTGATGAGCAAGATATTCTTGGTCATCACCGGCAAGCTGCCAAATGCTCCGCTGCGATTGAAATTGAAATTCATATTTAGTAATTATAATACCAGCGACTGTAAAACGAACGAACAAAACTCACTGCCTGCGTATAGATAGGCTTCGTAAATTCAAGGAACATATCCTGATTAGGCGGAGGGAGTATTGCCTCGCGCTTGCAAATCTCAATTTGCCGGTTGCTCAATGCGCGCTCATCGCCGCTGAAATTGCCCCACGAGGTTTCCCATGTATAACTGCCGCTAAACCGTTTTTCGGAGAGGGCGCGGTTGTTGGTGGCATCCAGCAGGCGCACGTTGAGCGTGCCACCGGAAATGATTTCCCGCGTGTGTTGGGTGAATTTTGCTGTTACAGTGGTCATTCCGGTCACTTTTTGACCATTTACCGTTACGGTTGTCGGCACACTGTCGTTCTTTAATTCAAACGTATTATTCGTTTCGCGGATGTTTCCTACCGTAAACTCGGCGAAATCCAGCACAATGTATTGGTGCGGGTCGCGCATATTTTCATTTTTCGCTTCTTCGGGCGTATAAAAACGCACCAATTTGTTTTTATTCGTTCTGCCAAATTCTTCCAGCAGATTGATATAGAAGAAGTCAGCCGAAATCTGAAAATTCGTTGGCGTAACCGGTGCTTCCACGATAACGCGCAACGTGGCGGCATACATCGCCTCATTGATTTTGCTCAGCACATCCTGATAGCCGGGCATATATTTGTCCGCCTTTAAGAAATGCTGATAGGCAACGCGCGCCTGCTCAATCGTCCGCGCCTGCAACGCCGCCACGCCCAAATTGTAGGACTGCTCGGCGGCATCTCTCTGCGCATTAGCCAGTTCCGACTGAAAATACTCCGGCGAAGGGATGAGTTCGTTCGCTTTCAGGCAGTGAAAAATCTCGTCCGCCATCTTGTTTAAGCGTTCATACTGCGTAACAATCACATCAAATCGTGCCGGATTGTTGCTCGCCTGCGCATTGCTGATTGCGCGTTTAGCGTCGGCCACCGCCAGCGGATAAGCCTGCGTCAAGGTGTATTGCACATCCTCCTTTTCGGGCGACGACCGCAACTTGTTGACCGACTGTATGGTAGCCGCATAATAATCCCCCTTGCTCAGGGCTTTCTTACCCGAAGACCCACACGACGCTATCGCCACCGCAGCAGCAAACATAACTAAAACAAATTTTAAACGTTTCATAATTGAAAAAAATTAAATTAAAATAATAAATTGAAAATTCGCCGCAAAGATACAACAATTTTCTGAATTGCCAAACTTTTGGGCGATTTATTTCAAAAAATATGCCTACCTTTGCGGCATAAATTTTAAAACGAAAAGATTATGCCGACAATGGAATTAAGCACTAAGATGGGCACCACGATGCGCATGCGCAAGGCGCAGAAATTGGAAAGAGTTTTGCTCTCTCCGCCGGACGGTTTTATGACCGGCGACGAATTTGAAAGACGGGTAAAGGCAAGAGTAACCAAATTCTATCAAGACAATGGTACATCATTTACAATTGGGATACCATAAACAGGATAGCGTATGTTATGAAAATACTTAATAATTACCTGACGTATCAATAATCCTTTCATTTACCCATTACTGACAAAAGAAGTCGATCCTGTTCGGTTAGTAGTTCGATAGGTTGTTCGGTTAGTTGTTCGGTACTTGTACGGTTTTCCTTCGATTCATAATAACTTTTAATAAGTTGGCGTACCTCGTC
>BNTT01000201.1 GCA_025996815.1 Bacteroidia bacterium
GAACGTATCGAAGGGTATGTCAATAAATGGGACGTCCTCGCATTGAAGTCGCGCGTGGCACTCTATGCCGCTTCTATCGCCAAATACGGATACAAATATCCGCAGGGAGAGTGGTATGCAAACGGTGTTACAGGCGTGCCCACCGCAGATGCAGCCGGATATTTTCAAACAGCCTACGAGGCAGCGAAAGCAATCGTGCAGGGCGGTCAATACGAATTGTACAAAAATTCGTGGAAAGCGGGCGACCCGGCTGCTATCAAGAAAAACTTCGAGGAAATCTTCTACACTAAGCCCGGCGCCAACAAGGAAGCCCTGTTCTCGGTGCAGCAGATGCAGTTGTACTCCACACCCGCCTACAGTGCCAACTGTTTGCCCTATCAGTTTAACCCCGCATACGCAGGGAGGTACTCGGCAACACTTGACCTGGTTGAACGGTATGAATATGCCGATGCAAGTTTGTTGCCGGCTGCTCTGCAAAGCAAGGCAGGCGAGCGGTTTGAATTAACCGAGGCATTGACAGGTACTGACGATGCGCCCATCTTCTACAAAAACCAACAGGATGTTTTTGAAGGGATTGAACCGCGCCTGCAGGCAAGCGTAACCCTGCCCGGCAGTGTCCTTCGCGGCGAAGAGGTAGATGTTCGCTACGGTGTAATGCCCGAGGGAGCAAGCACTTTCAACACAACCGACCTGTTGAAGACCAGTGATTTTGACCTAGAATATAAAGATGAAGCAGGTCTTGACTCAATTAAGGTTCAGGGTAAAAGCGGAATGGGAGGCTCGGGAAAAACCACCTGCACGGGAATCTATTTCCGCAAATGGTTTGACCCGAATACGCCGATAGAATACATCAAAGACACCTCTCACGGCGATGCCAATCCCTGGATTGAGTTCCGCTACGCCGAAGTGTTGCTGAACATCGCCGAAGCCGCCGTAGAGTTGAAAGACATCAACGGCGATGCCTCAAAAATGGCGGAAGCGGCACAGATTATCCACGACATCCGCGAACGCGCCGGTGCCAAAGCCGACAAATACGATGCCAGCACATTGACGATAGACGCAGTACGCAGCGAACGCCGCAAAGAACTGTGTCTGGAAAATAAAGTGTTCTGGGATTTGAAACGCTGGCGCACGGCGCACGAAGAAATAAGCGATAGCCGCTGGTCTGGCGTGAAGCCGATTTATTTCTGGGACGGCGATGGCGACAAACATTACTATGTAAAGAAGGATTATCCCGATGGCGACCCTGACAAGCGGTTTACCTTCAATCCGAGATATTACTATGGTGATATAGAGCAGGATAAGGCAAATGAACTTATCATACCTAATCCGGAGCAAACGTTTTAATTAAAAATTACGAATTACGAATTAAATTTTATAGATTATGAAGACAGTTAAATTTTATAGTGTTTTGTTGATTGCATTGCTCTTTTCGGCTTGCGAAATAGACAATTACGATGAAGCCGACGGCATCATTTCCGGGACGGTGATAGATAAGACCACCCGCGAGGGATTGCAGACGGAGCAGCCCAACGGCTTTCTGATATACTGCCGCGAAGACAGTTGGACAGGCAGCGAGGAAAAACGCGGACAGGACTTTTGGGGCAAAGCCGACGGCACGTTCCACAACATCCGCATATTCAAGGGCAGTTACAGTGTAAGACCGCAAGATGGCGCCTTTCACACCGTCGACACCAAGCCGGTAGAAATTCGCTCAAAGAGTGAAGCGAAAGTCGATTTTGAGGTAACACCCTATTGCAGTTTCAGCGATGTGGACATTCGGAAAGACCCGACAAACGCCGAAAGGATTATAGCAACTTTCACAATACACACCCACGCTGTGCTGCCCGACGAGCCGGCAACATTCAAAGATTATCGCCTGCTTGCCACCAACCGCACGCCCTACGTAGGCAACAATGTGTATGACGAAGATGTGAGCACCGCCATCACTAAACTCACAGCCGCCCAAAAGACCGAAATGGACGCCTCGGGAGTAGTATCCATCACCGTAAGTAAATCGGGATTTAAAGCGGGTAAAACTTATTATATTCGTGTAGCCGCCCGCTGCGACGAGTCGCCGCAGGCGCGGTATAATATGACGAAGGTGGTGATGTTGACGTTTTGAGTCTTTTTGTCTGAATCAGGATTTTCAGGATGAAAGGATTAACAGGATGGAAAGATTAACAAAATTATCATAAAAATCCATCTTGTTAATCCTTTCATCCTGAAAATCCTGATTCAGACGGGTGCACGACAAATTTCCCTTTCGGAATTGTACGCGGGAATATATGGCTTTTGTAGCCCGTAGGGCTTTCATATCAATAGAAAAACCGCCCCACCCCACCCATTATTGCCCGTAGGGCATTCACGGTGAAAGCCCTACGGGCTATGGGGTTTTGACAAATACGTTTTTTTCTATTGATATGAATGCCCTAACGGGCAAACCTTATCCGGAACTTAGGCTATTTTAGTGGTATGATTGCGGATAGTCATTCAAAATTATCATAAAAATCCATCCTGTTAATCCTTTCATCCTGAAAATCCTGATTCAGACAATTACAAGATTTTCAGGATTATAATCGTGTTAATCTTGAAAATCTTATGAAAATCAAGGTTCAAGACAATCTAAACAACAATTTCGCAAAAAAGTCGCTTTTTTACAAAAGAAAGTCGTTTTTTTACAATTTATATTATTTTTTATTGTCGTACCTTTGTTGCAAATAATAAACATAAAAAAAATATGAAACATTTACTCTTTTTAATGGTGTTTTTGCAAGCCTCGCTGTGCCTGTTGGCGCAGGAAAGCAAATGGATTGACCTCAACGGCAATGGGGTCAAAGATGTGTATGAAAATCCCGATGCGGATTTGGAAACGCGGGTTGCCGATTTGGTGTCGCGCCTGACGGTTGAAGAGCAAATTTCTCTTTTGACCAATACGGCGGCACCTGTTCCTCGTTTGGGGGTAGAAAAATATTATCACGGCAATGAGGCTTTGCACGGCGTGGTTCGTCCGGGCTATTTTACTGTCTTTCCGCAGGCTATCGCTTTGGCGGCTACATGGAATCCCGATTTGATTAAAAAAGATGCGGATATTATCTCGACGGAGGCCCGCGCCAAATGGAACGAATTAGACCAGGGTCGCTTGCAAACCAGAAGTAGTACCGATTTATTGGCTTTTTGGTCGCCCACCGTCAATATGGCACGCGACCCCCGTTGGGGACGCACGCCCGAAACCTACGGCGAAGACCCCTACCTGAGCGCGCAAATCGGCGTATCTTTTGTACAGGGCTTGCAGGGCAATCACCCCAAATATCTGAAAGCGGTGTCCACACCCAAACATTTCATGGCGAACAACGAAGAACATAACCGGTTTGTGTGCCAGGTGCACGCTTCCGAGCAAGTGCTGCGCAACTATTATTTGCCGGCTTTTAAAGCCTTGATTACCAAAGGGAAAGCGCAATCCATCATGACCGCTTATCCTGCCATTAACGGTGTTCCCTGCACCGCCAACCAATGGCTCCTGACCGATGTTCTCCGGAAAGAATGGGGATTTAACGGCTATGTGGTGTCAGACTGCGGAGCGGTAGGGCATCTGTTTCACGCGCATCATTATGCCGCTTCTTACGAAACCGCCGCCGCCATGGCATTGAAAGCGGGATTGGATTTGGAATGTGGCGGAACGATGCCCGACCATCTGCATTCGGCTTTGCAAAAAGGGTTGGTTACTGAACAGGAAATAGCCAATGCCACCTTTCATGTCTTGCGGGGACGTTTCAAATTGGGTGTTTTTGACGATGTGTCGTTGAATCCCTACACGCAAATTTCTCCGAAAGTTATCGGCAGTCAAGCCCACGGCGAAATGGCTTTGGAAACGGCTCGTCAATCCATGGTTTTGTTGAAAAACAACGGTATTCTTCCTCTCAATCCGAAGAAAATCCATTCGGTAGCAGTCTTGGGTATCAATGCGCTGACTGCCGAATTTGGCGATTACAGCGGGGAATCGGTTATCGAGCCGGTTTCGCCGGCGGCAGGGATTGCCAGCTATTTGGGAGAAAAAGTCAAAGTATATACGACGCCCTGGATTGGCAATTTATCGCAGCACGAAATCATCCGTCCCGAATATTTCTTCCATAAAGAGGCAGACGGCAGTCTGAAAAAAGGGCTGAAAGCCGATTATTTCTCAGATGCCGATTTTAAGGATGTTTTTTCTTCCGTGGTGGAAACGCAGGTCTTTTTCGACCCTGCCAATCAACCGCCCAATCCCAATGTGCCGGATGTT
>BNTT01000202.1 GCA_025996815.1 Bacteroidia bacterium
GTATCAAAATTTTGTACTACTTTTGCAACTATAAATCATTAAAAAATAAGTTATATGAAACGAACAATTTGTGTTTTGGGCTTGCTTTTGGCGGTGGGGACTGCTGCCTGTCAGAAAAAAGCGGGGAAAGTGGAGGCTGTTGAGGCTGTTGAAACTGTTGAGGCGAGTGCCGATTCTTTTAAGGAGATTTTGGCGAAAAATCCTGATGGTCAGGATGTTAGGTTGTCTGATTATGCCGGCAAGGGTAAATATGTGTTGCTGGATTTTTGGGCGAGTTGGTGTCCGCCCTGCCGCGCCGAAATGCCGCTTATGGTTAAACTGTACAGTATGTACAGCGACAAGAATTTTGAAATCGTCGGCTATTCGTTGGATGATAATGCCGCGGCGTGGAAAAAAGGGGTGGCGGATTTGAAGATGACCTGGGTGCAGATGTCGCATTGTCAGGGGTGGAAATCGCCGGGCGCGACCACTTATGGCGTGCAATCCATTCCAAACACCTTTCTCATCGACCCTGAGGGGCAGATTATCGCAACGGGATTGCGCGGCAACGAATTGGCGGCAAAATTGGCAGAATTGATTAAGTAAAAAAAAGTTCTAAAAATGTTAAAAACCTGCTGCAAAACATGCTTTTTTATTTGGTAAATTAAAAAAAATGTGCGACCTTTGCAGCCGTAAACCTAATCAATCTTTTTGTCTTGAAAACAATGCTGTAGAAAAACCGCATAAAAGGGTTCTTTGAGAAGAGAGCCCTTTATTGTGTCGTGTTGTCATCCAATTCGGGCGAGCAGCCCCCCAATCTGATAGACCGCGAAGCTCACTATCCACGCCAATGTGGTGGTGTAGGCAATCGTGAGGAGTGCCCATTTCCACGAGCCGGATTCGTTTTTGATGGCGGTGACGGTGGCGATGCACGGGAAGTATATCAGCACAAACAATAGCAGGCTGAGGGCTACCAGGGGCGTGAAAACGGGCGTGCCGTCGGCATATTTTTCCGTTTGCAAACGCTGTCCCAGCACCACGGTGTCGGCTTCGTCTTCGCCGCTGTAAAGGATGCTCAATGTGCTGATTACTACCTCTTTGGCTGCCGTTCCTGCCAGCAGGCTTGCGCTGATTTTCCAGTCGAAGCCCAGCGGGCGCATCACCGGCTCAATGAATCGTCCAATCTGCCCGATGTAGGAGTTTTCTGCCTGCTGTTCAGCTTGTTGTTCAGCCTGTTGTTCAGTCTGTTGCGCTGCAAATTCGCCGGTTGGTTGGCTGTTGCGCGGGAAGTATTGCAGAAACCAGATGAAAATGGAGGCTACCAAAATCAGCCCGCCCATTTTTTTGAGGTATTGCGAGGCTTCACGCCAGATGTGGCGCGAAATCGCCTTTGCGGTGGGCAGTCGGTAGGGCGGCAGTTCCATCACGAAGGGCAAATCGTCTTCCGTTATCACAAATCGTTTGAAAAAGAGTGCCGCCAAACACGCCAGCGCAATGCCTGTGAGGTAGAGCATAAACAAAATAAGTCCGCCCTGCGTGGGGAAAAAGGCGGCGATGAGCAGGATATAGACCGGCAGGCGTGCCGAGCACGACATCAGCGGGTTTATCAGCATCGTAATCAGCCTCACGTTGCGACTTTCGATGATGCGCGTCCCCATAATCGCCGGCACGTTGCACCCAAAGCCCATCAGTAACGGTATAAACGACTTGCCGTGCAGCCCTATTTTGTGCATAAATTTGTCCATAATAAACGCCGCACGAGCCATATAGCCGGTGTCTTCCATAAACGAGATGAACAGATACAGGATGATGATGATGGGCAGAAACACAATCACGCTGCCCACACCGGCGATGATGCCCTCGGTGAGCAAATCTTTCAGCGGACCCTCCGCCATCGTGCTTCCAATCCAGTCGGCAAGTGCCTGAACGCCCGCTTCAATCCACGCCATCGGGTATTGCCCCAGAAAAAAAGTGGATTCAAACATGACGAACATAAAGAGGAAAAAGAGCGGGAAACCCCACCATTTGTTAATCAGGAGGCGGTCGATAAGGTGCGTTACGTGCAGTCCGTCGTGCTGTCCGGGCGTGTATGTTTCGAGCAAAAGGCTGCGGATAAAACTGTAGCGGGCGGTGCTTGGGTCGTCGTCTTCCTCCTCGTAGTGGATTTTGACGGGGCGCGCAATCGGATTTTTGCCCTCGTGCACCTCAATAATTTTGTCGAAAAGTGCGTGAATACCCTTGCCCGACGATGCCACCGTGGGCACAATTGGGCAGCCAATCATTTCAGCCACGCGGTCGTAGTCGAATGTGCCGCCGGATTTTTGCAACTCGTCATACATATTCAGGGCGATGACGACGGGGGATTGGCGGTCAATCACCTGCGTGGTGAGGTAGAGATTGCGCTCCAGATTGGAGGCAGAAATCACGTTGAGGATGATGTCGGGCTTGGCTTCGTCGAGATGCTTGCACACATACACTTCTTCGGGCGAATAGGCAGACAGCGAATAGGTGCCGGGCAAATCCACCAGATTAAACGTGTAGCCCTTGTGTTGGAATTTGCCCGCCTTGGCATCGACCGTCACGCCGCTGAAATTGCCGACGTGCTCGTGCGCACCGGAGGCGACGTTGAAGAGGGATGTTTTGCCGGAATTGGGGTTTCCTACCAATGCCACATTGATTATTTTGCGTTCACATTCATGACAATCATGCTGTTCGCGGTGCCAATGGTGCTCGTGGAGCCAATGATGCCTGTGATGCCAATGATGCCTGTGGTGCCAATGCCCCTCACTACCAAAGAAGTCTTTGAGTTGCTGATAGCGCTGCATTTGCATTTCCAAATGCCGCGTCAGAGGCACCACCTCAATTAAATCCGCCTCACTGCGGCGCAACGACACCTCATAGCCCATCACCTTGTATTCGGTGGGGTCTTTGAGGGGGGCTGCCTGCATTGATTCGACCTCCTCGCCGCGCACAAACCCCATTTCGAGGATGCGACAACGAAACGCACCATCGCCACTTACGTGTACGATAATGCCTTTTTGTCCCGTGAGCAGTTCCGACAGTTTCATAACTTATTTCATTTAATGCCGCAAAGGTATCAAATGGGTTCAATGCCCACAATCCCCAAATGTGGGGAAAACTACAGGCGTATTCCCCACAATTAGGTAGATGGGCTGTTATTCCTCTTCGTCCGTGACCGTAGGTTCAAACTGCGGTGCCTGCGCCGGATTTTGCTGGGGAGCAGCCGCGTCGAGAATCTCTTTCGAGATGCTGTCCGACTCGATAACCACTCCGCGCGGCATCACGAACGAGGCTGCAAGGCACAACCCGACCACGATTGTAGCCAGAACCCACGTTGCCTTTTCGAGCACGTCGTTGGTCTTGCGAACACCCATCACTTGGTTTGACGACGCAAAACCTGCCGCCAAGCCACCTCCTTTGGAGTTTTGAATCACCACCACCAGGGCGAGAAACACCGCCGCCACAACAATTAACACTGTAATAAAATAGTACATCTTTTTAAATTTATTTGTTTGTATTATTAATCAATTTTTCCAAAAATCGAATTTGGTCTGCAAAGTAACGATTTTTTTCCGGATTATCCAAATTTAATTGGCGAAGAATTCTCAGAGCCTGCTCATATTTCTTCTTTTGGATATAAATTTTCGCCAAAGTTACGGTGAAAAACTCCTCCGGAATAGCCCTTTGACCATCATCTTCCTCATCTTCCATATCTTCCACATCTTCGGCATCTTTGGCATCCGTCAAAAAATTTTCCGCATAATCGCCGGCAACGTCGGTATATACCAATTCGGTCGGCTGATTGCCGGGCTGCTGCGACAAAAAGGAATCAATCATCGCCGCTTGGTCGGTAGGCGGCGCAGGAGTAACAGGCGCAGGGGCAACCTCCGGAGCGGGCGCAACCTCCGGCGCAGGCGCAACAAGTGCAACAGGTGCAACAGGTGCGGGGGCAACCTCCGGCGCAGATTCCGTGTCCGGTTGGGCGAACTCGGAGTTTTCCCCTGCGGCGGGCAACTCTTCCATCAGATAAAACAACTGCCGGCGGTCGCCAATGTAACAGGCTGCTTTTTGCATACTTGCATCCAATCGGCTATCATCGCGGCTCTTCAAATTGAGCGTAAAAAGCACCTGAGCCACCGAAAAATAGGGGTATTGCTCCGTCAAAATTTGCAATTCCGACAAAGTTTTTTCCGTCAGCGGCTGCTGCTGTGTTATCAGATTGATGATTTCCGTTGTTTGCATACTATATTCCTGATTTTTTACCAATTCGCCACCG
>BNTT01000203.1 GCA_025996815.1 Bacteroidia bacterium
ATCAACATAAGTAAGACCGGATATTGGTCCACCATTCACCCGCCCGGGCGCGCTGCCGGCAGTTGCCGAGCGAAACACATTGTAAGTTATGCCTGAGCCTTGCACAGCACTCCACTCAATCGTAACAACACCGCCCTGCAAACGTGCAGTCACACTTTCCGGGGGACCAAAATTGTATGCACACTGTGCATCAAAATAAGGATTTTTGTTGCCTGTGACAGGCTCTCCGTCGTCTGTTTCGCCAATTGCCTGTATTTTATAATAATTATTGCCCTTCCACGGACTCTCATCAGCATAATAAGTATTGACCGTGCTGTTTAATAAAAGATAATTTTCGTCGGCGGCATACATGTTATTTGTGCGAAAAACATTGTATTTCACTGCGCCGGGCACTTCCGCCCATTGAAGAATAACAAATGCGTTGGCGTTTAACTGCGCAGTCACCCACGTTGGATAAGGAAGCGTATCATTTACAACCTCATCAATAATTTCTTCGTCACCGGCAGCATTATTATTGCAACCTGCGATAAGCGCGGCACCTCCAAAAAAAGCGGTAAAAATCAACAAAAATAACAATAACCTCTTCATATTTTTATTTTTCACTTCAAAAACGCTGCAAAGGTAGTAAAAATTTTCTACAATCCCAACTTATTCGACAATTCCAGCATCCGCAAAATAGGCTTGGCTGCTGCCGTGATTGTGGCGGCATCTAAAAACACCTCCGGCGTTTCATTTTTCAGGCAATCGTATAACTTTTCCAGCGTGTTCAACTTCATAAAACTGCATTCGTTGCAGGCGCAGGTGCTGTCGTTGGGCGGAGCCGGAATAAACCTCTTATCGGGATTTTTTTCCTGCATCTCGTGCAAAATTCCCGATTCGGTGGCAACTATAAACTCCTGATTTTCAGACTTTGTTGCATAATTCAACAAAGCAGAAGTGGAACCGATATAATCTGCAATCTTCAAAATCACGCCCTTACACTCCGGATGCGCCAACACAAGAGCATTGGGAAAATCGCCCTTCAAGGCGAGAATTTTTTCCAGCGAAAAACGCTCGTGCACATGGCACGCACCCTCCCACAAAACCATCTTGCGCCCCGTTACGCTGTTGATATAATTTCCAAGATTGCGGTCGGGCGCAAAAATCAGCCGTGCATCGGGCGGAAAACTGTCAACAATTTGGCGGGCATTAGAGGAAGTAACCACCACATCGGTCATCGTCTTAATCGCCGCGCTGGTATTGACGTATGAAATCACCGTATGGTCGGGGTGCTCCTTAACAAACGCCGCAAACGCCTCCGGCTCACACGAATCAGCCAGCGAACAGCCGGCAGCCAAGTCCGGCAAAAACACGCGCTTCTCGGGACTCAATATCTTCGCCGTTTCCGCCATAAAATGGACACCGCACAAGACAATCACTTCGGCATCCGTCGAGGCAGCCCAACGCGCCAGAGCGAGGCTGTCGCCCACATAATCGGCAATGTCCTGAATAGCAGCCTCTTGATAGTAGTGCGCCAAAATGACCGCCTTTTTCTCTGCCGCAAGTCGTTTAATCTTTTCAACAATCATATTATTATCTTATTTCTTTTTATAAATTTTAAAATAAAAGATGATGATATTTATGGGCTGTTTATAATCCTGAAAACTTTTTTGCAGAACTATTGTTTTTTAAGTTATAAACTCGTAAAAATTTTTTTTTCAAATTTATCAACATTCTATTTTTTTGTAATGATACATCAATCAGCCTCTTAATTTTTTTTCTCCGAATTGTTCATAAAAAACGCAACTCAAAACTTTTTTCCAAACTTATTACCGATATTCAAAAAAGGCACCTGAATAGTTACCGATAAATTCTCATGAACTTGCACCCCTCATTGAAAAAATTGATTATGGCAATCAAAGTTGTCAAAAGTTGTAACTTTTTTTCAGCCTTGATTGCCGTTTTTATGAACAAAAAAACCTGCTACTGGGGCGACAATACAACGCGAAAACCCAGGTCGCCGAATCGAAATGAGGGTCCGTTGCCGCTGCGCACAGTCAGGCTGCAGCGCGAGGGATAGTCGGAGTAGCCGCCGCCGCGACTGGCGCGCGACTTGTCGTCGTATTTGTCGGCACACCATTCCCACACATTGCCGCTCATATCGTGGATGCCCAATCCGTTGGCTTTCTTTTTACCCACCGGGTGGGTAGACCCATCCGCATTGTCGGCACACCACGCCACTTCTTTCACAGTATTGCTTCCCGAATAGTTGAACGAACTGTTTCGGTTGCCTTCGCCTGCGGCAAAAAGCCACTCTGCTTCTGTGGGCAGGCGATATTCTTTGTCGGATTTCTCGTTCAATTTAGCGATGAACGCCTGCGCATCGTTCCAACTGACATTTTCGACGGGATAATTAGTCCCCTGAAATCGCGACGGGTTGTTGCCCATCACCTCCATCCATTGGGCTTGCGTCACCTCATATTTGCCGATATAAAATCCGGCGAGGCGTTGCGACCCTTCCACATACACCAGCTCTATGCCGTCGGGCTTGTAGATGGTGGCACCGGTGGTTGCCGTGCTTTTGGCATCGGCGGTTGCATTTGTGCTCTTGGCAATCGGCGATGCGAGGCTTGCTTTGCCTGCTGCGTCGATTAACTTTTTGCCTAAGCGTTTGCAGCCGTCTTGCAGCTCCGATTTCGGAGTTGTTTTCATCAACTCACTGACTGTGAACACAGTGCGCCCACTGTTCATCTCAACGAGCGACGATTTCACCAAAAAATCCTCGCCTTCCGCCGTGATTTGCGTGGCACATTTCAGGTCGGCATTTGCATGAGTAACAACCTCGCCCACATTGACGGAGATGAACTCCTCCAAAGCGGCGCGAATAATCGCTTTTTGCATGTCGGTTACCTGGTCGCCCGAAACAATTGGGTCGAGCACGACCACCGTTTTTTGCCCATAAGCCACGCTCAGGCTCGCGAGGGCGAATAATGAAACAAAAATCTTTCTCATATTTATACGTATTAATAATTAAACAATAATCCTTTTACGCCGCAAAGTTACTGATAATTATTCGAATAACAACAATTTTTGCAAACAAAATTCATCTTAACTTAACGTAAACATAACGTAAACAAAACGTAAACAAAAAAATAACACAACGTAAACACAAATTTAACATAAAAAATTTGGAAACTTTGCAAATAGTCCTTACCTTTGCAGCGGATTTCATTTATAAAAGACTGTTTTTTAACCGAAGATAAAGTTTTGTGTTTTTTTATGAATATTTTGGTTTGAATGAAAATGGAAGAAGGACAAAACCCCTTCATAGAAGACTGAAACCTTCAAGTGGGAGCGCATAAAAGTGATTTTTGTGTGCTCCCATCATATTATGATTTCAGATTTGAAAAGCACTTCTTTCGATTCTTTGTATTCTTGCGGCGACATCGTCAAAATATCCATCGGGATATTATATTTGCGCCTGACTTCGGTTTCAGGTTTTAGGGTCATTTCAACCCGTTCAAAAATGTTTTTCTTTTCAAACGATTTGGATATGATGATAATGTCTAAATCGCTATCCTCGTGCATTGTGCCGGTTAGTGCAGAGCCAAACAAAGCAATGTTATTGTCTTTTATGCCATTGGCAATTAACGCATTTTTAAAATAATTAAGTACCTCTGTTATTGTTGTTTTATCCATTGCTGTACTATTTTTGTTTGTTGTAAAATACTTGCGGTTTGTTCCGTTGAATACACGGCTATCAATCCTCTCAAATCTGAAGGATAGCGTGTGGCTATTGACAGGCTATTTATTGTTGCCAGAAACTCAAAATGTTCATCCGACACCTCAAGACTTATCTTGTTTATCAAATAACGCAAATCATGCAACTTTGGTGGAATTTCATTCAGCCGTTTTAAATAAAGTCCTTTGAGAGCCTTTTCCAAAGACAAATGACACATAAATAGACAATAAACAGTGCGACCTGAATTTAGCATATATTCTGCCGTTTCCAAATCATAATCGGATTGAAAAAACCACTCGCTGTATTTATCTTCTGTTGTCATGGTGCAAAGGTATGAATTATTTTGCAAAAAGCAAAAAACTACCCGAAAGCTTCAGGGCAAACGCATCTTAATTTATAAGGAAAGCTCTTTTGTGTGTGCCGAATTCTATGTTAACTTCCAAATAAAATCATAAAAAAATTCATTAATTTAACTTTTTTTAAGCTGCCACTTGTTTTGCAGGACGAATATAATCTTTTTTATAAAACTCCTTGCTGTTGA
>BNTT01000204.1 GCA_025996815.1 Bacteroidia bacterium
TGCAAAATCTTTATCAAAAAGTCCTGTTTTGCCCTGTTTTTTGTATTTTGTATTCATATCCTTTTTTTGATGCAAAGGTACATATAATATCTTGAATATCAAAGCGTTGAATTATTAGAAGTGCCCTGGTAGAAACCGGAATCCACCCTTCCCACCTCACCGTCCCGGCGGGACAAAGAGCAAGTGCCAAGTGGTATGATTGTGGATAATCATATTTTTTTAGAATTTCATCACCACATTTGCCATGACATTGGTGCCGGCTTGCGGGAAATAGCCGAAGTCTTCATTTCGCGCTCCTTGTTGGTAAGACGAATAGACCCACGCATTGCTTTCATATTGAGCATTGAATAAATTGTTTACTAATACGTTCAATGCCAATGATTTAACACTTTTCAAATGGAATGTATAACCCAAGCGGAGATTATTGACAAAATAAGCATCCAAACTGCGGATGTCACTGCCCGTATTGTCAATATATTGTTTGCCCACAAAATTGGATTGCAATCCGCCGTCCCAATTTTTCAAAGATACGGCAAACGAACTTCCGGCGGTTACATTGGGCGAAAAAGCAATCGGAGTCGTTCCCAACGCATTTTCGACCTGACCTATCCATTCCCAATCGTTATCGTATTCATCGACATACTCGGTATAGTTTTTGATTTCATTGCTACTAAGGGTTACATTGCCGTTCCATTTCAACCAGGAGGTGATGCGCGCGCCCAAAACGAGTTCTGCACCCATGCGGTAACTCTCAGGCACATTCGATGTCAGCGGCTCGCCGATGTCGTTCACTTTGCCCGTCAAAACCAATTGGTCTTTGTAGTCCATATAATACAAATTGACTCCGGCGGAGAAAGTGCGATTATTGAATTTATAACCTAATTCGTAATCCTGCAAGCGTTCCGGTTTGGTAATTTCGTTGATATTGGCATTGGTATAGTTGTTGCGATTCGGCTCACGGTTGGCAATAGCAAAAGAAGCATACACGTTATTCTCCTTATTTATCTGATAAAACAAACCTGCTTTGGGATTAAAAAAGTTGAACTTATCGTGGACATTCAAATTTTGCATTTTTTCGATGCTCCAATCCCAGACATCATTTTCCCCTTTAATTTGATAATCAATATAGCGATATTGTGCATCGCCGTAAAGACTTAATTCGTTGGTCAGTTGATAATTGGCTTTCAAATAAATGTTGGCATCGGTTTTGTTGCCGGTACTGCGATAATACTCGTGATTGGGTTGAAACGCCTCATCTCCGGAATAATCTTTCACCCATTTCACGTAGCCAAAATGATTGCCTTCGTATTTATTTGCGCCACCGCCCAGTGAAATATTCCATTTCTCGTTAGTATAATCCAACGAGAAAATACCGCCGTAGAAATCATTGTCGAGCCATTTTTCACGAACCAAGTCTTTCTTTAATTCCTTGCTTTTCCCATTTTTGTCAAGATAATAAGTTGGGGTTAACCTATATTCAGAATATTTCTGACCCACTTTATATTCTTCGTAAAACCCTTCTCCTTTCGTATAATGCAGGGCAACATTCAAATTTAAATCGGAATTTAAGCGTTGCAAAAGGCTTAACTGATAGTGCGTTTGGTTGTAATTATCGGTTTGATTATCGTAAAAAGGAGCAAGCGGTCGCTCATTTTCATCTTCTTTCATGTGACCCGATGGATTGAATGTGCGATTGCCTTCTGCCAACTTGTAACTCGGCACACCATCCCAAGCGTGGTAGGTCTTTTCCCTGCCGCCAAACGTGATGAATTTCACCAGCGAATGGTCGTTGAAATATGCGCCTTGCGCAAAATAGGACTTCAAGTCGACTGCTGCACGGTCGATGAAGCCGTCGGAGGTGATGGACGAGAGCCGTCCGTCGAATGCCCAATGGTCGCCCAGGATGCCTGTGCCGAGCTTGTAAGTCGCCTTTTGGGTGTTGAACGACCCCAGCCCGCCGTCAAATTCGCTGTAGGATTGCAGCGGCACATTCTCCGTCTTCATGTTGATGCTTGCGCCGAACGCCCCTGCGCCGTTGGTGCTCGTGCCCACGCCGCGCTGCACCTGCAAATCCTGCAACGAGGAGGCGAAGTCGGGCATGTTCACCCAAAACACGCCGTGCGACTCCGAATCGTTGAGCGGAATGCCGTTAGATGTGATGTTGATGCGGTTGGCATCCGTTCCGCGAATGCGAAAACTCGTGTAGCCAATGCCCGTGCCGGCATCCGAAGTGGCAACGACGGAGGGCGTCAGCAACAGCAGAAACGGGATGTCCTGCCCAAAATTCGCCGCCTCAATCGCCTGCTTATCCATATTGGAATAAGCCACCGGCGTTTTCTCGCTGGCACGCGAAGCCACCACTTCCACCTCCTGCAAGGTCACACCATCACTGTCATCGCGGGTTTGACCCGCAATCTCCTGTGCAGACACCATGCCCGCACCCAAAACCAAGAAACTCTGAAAAAAAACCTTTTTCATTTTACATTTATTTATTAAATTAAACAAAAAAGGGGAATTGTGAGAAAAAATTCCTTTTTAGGAATCCTTTTGCCGTCGGCAAATCTTTGTCCCTCCGCAGGTGCTAACCTGTTCAGGTTCAAAGGGTATAATCTCAGCCCGCATGGGCACCCCTAAAGATATCGGGCGCAAAGGTACGAAAAAAAATGAAACAAACAAGGGAAAAACAAAAAAAAGATGCCGAAAGCATCTTTTTTTGTTTGAGAGGGGCATTGCGGGTTAAATTAAACCTGTTAGGTCTTTAAGACCTAACAGGTTTTTTTACGCCGGCAATAGTTTATTTCGCTATTACGCGCACCATTTCCAACACTTTGTTGGAATAGCCCCATTCGTTGTCGTACCATGATACCACTTTGGCGAAGTTGCCGTCCAGCGAGATGCCTGCGCCGGCATCGTAGATGGATGTTTTGGAGCAGCCGCGGAAGTCGGTTGAAACGACTGAATCTTCGGTGTAGCCCAAGATGCCTTTCAATTCGCCTTCGGAGGCGGCTTTCATCGCTGCACTGATTTCGTCTTTCGTGGCGGCTTTTTCCAGCACGACGGTCAAATCCACTACCGAAACGTCAGAAGTGGGCACGCGCAACGACATACCGGTCAATTTGCCGTTCAATTCGGGGAGCACTTTGCCTACGGCTTTGGCTGCGCCGGTCGAAGACGGGATGATGTTTTCCAGAATGCCGCGACCACCGCGCCAGTCTTTTTGTGAAGGTCCGTCAACCGTTTTCTGCGTAGCCGTGGCTGCGTGAACGGTTGTCATCAAGCCTTTTACGATACCGAACTTGTCGTTCAACACTTTGGCGATGGGAGCCAAACAGTTGGTCGTACAGGAAGCGTTTGAGATGATGTCCTGACCTTTGTAGGTCTTGTCGTTCACCCCGTAAACGAACATGGGGGTGTCGTCCTTCGAGGGAGCCGACATGACGACTTTTTTCGCGCCTGCTTCGATGTGTTTGCGAGCAGAGGCATCGTCGAGGAAGAAACCGGTGGATTCGACCACCACCTGTGCGCCCACTTCGTTCCATTTCAACGCTGCGGGGTCTTTTTCTGCCGTCAAACGGATTTTTTTGCCGTTCACGACAAGCGTGTTGCCCTCCACCTTCACATCGCCTTCAAAGCGACCGTGAACTGAATCGTACTTCAACATGTACGCCAAATAATCGGCAGCCAAAAGGTCATTAATACCCACGACTTCGATGTCATTGGAAAAATTCTCAACTGCGGCGCGAAACACCATGCGCCCGATACGGCCAAAACCGTTAATACCAACTTTAATCATTTTGCTTTAAATTTTTATGAATTAATAAATATTTTCATCTTTTTGCGCCGCAAAGTTACATCTTTTTTTTGAAACTCGCAAGGGAAAAGTAATATTTTTTCTTTTTTCTCATTTTTATCTTTCTGCCCTCCCCAAAAATATTGCGCGCATAATTAGCATTATGTTGAATAGAACAGTGAATTTATGCGGATGGCTTGCTGTGTTTGCAACAAATTTGGCAATATCAGGCATTGTGTTTTTTTTGCAACATTTTTTTTTGCTATTATCTTCGCAAACGGTGCCTTGTCCTGCAAGAACGAAATGTGCGAAGCGGTCAAAAAAAAACCTTATTTTCAACAGGCACCCTCGTACCTTTGCAGCGAGAAATGTTGAGGAGTCGATTATTCACAAATTTTGTATTTTTGTGAGCTAATCGGGAAAGGGTAGAAAGATAGCGGCACCCAGATACGTTTTTTACGATATCGT
>BNTT01000205.1 GCA_025996815.1 Bacteroidia bacterium
CTTTTCTCTCTGTTTTTTACTTTTGTCGCTTTTTGAAGTTTTATCCTTCGGTCGTTGCTTTCTATTTACGAGCAAAATTTAGGTTGCTCGTAATAGTGATTTTTCGCAGTTACTAATTGAACTTACCCTTACCCTTACCACCTATCTTTTGTTGAAAACAAAATTCAAACCTTGCGCCGTATAATTTGAAAATTCTTTGTCGGACGAAATCAGCGCGATTTTGTCGGACATGGCTTGCGCGATGATGGCGTGGTCGTTCATGTCTTTGTGACCTGCCACAATTTCTAATTTGGCATACTTGGCAAAGTGGTATTCATTGAAAAAAACCATTTCAATATTCGAGTTTTTAATTTCAGATAACATGTCTGCTTCCGATTTGAAACGGAGATGTTTTATTTTCTCTATCCTATACAATAACAGTAACTCTTGAACAGCCACTGAACTAACATAAATCGTATTGGCATAATCGGATAAAATATCGACTACTTTTGAACTCAGGTCATCTTTAGTTCTTGATAGATAAAATATCAAAACATTGGTATCTATATAGTATCTCATCGCAATACAGCCCTCATGTCAACTATTTTCCAATCATCAGGATTCACGGTTTGCCAATACTTGACCCTTGCCGATAATGGCTTTCCCTCCTTTATCAACTTGTTAATCGCTGCATCTATAGCAGACACTTTTTCTGTACGTTTTTTTACTGTCGTTTCCATATTTTTGTTTGTTTTAAATTGTTTCACACTGCAAAGGTAATGCAAATTTTTGAATTGGCAAACGTTTTTGGCAATTATTTTCAAATTTTCGCCCGACTGTCGGCGGCGGCTATCCCGTTCTGCCCGTCATGTCGAGCGCAGCGAAACATCCAATCCCGATTAAACTTTCCTTCACCGAACCTGCACTCAACGATGGTGCGCTGAAGTTGTGAAAAAAAATGTAACTTTGCAAGAAATTTTGTGATATGTCAAAAAAAATAAAAGTATTGGTTTTTATTCTTTTAGTGCTGCCATTAGTGGATGTGCTTTACTCTTGTTGTGGTTGCGGTGATGTAAAAATTGCTCATTTGAATTATTTGTACAAGTCATTTTCTTTGAAAAACTTGGATAATGGTGGCGAAAGTGCGGTTGTATCCGATTTGGAACAAATCAATAAAAATGTTTATGGTATTCGTGTGTTTTTGCAAGTCGAAAAAACCGCCCCTAAGAAGAGCGTCAGTTCGACCGGTTTGGGCTTCATATCGCCCGCATACGCAGACATTTGTTTTGAATGTCCGGAGGAAATTTTCTCTCCCAGAGATAGCGTAACATCCATCAAGGTGTTTACATTGAATGACTTTGATGAAGGGAAAAGTAAAAATTCGGATATTTCCGAGTATTTTAAAGTTGCGCATTCTTTCTCAAGCATTGATGACTATGAGAGATATCTAAATTTAGAATATGATTATATGCCTGTTGATTATACCATTCAACTTGATTTTCTTTTAATGAAAGCCCCACAGGGCACACGCGAAAAGCATAAATTTAAGGTACAGATTGCATTGTCCGATGGAAGAATTTTGGAACAGGAAACCACTGAAATAGAATTGATATGATGAAGAAACAATTTGTTACACTGTTAATTCTAATAATTTCCGCCTCAAAGTTATGCGGACAGGAAACAGCGGCATATAAATCTCTTATACAAATAAGACCGATGGTTGGATATAATATGCCAATGACAAAACTTTTTCAAAATAATACTGCGGATTATTTACTTGAGTTTGACGATAAAACCACGCGCTATTGGCAAATACTGTCATTCTCCTGTTTCCCCGGGAAACATTGGGGATATGATTTTAATGTTCAGTTTATGGAGATGTCTGAGGATACAAAGAGAAGAAGTGAAAAATTTGAGTCAGCCCTTCTGTCCGAATATGGTGATAAACATTATGTTAAGCCTTCTTTTCCTTCTTCCGCTACTTATAACCACTATCAAGGTAGTTCTTACACAAATAATTACCGCGTTTTTGCCGGATTGATTTATCGCGTAGAATCCGAGAAGTTTTATGTGTATCCTAAATTTTCAATAGGGATGAGTCCTTTTTTCCGATATTGGGGAAGTGCCGATTTAAAAGAAAAAAACAGCCACAATGAATATGAATTATACTATTCGCCGGGGGAACTTCTTGAAAACTCCGACGAGCTTACTCAATATAATTTTACCGTTGCCCCTTCGGTATCTTTTGGCTACAAATTGACAAAAAAGATTTACCTCAATATGGACGTATTGGCATCCTATTACAGATCGGATTTTGCATTTGAAAAAAGATTCACAAATTTGGTTACCAAAGAAACCACCACAGAACTGATTGATTACAGGAAAAATATGTTTAATATCAGTTTGGGAATAGGTTTGATATGGGTGGTATTGTAATAGCAAGTGCGCACCGCCACTTCATAGCCCCGCGCGTTCATATTCTTCCAACCCTGCTTGGCGGAGTTTGCAGGCGGGGCAGTGTCCGCAGCCGGTGGCGATGATGCCGTTGTAGCAGGTGAGGGTGTTGTTTTTTATGATGTCCAGCACGTCCAGTTCGTTTGCCAATGCCCATGTTTCGGCTTTGGTGAGCCACATGAGGGGGGTGTGGATGATGAATTGTTCGTCCATTGCGAGGTTTAGGGTGGTGTTGGCGGAGCGGATAAAGGTGTCGCGGCAGTCGGGGTAGCCACTGTAATCGGCTTGGGAAACGCCTGTAACGATGTTGCGTATGCCGTGCGAGCGGGCTATGACGGCGGCGAAGGTCAAAAAAAGCAGGTTGCGTCCGGGCACAAAGGTGTTGGGATACGAATCGGCGGGCTTCTCCTCGTCCATCGCGAGGGTGGCATTGGTGAGCGAATTGTCTGCCAGCTTGCTAATCAGCATCGCGTCAAGCACCTGAAAGGGCACTCCGGCTACCGTCGCTATTTTCTGCGCCACCTCCACCTCCAAAGCGTGCCGCTGACCATACGTGATGCAGAGCGTGCGCACCTCCTTGAAGTGCCGCAACGCCCAAAACAGGCAGGTGGTGGAGTCCTGACCGCCCGAATGAAGCACTAATGCCGCTTCCTGTTTGTTGTTCATAGCCTTAACCGTGGATGAATTTATTGTTGCATTATCTTGCCCAGTTCGTCTAAAAACCCGTAGGAAGTCATATCTATTTGGATTGGAACGAGGGCGGCGTAGCCTTGGGCGAGGGCGTATTCGTCGCTTTGGGGGTTGTTTGGCTCTTCATTAACGAAGTAGCCGCCCATCCAATAGATTGTGCGCCCATATTGGTCTTTGGCGACTTCAAACTCCTTGTTCCAATAGCCTTTGGTTTGCGTGCACACCTGTAACCCTTTGACGGGGTAGATGTTAGGCACGTTGAGGTTGAGGCAGGTGCCGTGGGGCAGTCCCGTTTGCAGGATTTTTTCTGCCACTGTTTTGGCATATTTGACGGCTTCGCTGAAATCGGAGGTCAGTGCGTGGTCGGTCAGCGAGATGCCGACAGAGGGCACGCCCCAGATGCAGCCCTCCAGCGTGGCACCAATCGTGCCCGAATACACCACGCAGATGGCGGCATTGCTGCCGTGGTTGATGCCCGAAAGCAGCAAATCGGGTTTGCGCCCCAACAGTTCGTTGATAGCCAGCTTCACGCAATCGACAGGCGTGCCTGAGCAACTATACACCGTTAGCCCGTCCTCTTTTTTGAGGCAGTTTGCGCGCAACGGCTCTTCCGACGTGATGGCACTCGACATCCCCGAACGCGGTCCGGAGGGAGCCACCACCACGATGTCGCCCAGCGCACGCACGCCGTCAACCAGTGCGTTGATGCCCTGCGCCGCCACTCCGTCGTCGTTAGTAATTAAAATGAGAGGTTTATTCATATATTTTGCAAAAATAGCATAGCCAGCAACCCTTTTTCTCTAATTTTTCTGCAAAGGTACGACATCTTTTTTGTATCTGCAAACGTTTTTGCAATTTTTTCAAAAAATAATATGATTATCCGCAATCATACCACTCGACTTTCGCTCCGTGTTCCGCGCGGGACAGCACTTTATTAACCGTATGCTTTAGCTTAAGGTACGGGAATGAGAACCAACCTCATAGTCCCGAATTCTATGTTAACTTCCAAATAAAATCATAAAAAAATTCATTAATTTAACTTTTTTTAAGCTGCCACTTGTTTTGCAGGACGAATATAATCTTTTTTATAAAACTCCTTGCTGTTGACAAGAG
>BNTT01000206.1 GCA_025996815.1 Bacteroidia bacterium
CGCAAGGCATTTTTTGCAAAAGCATTCAACAAACTGAACGGATTGTACACACCTTCCGTGTTTTCGCAAAAATGATAGCCATCGTAAAGTTTTTTGAGTTCTGCAAGCGTTTCTTCGTAGCCCATTTTTTGTTTTTCGGCTAATGTTCGTATTTCCGGCTCAAAATTAGCAAGCAATTCTGTTTCTGAAATGCCACATACACCGGCGTATTTTTCATCCATGCTAATGTCCTGCAACTGATTCAATTGACTGAAAATGCTTACTTTGGAAAATTTGGTGATTCCGGTGAGCATCAGAAACCGCAAATAGGGGTCGGCGGTTTTGAGAATGCCGTAGAAACCACCCAATGTATCTCTGATTTTTTCGTGCAGTTCGGGATTGTCTAAGGTGGCGGTGAGCGGCTTGTCGTATTCATCAATAAGCACCACCACCCGCTTTTTTGTTTTTTCATAAGCACGGCTCATCAAACCAAACAAGCGCGTTGAAAAAGTTTTATCTGCTTTGTCTTCTCCCCACAAAGCTTCCAATTTGCGCAAGTTTGCGTCAAGTGCTGACTCGAGGTCTGCAAAAGAGTCATAGCTCCCAAGATTTAAATCCAGATGAAACACCGGATATTCCACCCAGTCTTTCTCCAAATCGGCAATGGCAAGCCCCTCAAAAAGTTCCTTTTTGCCCTGAAAATAGGCTTTCAGGGTGGAGAGAAAAAGGCTTTTCCCAAACCGGCGCGGGCGTCCCAAAAAGTAGGGACGTCCCTCGTTGACAATGCGATAAAGATAGGCGGTCTTGTCTACATATAAGAAACCGTCCTGACGCAAGCTCTCAAAATCCTGAATGCCAATCGGCAATTTTCTGCTGAAATCCATATTGTTTATTTTTTAGAGACGACAAAGGTAAGTCTTTTTTATCAAATAAGCAATAGTCTGTTCACCAATATAATATTTTTGGGGAGTAATAATAAAAATATACGGTCGCTTACTCTTTACAGGATTTTCGGCATTCTCCTTTAATATATATCGCGGCGAAGTGCCCTACAACGGCATATTTCGCATTTATGAAGTGCCCTACAACAGCACATTCATATCCTATTACGGCTGCAAAGGTATATACTTTTTTTGAAACAAAAAAATTTTTCACCCATTTTGTTGAAAAAAAAGCACATTTTTTTCAATAACGTACCCACACACCATTTCCCACAGGGGTATTTTTGATAGATTTAAGCGACCGTATATTTTTATTAAAAAAAAATAAAAAAAATGATGAAAACGAAATTACAAAAGGGAGTATCCCTCGGGATACTCACACATGCGAAACGCTTCGCGCGTTTCACCTTTGCAACAGTGCTGGCGATGGTGGCTTTGCCCGCGACGGCACAGCCTTTCCCAATCACAAATTGGGTGACGGGTCTTAGTGTGGATACTATTGGTACTGGTACTGCGACTACCGTTACCGCTACCGTAGTTCCCGGGTCCGGCAAGATTCAGTTAAATGTTTCAGGGGGGACTGTTGTCATTACCGGTACCGCTACCTTGGCAACAACCGACAGCCTCATCTTAAACATCGCGACCGGTGATTCAGTCAGCTGGCAGGCTAATCTTACTCTTGGTGCAAATAACAACGTGAGGATTACAGGTCCCGGCAAGTTTACACTTACCTCCGGGAAGTTAGATGCTTATGCTTCGAGCATAGCTTTTATGGGTGGTGTTCATATTATCAATACAGACACTATTACTCCTAATGTGGGTATATTCGTTGGGCGCTGTGATGGTATTTGTGATCCATGGGGAACAGACTTCTTCCGTAATGGGAGTCATAAGGCTTTGAGTATTCGACCGGACGTGCCGGGTTTTGATGACCTCGCTACCAGTACACAAGTTGGGGGAGGGCATACTAATGTTCCTTGGCCGGCTAATACTCGTCCTTTCGCTAAAGCTGCGGGCAGCGGATTGGCACATCTAACGTTTAAAATGCCAAACGCCAGGTTGGATACTATCAGGAATCTCATAGTGACTCCGTATGTTGGTGGTGTTGCGCAAACTGCGAAGATACATACAATTGACTTAAGGCTCGCCTCTCAAGATGTCGCCAGTGCCGCCGGCACTCATATCCCCGTCACCGTCGGCAATGGTTCAACATGGGATGGTAACGTCACCATCGCTGTACCAAACTTGGATAATGGTACAGAGTACAAGTTTGTGGTAGAAGCTGAGAACAACTATACTCAGGCTAAGAGTAAGCCTTACTACACGGCGGCTACTACCCCATTCGGACCGGTGAGGTTGCTCGGTTGGGATAACACCAGCGTAGCCGCCATCAACAGCTATCTTAGTACAAGTAACATTGCTGTTGAAGATACGGTCTATCTTACCACTCGTGCTGCCGGTAAGTTGGTGGTACCCATCGGTAAGAAAATTCGCATTAAGGACTCAACCGACGTAAGCGCAACTACCTATTTACAAGGCAATATTGAAATAGAATTTGAAAGACTTTCAACCGTCGATTGGGCAGCTAAAATTGAAGCACCGGGGAAGACACTGAAAGCTTCCATCAAAACCCCGGCTATCGGTAATGTTGCTAATCTCAATATTCTCGGAGACATACATGGGGCAGCCGGTGACCCGGTTATTCTTGAGCTTAACGGTAAATTTGGTCTTACTTCTCCGGAACCATGGCCTGGTAGCACTCCTCCTATAGGTGGTAATGGTGCTGTTGGTTACGGACTCGACCTCAAGTTATTGCCTAATTCCGCAGTGCAGAATGCCAAGACAAAAGGGCAATTATACGATGTCTTAATTCAGACCGCCGCCTATTCTTTCACTCCTGACGCACCGGGCGACAGGATGCAGAGAGCCGGAGACCCAATAGCAAATCCGGACTCAGTCTGTATCCTCTCTACGATACCCTCTAATGGCAATGGCAAAGGTGCGGTGCGGTTATATTTTTACGCACCGGCGGCAAACAATTCCGGTGGTGTCACAAATTGGAGGGTACTGCCTTTTGCTGATGGCAGCACAACACCGGACACTACTCTAATCTCTCCTGCTACTTTCCTCGCCGTCCAATACCCGAGCGGTAGTCCCGGCACCTTGGACTACTACGGGAAGATGACACTCGACGTGCCGAACTTGACTCATGGTAAGGAATATAAATTCAAGCTGCAAGCAAAAAATGCTGTTGGATGGAGTGAGCCATCGCAGATGTTCACTCTTCCAAACGGTAATCCAATCTATGTTGATACGCTCGTAATAGCCAACATCACGGACGGGGATGATTATCCTCCTACCGGTAGCGATGTAAAGCCGGTGCCCATTGTCAAAAATGGTGCCGGTCGCACGCTAGTACTTGGCACGGATTATACCGTGGATTACCAGAGTGCTCCTGGTGCTACTAGTTCTACTGATTTCACAACTACAACAACTGGTTATAAAGTGAAAGTTGCAGGGAAAACCGGTTCTCTCTACGAGCATCTCGATTCGACAATAGTGTCTTACGACATACAGGGCACGAGAATCCCTGTATCCATTTCAGGAACGCTAACGCCGGATGCACACGAAACCGGAACTAACGGTATCACAACTTACTCTGCTGTTGACTTTACTTCTTTCAGGATAGTAAAAGCCGTAGATGGTGTGACTCCTGTTAATATTACCGCCGCAGATACACTGCGTCAGTATGAAGGTGTTGCGCCGACTACTTATGGTCTTTCTACTACCCCGCCGAGCGATGAAGGCAGCTACAAACTGAAGGTATCAATGACTACGGCGGATACCGTCGGCAGTGCAGAGTTCCCGTTCAATATATTGCGAACCGGAACACCGAAGGTACTTAGCGTTGGGATTGCTGCGACGAGCACCACAGGGCTGACGATAACGCCGGTTGTAGTCGACAGCGGTCAAGCCGTCAACGAGTACACACTGCGCGTAGTGGAAATAGGCACCGGAGGTGGCACTTCGACGTACACAAGAATGCCCGCCTCTTCCTCTGCCCCTGTCACAGTACCGGCAGTCAGTGGAAAGTATTATAAGGTTTTTGTAAAAGCAAGCAACCCTCTTAGAGGTTATGGTGTTGAGGGACCAGTATCTGATTCGATAACAGTACCGGTACCACCGATACCACCGGTGGCACCGACTAATGTTGTAGCCGCAGCAGGCAATGGAGAGGCAACGGTAACGTTCACCGCCGCCACCGCCGGCACAGGCAGGACAATCACCGGTTACACGGTAACTTCTGTTGAAGAT
>BNTT01000207.1 GCA_025996815.1 Bacteroidia bacterium
GTCCGTTAGGATACTCTTTGGTCGGACAAAGTTGGGCAATCTGGTCAACAATAACCAGCGGGTCGGTGCCCGAATATTCCTTGCCTCCGTCATAATAAGCGACTGCGCCCGTTATGGGATTTTCCAATTTGCCGTGAATGAACATACCTTCATACTGCTCGTTGCCCTTGTAAAGATAGAGTTTCTTGCGCAAATCGCTTGCCTCGTATTTTGCAAATGGGCTGCCAAGTTTGGAGGCATTGGGGCTGGCATCGGCATCGCCCAATTTATAACTTTTTCCGTTCATATCCAACGACGGCGTGATGCAAAATCCATTGTAAGCCGAGCGTTCGGGGAAATCGAGATACACCTTGGTGTTGTAGTGCAGCGAATAGGCATAATTGCTGCCACCCATCGTCCGTTTGGCATTCTGGTTGGGCACAGCCCAAATGATTTCCTTGCAATTTTCGTTGCTGAAGCCAAAGATGTCCTGAAAATTCGGCGCAAGTTCGTAAGTGCCATATTTATTGTCTTTAATGTCCTGACAAATAGCGATACACTGCGTGTACATTTCAGTCCCGATGTAAGCCTTTGCATTGAAATACAGCCTTGCCAGCAACATCGCTGCCGTTGCCTGATTGACGTAGCCCGTGCCAATCCTTTCCGGCAATCGCGGCTCGCTTGCTGCTGCCAATGCGGGTCGGCTGATGCCTTGCTTGGGAATATCCAATGCGTTTGCCTGCAATCCCAGAGCCTCTTTGAGCAGGTATTCGATGAAATCAAAGGTTTCCTGTGCCGTAGCCCGTGCTTTCACATCTTCATTGGTACTCTGATACAGAGGGACACCGCCGAACATATCAAGCCCCTGCAAGTAAAAAAATGCGGCAAGGGTTTGAAGTTGCATACCGACTTCGGTATGGGTCTTTTGCGGGTCGTCGAATTTTAGAGCCGCGTAGTCCACCTCTGCAAGGTCGTCTTTGGCACTCCACGTTTGCGCAACGCCCATCGAAAACGCCCGCCAAGCATCGTTGAGAAATCCCATGCTGGGGTTAAAATTATGCCAATATGGATTGAGATACAGTCCATCGTCCCACCAATCGCCATTGCGGTTGGGAACGAGCATTTCATCGGTCGAACATTCCTGAAGAAAATTCAGGTTAAAACGCGGTCCTTCGCCCACAGCCCATGCCCAATGCGTAAAAGGGCGGTCCATTCGCTGATACACCTTGTCTTGCGTATCGAAAAAAGTGGAAGGACTAACCTGCGAGTAATATTCAGGCTCCACACTACACCCTGCTATTCCTGCCATTAAAACAGGCAGCGATAGAAATAATTTTATGTGTTTCATAATGTTTTTAATTTAAATTGTTAGAAATTCAGTTGCAGCCCCAATGTGAAAGTACGGGTCTGTGGGTATGGGTCGAACCATTCTACGCCACACTTATCCCATCCGGTAATATCCACTTCGGGATTTAAGCCTTTATATCCTGTGAAAGTATATAGATTGTTGCCGGCAAGGTAGATGCGGGCACTGTCCATATACTTCAACTTATTCCTGAGAGGCAGCGTGTAGCTGAGATTCACGTTTTGGATTTTGACGAACGTTCCATCTTCCAGGAAATAGTCGGATGCGGGCACTGTTCCGGTAATATTCGCGTGGTCGGCATAAGCCTCCGGAAGTTTGTTGAGGTCGTTGCCGCCACCCACAAAACCGATTTTGTGCCGCATGTGGTTATACACGTCTGCCTTTATGCGGCTTGTGAGGGTTACTGCAAAGTCTATATTTTTCCACTTCACGTTGTGTGTCCAACCTGCAATCAGCAGGGGCATCGAGTTGCCGGTATAGACCTTGTCTTCGGTTTTTTGTGTGCTTTCAACCACATTGCCGTCTTTGTCGTACACCATAAACTTGCCGTTGTCGAAACCTGCAAAACGCCACAAAAAGAAACTGCCCACGGTGGTGCCTTCTTCGATGCGATGCGTGTCGCCACCCCAGCCAGTACCTCCGCCATTAAAATATTTGTTTTCGCCAAACATTTTGCCGATGGTCACTTCATTATGGCTCAGATTGAGCGAGGTGGAGTATTTCCAATCGCCGCTACGCACCACATCGCCGCCGATTTCAAACTCCCAGCCGGTGCTTTTTAGCGTACCAATGTTTTTGTACATTTCCGACTCGGTGTATGGTGGCTGCGGCACTCCAACATTGTATATCAAGCCCTCAACATTGCGGGAATAGAGGTCGAACTTACCATACAGGCGGTTGTCGAAGAAACTGTAATCGGCACCAATGTTCCACTCGTGCTTTTCCTCCCAGCCGAGTAGGGGGTTGATGTTTTTGGTAACGCCGTAACTATACGCCCATTCGCCGGAGGGGAGTGTGTACCAGGCATCTGAACCGTACATACGGGAGGCATAGTCGGCATCAAAGCCCTCGTTTCCCGTCACGCCATAGCCCACGCGAATGTTGAGGTCGTTAATCCAACTGATTGATTTCATAAAGTCCTCGTTAGAAAGACGCCAACTGCCGCTTAACGACCAAAAGGTGCCCCAACGGTTGTCCTCCGCAAATTTTGATGAGCCTTCTTTTCGTATCGAAGCCGTCGCGGTGTATTTGTATTGGTAGGAATAGGTGGCACGCGCAAAATATGCCAACAAACGTTGTGTGATTTCCTTACTGCTACTCATTTCCGCCTTGCCTTCAGAAAGAAAACTGCCTTTGCCAATATCCCACATTTTTATGCCGTCAACAGCAAAGTTCTTGTTAATCATTTTGAATTTATTGCCATTTTTTTCAAAATAACTGTAACCGGCAACGGCATTTATGGAGTGGTCGCCAAACTTGTTGTCGTAACTGAAATAGCCGTCGCTGTTTAGCAGGTCTGTTTTGCTAAATTCAAGTTCAGCCTTGCCCTTTACGCCGTCTTTATTCATATCGGATGCCGCCGAGGGCAGATAATAATAGTGTTCCCATTGGCGATTTTCGTAGCCCACTGTTTGGTTATACGACAATCCCGTTACGGGCAGTATATTCAGTTTGAGCGACACGTCGGGGCGAAACCATTTGTCCAAACCGTTGTCGCTGGTCATAGCAGCATCGGCGATGCTGTTATAGTCATCGTCGCTTGAGCGGTTCCAAGTGTTGTAACCCGTGGGTGAAGCGGGGTCGTAAATGGGGCGTGTAGGGTTTTGCTGTATGAGCTGGCGCACATCAGGCTTTGCCTGAGTGCGGTCGGCTTGCATATAGTCGAGGTGAGTCCCTATTTCGAGCCAGTCGTCGAAGAGTTTGAAGTTGCCGTTGATACGCCCTGAATAGTCCTTGCGCGAATCGTTCATCAGCACCCCAAAATCGTGTTTGTACATCAGGCTGGCATAGATTTGTGCGGTTTCGCTGCCGCCCTGCAAAGTCAGTACGTGACGTTGCGAGGTTGGGTCATCGGTCATCCCTTCGCTCCACCAATCCACATCGTCGCCGTATTCCATTTCCGGATTTTGCGACACGCGGTATTTTCTGAACTCGTCGGCAGTCATCACATCGGGACGCCCAAAGGCACTCTTGAAAACGACTTCACCGGTGTAGGAGGCTTTCAATTTGCCGACGGCTGCCTTTTTAGTGGTGATAAGAATCACGCCACCGGTAGCCCGTGTACCGTAAATAGCCCCCGCTGAAGCGTCCTTGAGGATGTCGATGGACTTAATATCCTCCTGCACCACCGAGCGAATATCGCCACCCGGCATACCGTCGATAACCACCAACGGTGCGCGTGAGGTGTTAATAGAAGCCATCCCGCGCAATTGCAGCGTGAGGTCGGAGTTGGGACTTTGCGACTGTTCCATTACCAAGCCGCTCACCTTACCCACCAGCGAATTGGCAATCGTGGAGCCGCCCACGCCGATGGCAAGGTCTTCGGCTTTGATTGACTTGATGCTACCCGTGACTAATTTGCGGTCGAGAGTACCATAACCCACGACCACCACCTCATCCAAATAGCCGGAACTTTCCGTTAAGGAAACATCAATGGTTGTTCTGCCTCCCACAGGTAATTCCTGAGTGGCATAACCAAGATAAGACACTTCCAATGTGGCGTTGGATGACACCGACAAGGTGTATCGTCCATCCACATCGGTAGCAACCCCATTAGCAGGATTGCCCTTTTCGATAACACTCGCGCCGATGACGGGACCATCGGCATCACTAACAACGCCGGTTACGGCGATTTTAGCC
>BNTT01000208.1 GCA_025996815.1 Bacteroidia bacterium
CCCAAGTCGGCAGTGCCAACCAGTCCGATAACGGCGGTCACCACATCGTTGACCGGTGCAAAATCGGCAGGCAAATTCAAGTGTTCGATTCCGTGTAAGAATGCCATATAAGTTATTTTTTAATTGTTTTTACTTTGTTTTCAAACTCTTTGATTTGGTTGCGGGCGAGCAATGCGCGCACGGCGATGTCCGTTTCCGGCAAATCCACCGTATTACCATGAATCAGGTTGTACTCTTTTTTGATGCCGCCGGTTTTCACACTGAAAACCAAAATCGGTGCTAATACTTGATACTTTTTCATTATTCTGTTGTTGTTAGATTGTTTGTGATTTGCTTAATTAGTGGCGGGGTCGGCGCGTTATTCACATTGTCGCTTTCAACGATGTGGTGACCGCCGTTATCGGACTGGTTGGCACTGCCGACTTGGGCGAAACGAACACGCTCACACTTTGCAAAAACGCAAAGGATGATGCGAAATTTGGGACACTGGGAACTATCCCCGAATCCCTGAAAGCCATTCGCGCACAGGATGGCACACGCGGCAGCGCGTTGGTATTTGTAGTGAAAGTGGCACAGCACGACGCTTCGCTCACGCCCGCCGAAATCGTTGGTGCGGTGGATGCGACCGGCACGCGCACGGGCTTGCAACTTTTTGCAACGGCATTGTCGCAATTCGGCTTTGAACCGATGATTTACATTGTGCCGCGCTACTCGGCTATTGGTGCCGTCAAACAGGCTTTGGTTGCCATCACCAACCAAAACGAGTCAATGGCTTACATTGATGCACCGGACGGCGACACGTTTGACGAAATGATTGCCTCGCGTGGTAACGGCGGCGATTTTGCAACATTGAACGATGGGCAAAAATTGCTCTTCCCGCACTTCCTGATTCCCAATCCGGAATTTGTGGAAGAGCTGCCGCCGACAATTCCCAACCCCGAATACGATGCGGAAAACAACAACACCGTGTCGCAGGAAATCCCCAATCCCGATTATCAGCCCAAGTATTTGACAGTGCCGATGTCGGCTTTTGCGGCGGGACTTCGGGCAAAAATCGACTTGGAAGAGGGCTGGCACGCTTCGTCATCTAATCACGCCTTCACCGGTGTGGAAGGCATGGATGTGAATTTGACTTTTTCGTTGGGCGACACCACTTGCGAAGCCAATATGCTGAATGCCGCAGGCATCACCACAGCGGTAAACCTCTACGGTCTCGGCATCGTGGAGTGGGGAAACTATTCGGCAGGCTTTCCGGGGAACACCAACACGGAAGCATTCGAGTGCGTCCGCCGAACCCGCGCCATCATGAAGCGCGCCATCCAGCAGGCTTGCATCCCGTTCATCGACAAACCGTTCATCAAAGCCAACGTGGATGCTATCCGCAACACGGTGAACCAGTATTTGAACGGCTTGGTATCGCAGGGCAAAATTGTTTACGGACAATGTTTTTACCGCCCCGAAAGTAATCCTCTCAACGAATTGGCATTAGGTCACTTGACCTTTGACATTGACTTCACGCCCGCGTTGCCGATGCAACGCCTGACGTTTACTTACAAAATCGATTTGTCACAACTCTCAAACATTCAATAAATTATGAAAATACAAGCAGTCTATGACGCAAATATTTACGTCAACAATGTGAGCACTCACGGCACCGCGTCCGAAGTAAGTTGCCCGGATATTACTCCGGTAATGAGCGAACACAAAAACCTCGGCATGATTGGAACGGTCGAAACGTTCAGAGGTATCGAAAAAATGGAAGCCACCATCAAGTGGAAAGCCGCCGATGAAGACATTCGCCGGTGCTGTGCCAATTTCCGCAAACCGGTCGACCTCATGGTGCGCTCCAACAAAGTGCGCTTCGACGGTGATGGCGTGGTGGAAGAACTACCGGTTGCCATTTACATGAAAGGCACCTCCACCAAGCACCAAGGCGGCAACTATAAGCCGCAAGAGGACACGGAGTTTGAAACAACTTTTTCCCTGTTTTACTACAAGGAAGAGTTGGACGGCGAAGCCATCATCGAAGTGGATGTGCTCAACAACATCTACAAGGTGGAAGGTGAGGACTTTCTTGCCGAATTTCGCCAAAATTTAGGAATTTAATTGTCTAATTATTAAACATTTATAGAAATGGAAACATTAAAATTAAAAGTGAATTTGGATGTGAAAAGGTCGATGACCTTGGCAAGTGGTGTGAAAATTGATGTTGTTGGAATGACCGGTCGCCAAGCCTCCGTGATTGCCAACAACAAGCGATTGTCTGACTTTGACAGAGGTGTACACTACACGGCTGCAAAAATCCGCGTGAATGACCAGCCTGTTGTTGCAGATGATTTGTTGGATTGTTTCACGGACGATGATTTGACAACCATCATGAAGTTTGCCAACAACATTGAGGAGGAGGCGCACCCAAACGAATAATGTCCCCTTCCGAAACGGTGTTCTTAGCACACTTTACCGGAAGCGGGATAGATTCCATCCTTGATATGCAAATGGATGATGCTTTCAACTATTTAGATGAAGCATTGAAATTGTATGAATTGGAAGCAAAAGCACCCCAAAGGGTAGTGTTGGCAGGAATAGAGAAAAGATAAAAATCAGATAGTTAATAAGAAGTAAATGATGAAAAGGACAAAAGCGGTGCCAAACACACCAATAATGATACGCAAACCGGCATCAACAAACCGGTTGGTTTCATCACGTTTTTTTATCCATGCGGCTTTTTCTTCGGGAGTTTTCATTACCCACTCCCTAAGAAAAGCATCTTTGCTGGCTCTGATTTCAGCCTCAATCTCTGCGTTTGTTTTTGATAAGCTACCTACAAATGCCATAATCGTAGTGTGCTAATGTGATAACACGTTGCAAAGATAAGAATAATAAATTAAAAAAACAAGAAAAATGGCATCAAATTCAGATAAATATGCAAAATTAGCCTTTGTCTTAATGGCATCTGACTCTATGAGTGACGTGCTGGAAGCTGCTGCAAAAAATGCAAATCAATCTTTTTCAAAGATTGAAATAGCTGCAGGCAAAGTTGGTCAAGTTGCTATGAAGCAAGGCATGCACATGAAAATTTTGGGAGAACAAATCGGCGGTGCCATGCTGAATATTGTGAAAGAGACTGCCAACTACGGCGACACCACCACAAAAACAGCCCGTTCTGTTGGTATGCAAACCGAAGCATGGCAAAAGTTGTCTTATGCTGCCGGATATTCCGGTGTGAGTGCCGACGAATTGGCAGGCAGTTTCAACAAACTCAACAAATTCATTACGGAAGCTGCTTCCGGTTCCAAAGCGCAAGCGGGCATATTCAAAAGTTTAGGTGTTTCAATCAAAGATTCATCGGGGAACATACGCAAGTCTGAAGATATTTTCAAAGATTTTGCAGAGGTTTTTTCAAAAGTTGAAGATGGTGCGGTAAAGAGTGCGGTGGAAATGGAAATTTTCGGAAAATCCGGCACGAAGTTAGCATCAATGCTAAATAGTGGGAAAGTCGGTATTGAAGAGCTGGAAGCCGAAGCCGAACGGATGGGATTGGTGTTTGATGGCACCAAATTTGAAAACTTCAACGATTCGATGGAGCGTGTTGGAAAATCCATTTTGGGTGCAAAAATGCAGATAGGCAATGCCCTTATGCCGGCTGTCGAACAAGTGACGGCAGTGATAAATAAAACCATTCAATCAGTCACATCATGGACAAAAGAACATGAAGGGCTAACCAAAATCATAGCCATTGGTGTTGCGGGGTTAGGTAGCTTGCTTTTTGTGGCAGGACTTGTATCTGTTGGCATTGGTGGGTTGGCGTATATTGTGTTGCAATGCGGTCGCGCGCTTCGTGTAATGTCCGGTATTTGCACCACCGTCAAAACCGCATTTCTCGCTGCCAAAAATAGTATGGTGCTATTCAAAATACAGTACTATGCCTTAGCTGCCGCACAAAAAATAGCCGCCGCCGCACAATGGCTATTCAATGTGGCGGCTAATGGTTTTCAGTCCGGAAAATATGTTGCAGGTCTGGTGATTGCACACGCCAAGCAAGTGGCACTTTCCATTGCACAAAAAGCGGCGGCTGCCGCACAATGGTTGTTCAACGCGGCGGCTAATGGTTTTCAGTCCGGGAAATATGTTGCGGGTCTGGCGATTGCACACGCCAAACAAGTGG
>BNTT01000209.1 GCA_025996815.1 Bacteroidia bacterium
TCAATTTTGTTGTTAATTTTCAAAGACACATTCTTCAACGTATCCGTAACAACATATTTCCGCTGTCCGGCATCCACCACGTAAGGCTTCACAAAAAAGATGACTTCCGAAAACAAAACCTTGTCGCTTTCGGAATAAATCGACGACTGATTATAAGAATAAAAATCCGCACCGGAGCTGCTACACGCATGAAGCACAAGCAAGCAAAGACCGGCTATTGGCACGAAGGGCGAAAAATGTTTTTTCATATTGTTTATTTTTTTGCAAAGGTAGTAAAAAAAATCCAAATATTGAGAGAACTATGAAAAATAATTTGTGTTTTCAATAATTTGTATTACCTTTGCGAGAGTTTATTAATGAATAAAAACAGTAAATATGGTAGTCGTAATAGAAAAAACGTATAACAAAAAGAAAATCAGCCAATTGATGGACGAATTTAAGCCCGTTAAGACTTTCAACGCAAAAAAATTTGCGGGCACAATAGAATGGGGCGAAGACCCATTGAAATATCAAAAACGCATTCGCAATGAGTGGAATGAGAGTGCTTTGTGATACCAACACACTGATTCATTTGTTGGGACACAATTCGGAAGTTGTTGACCTTCTAATTGGGAAGCAGGTATCTATCTCGGTCATCACTGAATTGGAATTATACGGAAAACAAAACATTACCCCTAAGGAAGTGTCCATAATTGATATGCTGGTGGAAAGTTGTTTTGTAATTGACTTGCTTTCGCCGGTAAAACAGATTGTGAAACAACTGAAACAAAAACACAGAATGAAATTACCTGATGCCATTATTGCCGCAACAGCAATTTATTTAGATATTCCATTGATTACATTTGATACTGATTTTAAGAAAATAGAGGAAATCAAGTTAGTGTTGCTCAATTTATAATTTTAAATGATTATCTGATATTTTGCCTACCGCCCGAATGGGCGGGATTTTCATAACCGCAGGTCATCGACCTGCGGACGAAACAGATTCTCTCACACTACCGCCTGAAAGGCGGAATTTTAATTCAGTCCTGCCTTTCAGACAGTAGTTAGTAGTTCTGTGGCTTGCCTTTCCCGCAGGTCAGCGACCTGCGGTTATGAAAATTTTGGCTTTCAGCCAAGTTCGGTGTCATTTCCGATAATCATTAAAAAAAAATTATGATTTTTTGAAATCAACACCGTATGCTTTGGAAAGTTTATCTAACAATTTTCCTGAAAAATCCGCCAAACTATATCCCATAGGTCTGCCGGTTGCATCCAAAGGAATATCATCATCCACATTAGCAACATCACTGACAATGCTCGGTTCGCTTTCGGAAAAATCTTTATACTTTTTCATTGTAACAAATATTTAATAAATTAGTCTGAACCTTGATTTTAATAAGATTAAGAAGATTACCAAGACTGTAAAGCATCTTGATAATCTTCTTAATCTTATTAAAATCGTGGTTCAGACTACTTCTTCACCACCTTCAAAGCCGCACCCCCCACGCGCAGCAGATAAATGCCCGCAGGCTCGCCCGACAAATCCACGCGGCTCTCGCGGGTGCGGTGCAGCAATGCGCCGCTTAGATTATACACTTTTATCTCTGCGCCGTTGGCATTGTCTACATACACCACACCGGTGGTGGGATTGGGATAAACATGCAGTTTAGCGGCTTCAACTGCTTTTACGGCGGTGCCGCTTGCTGTTACCGTCACAATACAATCTGCAGTGAAGCCTCCGTCTACGGTGGTAACGGTGATGGTGGCGGTGCCTGCCGATACGGCTCTTACCTCACCGCTTGCGCTCACTGTTGCCACTGCCGTGTTGCTGCTGCTCCATATTACTGCTTTGTTGGTGGCATCATTGGTGGGCAAAACGCTTGCCGTGAGTTGCTCCGTATCACCCACTGATAGCGCGGCAGTGGTTTTGTCAAGTGAAACGCTCGTAGCGGGTACGATGGCAAGTATTATGTCAAATGCACTGTTCCAATGTCCATTGTTTTTATAGGCATTCAATGCACTTGCAGGCACATACAGCGTATCGACATGAGCATTATAATACTCATAAAAATTATCACTGCCTAATGATGGTGGTCTAGTAGCAAGGCAAAATACGGAGGTAAGACCGCTGCAACCGTAAAAAGCAGCATTTCCAATGCTTGTCACGCCGTAAGGAATGGTCACGGAGGTAAGACCGCGGCAACCGTAAAAAGCCTCATCTCCAATGCTTGTCACGCCGTAAGGAATGGTCACGGAGGTAAGACCGCTGCAAAGGCAAAAAGCCCTATCTCCAATGCTTGTCACGCCGTCAGGAATGGTCACGGAGGTAAGACCGCGGCAATAGTAAAAAGCAAAATCTCCAATGCTTGTCACGCCGTTAGGAATAATAAACGCACCGGGCTTGCCCGCAGGATACATCACTAACGTTTCCTGATTTATGTTGTAAAGCACACCATCTACCGAACTATATTGTGTATTGGCAGCATCTACATTGATAGCAGTAAGACCACTGCAACTGGAAAAAGCCGCCCCTCCAATGCTTGTCACACCGTCAGGAATGGTCACGGAGGTAAGACCGCTGCATCCGGAAAAAGCAGCCTCTCCAATGCTTGTCACGCCGTCAGGAATGGTCACGGAGGTAAGACCGCGGCAACCGGAAAAAGCATAATTTCCAATGCTTGTCACGCCGTCAGGAATGGTCACGGAGGTAAGACCGCTGCATCCGGAAAAAGCAGCATCTCCAATGCTTGTCACGCCGTCAGGAATGGTCACGGAGGTAAGACCGCTGCATCCGGAAAAAGCAGCCTCTCCAATGCTTGTCACGCCGTCAGGAATGGTCACGGAGGTAAGACCGCGGCAATCCCGAAAAGCAGAATTTCCAATGCTTGTCACGCCGTCAGGAATGGTCACGGAGGTAAGACCGCTGCATTCCAGAAAAGCAGAATTTCCAATGCTTGTCACGCCGTCACCAATGGTCACGGAGGTAAGACCGCGGCAATCCCGAAAAGCAGAATTTCCAATGCTTGTCACGCCGTCAGGAATGGTCACGGAGGTAAGACCGCTGCATTCCAGAAAAGCAGATGCCCCAATGCTTGTCACGCCGTCACCAATGGTCACGGAGGTAAGACCGCTGCATTCGGAAAAAGCATCATTTCCAATGCTTGTCACGCCGTCAGGAATGGTCACGGAGGTAAGACCGATGCAATCGGAAAAAGCCCTATCTCCAATGCTTGTCACGCCGTCACCAATGGTCACGGAGGTAAGACCGCTGCAATCCCGAAAAGCATAATTTCCAATGCTTGTCACGCCGTCAGGAATGGTCACGGAGGTAAGACCGCTGCAATAGGAAAAAGCATAATTTCCAATGCTTGTCACGCCGTCACCAATGGTCACGGAGGTAAGACCGCGGCATCCGGAAAAAGCATAATTTCCAATGCTTGTCACGCCGTCAGGAATGGTCACGGAGGTAAGACCACTGCACCAACCAAAAGCATAATCTCCAATGCTTGTCACGCCGTCACCAATGGTCACGGAGGTAAGACCGCTGCATCCGGAAAAAGCATAATCTCCAATGCTTGTCACGCCCTCATTGATGACCAACGTTTTGATAGAAGCACGGGAAGGATACCAGGGTGCTGATGTTGAAGAAGTAAAAGTAGAAGTATAATTCTTCATCGCTCCCGTACCGCTAATGGTCAGGGAGGTAAGACTGCCCCAACTTTCAAAATCTTTATCTCCAATGCTTGCGCTGTTAGGAATGGTCACGGAGGTAAGACCGCTGCAACCGTAAAAAGCAGAATTTCCAATGCTTGTCACGCCGTCAGGAATGGTGACGGAGGTAAGACCGCTGCATTCCAGAAAAGCAGATGCCCCAATGCTTGTCACGCCGTCAGGAATGGTCACGGAGGTAAGACCACTGCAAGCGCGAAAAGCATCATCTCCAATGCTTGTCACACCGTCAGGAATGGTCACGGAGGTAAGACCGCTGCAAAGGTAAAAAGCATCATCTCCAATGCTTGTCACACCGTCAGGAATGGTCACGGAGGTAAGACCGCTGCAAAGGTAAAAAGCCCTATCTCCAATGCTTGTCACGCCACTGTTTATGACC
>BNTT01000210.1 GCA_025996815.1 Bacteroidia bacterium
GCGCAACACACAGGGGGGGCACCGTGCGCGTTGCCCCTGCAACAAATTGTTGCATTGGTGAAAGACCGCTTGATGTCCCATTGCCCGAAGAGCAGATTGACGCTCGTCAATTCGTTGCCCACGTGCCCCGAAATCGCCCAATATTTGATGCCTGCGCCGCACAGCATAATGATGATAGCCAAAACGCCGGTGAATTTCACGCCCATTTTGTCCAAAATCATACCGCCGAAAACGAGCATCAGCAAAAAAACATTGAACCAGCCGTAGGCACCGCTAAAAAATCCGTAATCCATTGCAGTCCAATCCCGTGCGATTTCCAAACGGGTTTCCAACGGAGCCATCGCATCCGTGAGATAATAGCTGCAAAGCATAGTCAGCGAAACCAGAGCTAAAACTAACCAGCGCACGCCTCTCGCGTCGCGTAAAGAATTTGTATTATTCATATCAATTCGTAATTCGTAATTTTTAATTCGTAATTTTCAATTTCGCAATCGCCCGCTCAAGGCGCGCAATCGTTTCCGTTTTCCCAATAATTTCCGTGATGTCGAAGAGGTGCGGACCTTTTGATTCGCCCACCAATGCCAGCCGGAAGGCATTCATGATATTGCCCAAATGATATTCTTTGTTTGTAATCCACTGCATCACAAGTGTTTCCGTGTTTTGCGCCGAAAAATCGTCTATGCCGTCCAGCACGCCAATCAGTTCCGTCAATTGCTCTGCCGATTCGGGCTTCCAGCGTTTCTGAACGGTCTTTTCGTCATATTCGGTGGGGGCGATGTAAAAGAATGATGCCTGCTCCCACAGGTCTTTGACGTAGGTGACGCGGTCTTTCACCAATGCAACAATTTGTTGCAGGGGCAACGCGCACGGTGCCCCCCCTGTGTGTTGCGCAACAATCGGCAAAAACATTTCCGCCAATTTTTCATTGGGCAACTGTTGGATGTATTGGTGGTTAAACCACTCGCCCTTTTTGTAGTCGAATTTGGCACCGCTTTTGCTGCATTTTTCGAGCGAAAAAAGGGTGATGGTGTCTTGTAGCGACAGAATTTCTTGGTCGTTGCCCGGATTCCAGCCCAGAAGGGAGAGGAAATTTACCACCGCTTCGGGCAGGTAGCCCTTTTCGCGATAGCCCGACGAGATTTCGCCCGTCGCGGGGTCTGTCCATTGCAAGGGGAAAACGGGAAATCCCAGGCGGTCGCCGTCGCGCTTGCTGAGTTTGCCGTTGCCTTCGGGCTTCAGAAGTAGCGGCAGATGAGCGAATTGCGGCATCGTGTCCGTCCAGCCGAGATAGTCGTAGAGGGTGACGTGCAGCGGTGCGGAAGGCAGCCATTCTTCGCCGCGGATGACGTGCGTGATTTCCATCAAATGGTCGTCCACGATGTTGGCGAGGTGGTATGTCGGCAACTCGTCCGCCGATTTATACAGCACTTTATCGTCCAGCACAGACGAATTGACCGTTACCTGCCCGCGAATCAAATCATTGACCACGATGGTGTGGTCAGGCTCTATTTTGATGCGCACCACGTATTGCTCGCCGCTTGCGATGCGCTGTTTCACGTCTGCTTCGGAGAGCGTCAGTGAGTTGGTCATCGCATCGCGGGTGGACGCATCGTATTGAAAATTAGCGACTTCCGCGCGCTTGGCTTCCAACTGCGCCGGCGTGTCGAATGCGATGTAGGCTTTGCCGGCTTTCAGCAGTTGCTCAACATACTGCCTGTAAATCGCTTTGCGCTCCGACTGGCGATAGGGCGCATACTTGCCGCCCACGTGCGGACCCTCGTCGAAACTCAGCCCGAGCCACGCGAAAGCCTCGATGATATAGTCTTCCGCTCCGGGCACAAATCGCTGTGAATCAGTGTCTTCTATTCGCAGGATAAAGTCGCCCTGCTGCTTTTTCGCGAACAGATAGTTATACAAAGCCGTCCGCACACCGCCAATGTGGAGCGGTCCTGTGGGGCTTGGCGCGAAGCGTACTCGTGTTTTTTTCATTCTAATTGACTGTCAAAATAAGTTGTTTTTCGTCCACCATACGGCGCATATTCAGAATGGCGTAGCGCATCCGCCCAAGGGCTGTGTTGATGCTCACGCCGGTCATATCCGCTATTTCCTTGAAACTAAAGTCCTGATAATAGCGGAGTTGCAACACCTCGCGCTGATTGTCAGGCAGAAATTCAATCAGATGTTGCACGTCGGAGGTGATTTGATTGCGCACAATGGCATCTTCGATGGTGCCGTCGGCAATTTTGATGTTGTTCAACAAATCAAACTCATAATCGTCGTTGGAAACCGTTTGCTCGTTCTTTTCCTGCCGATAGTGGTCGATAATCAGGTTGTGCGCGATACGATTTATCCACGGGCGAAACTTCCCCGCGTCCGTATAGCGACCCTGTTTAATCGTCATAATGGCTTTTACGAACGTTTCCTGAAAAATATCCTCGGCGAGTTCGCGGTTGCGAACCACAAAATGGATATACGAGAAAACTCCGCTCTTGTGTCTGTTCAACAGGACATCAAAAGCAGCATTATCGCCGTTTGCGTAGGCTGCGACCAAATCATCGTCGGTCATCTGTTTTAATTGCATCATTACTTAATCGTTATTGATTTGCGTAATTTTTTGTCAATAAGCCAATTTTTTTACGATTCGTATTCCAATTCAGCCACAAAGGTAGGTGCTTTTTTTGGAATTACCAAATATATTGTAAAATTTGCACTACCTTTGCAGAAAAAAGAGGACTTATGATAGATTTTGAAAAAATGCCGTCGCCGGCTTATGTGATTGACGAGGTGCTGCTGCGCCGAAATTTGGAGTTGCTCCGCTCTGTTGAGGAGCGGGCGGGGGTGCATATCATCTTGGCACTCAAGGCGTTTGCTATGTGGAAAATGTTCCCGATTATCCGGGAATACATCCCCTGCTCCACTGCAAGCTCGCCGTGGGAGGCGCAACTGGCTGTGGAACAGATGGGTAGCCTCGCGCACACCTATTCGCCGGCTTACACCGAGAAGACGTTTTCGACGATTAAGCGGTGCAGTTCGCACATCACGTTCAATTCATTGGCGCAATTCCACCGCTTTTATCAGGACACACAGGACAACCCGACGCCCATTTCGTGCGGGCTGCGCATCAATCCCGAATATTCGGAGGTGGCAACGGATTTGTATAATCCGGCTATGCCCGGCTCGCGGCTGGGCATTGTGCGCAACGAATTGGGCGACACCCTGCCTGCGGGCGTTGAAGGGTTGCATTTTCACACGCTGTGCGAATCGGATTCATACGCTTTGGAGCGTACCTTGCAAAGGGTAGAGGAAAAATTCGCCGAATTTTTCCCGCACATCAAGTGGCTCAATATGGGCGGAGGGCATCTGATAACGAGCAAAGACTACGACGTGGAGCACCTCGTTGCTCTGTTGCAAACGTTCAAAAAGAAACACCCCCATCCGCAAATTATCCTCGAGCCGGGGTCAGCCTTTTTCTGGCAAACGGGCGTGCTGCGCGCCTCAGTAGTCGATATTGTCCGCAACGGAGGCATTCAAACGGCTATTTTGGACGTATCCTTTGCCTGCCACGCGCCCGACTGTTTGGAAATGCCCTACAAACCGGTGGTCAGAAATGCCTCCCAGCACCCTGTGGCGGGCAAACCCACCTACCGGCTGGGCGGAAACTCCTGCCTGAGCGGCGACTTCATCGGCGACTGGTCGTTCGACCGCGAACTAAAAATCGGCGACCCCATCATCTTCGAAGACATGATTCACTACACCACCGTCAAAACAACGATGTTCAACGGTCTGTCCCACCCCGATTTATGCCTCCGGAGGCGCGACAACACCCTTGAAACATTCCGCACATTCACTTATGAGGATTATAAAAATCGGATGAGTTAGTCAAACATTTGTTGCATTTCAGGGCAAACGCATCTTAATTTATGTGGAAATCTCATTTGCGTGTGCCGAATTCTATGTTAACTTCCAAATAAAATCATAAAAAAATTCATCAATTTAACTTTTTTTAAGCTGCCACTTGTTTTGCAGGGCGAATATAATCTTTTTTATAAAACTCCTTGCTGTTGACA
>BNTT01000211.1 GCA_025996815.1 Bacteroidia bacterium
ACATCGTTCCTGCCGTTGGACTCTCATCGTATTTACATTTGTTACAACGGCGAGAATAAGGTTGTTTGCCCCTGCAAAATGTCGTGTTACCACATTTTTTGCACCGGTAGCCATCTTCCCACTTGATGGCAGACAAGTATTGATAACAATCTGTATCCGTTTGAAACTGTCTGTAAAAATTGATTGAGTTCACTCCCATAAATTTTATCCTTTCTTCCATGCTACAAAGGTAGCAAATTATTGGGGCGACCTAAACGCCTATACCAAGTTTGTTTTTTAACCCATTCCAACATCTCTTCATACCCTGTTTGGACGTTGGCAAACTGCTTGTGTTTTGTCGTGTCCAAATCAGCCCCATGTATCATCGATACATCGAACGTTGCTTTTGAGAAATCAATCCCAATAAATAAATTCTTTTTCATACCTTTGTACTTTAATTTGTTATTAAAAAAATTGTTATTAAAAATTATCATTAAGTTTGGATTTAACCGAGAAGCCGGGCGTACTAATACCTTAAATAGGATTCAAAGCCTAACATTCTATTTAGTATCCCTCAGCTTGACTGACAATGGTCTAATTCGGCACGTAGATTTCAAAATCTAATTAGGCACTTAGTTTACCATTTGTCAGTCGGTTAAATCTTTACTTTCACACAACAAAAGTAATGATTTTTCCCCGGATTTTAAATTTTCCGCAAACTTAAGGTTAGGCACAATATATTGGTAGAAATCGGAATCCACCTCCACAACCCACCGCCCGTTAGGGCGGAATGTGCATAACCGTGGGTGGAGCGAAGCGTAACCCACGGAGAGGTGTCCCTCCCCCTCCTAAGCCCTGCAAGGGCGAGATTATGATAATGTCGCCCTTGCAGGGCTTAGAGTGGTGTGGTGATGCTTGTGCCGTGGGTTCGCTTCGCTTCACCCACGGTTATGCACATTTGTCCCCGCAGGGGACACGGGTTGTGGTGCTCTCCTGTGCCGCAGGTCGGTGACCTGTGGTTATGAAAATTCCGCCCTTTCGGGCGACAGGTGTGATGTTTGCTGATAATTGAAAAAATCTTTGGAAATATTTTGTCAATTCAAAAATAGTTGCTACCTTTGTCGCAATTTCAGGCGCAAGTTTGGAAGGACATATTTAAGTAGCGTTTTGCTAATATTCTTGGAAATCCCATTTTCCACAATGTTGTATATACTTCAAGAATAAGATAGTGAGCGTCGCGTGTGCGGCGTGGAGTATCTTATCGAAGTATATAGGCGTGGAAACCTGGGTTTCAGATGGTATTCTACGCTATTTTTATGTGCAAAAAATTAGGAATTATTTTAAAATTTATAAAACAATAAAAAAAACAGTATGAGAAAGAAAAACTTTTTTGGTTTTTGTGTTGCAGCGACGATGTTGCTGGGCACGGGTGCTGCTAATGCAGCAGAAACAATTGGTTCGTGGACTTCAGGGAGTACCACGGTAGTGTTAACCAATGACGGAGTCCTCACCGTTAGCGGGACGGGGGCGATGGCGAATTATCCTTCTCCTTTTGGTATGCCATGGGTAGGTTCCCCCGCTGCTATTAAAACGTTGGTCATCAATGAGGGCGTTACAAGCATTGGATATCATGCTTTTTCCGGTTGCAGCGATCTTACCTCCGTCTCCATTGGTAACAGCGTGACAAGCATTGGAAATGATGCTTTTGGCGGTTGCTACGGTCTTACCTCCGTCACCATTCCTAACAGCGTGACAAGCATTGGAGATTATGCTTTTGCCGGTTGCAGCGGTCTTACCTCCGTATTTTGCCTTGCTGCTACGCCGCCAACACTAGGCACTAATAATTTTACTTATGTGAATGCCGATACGCTGTATGTGCCTGCAAGTGCATTGAATATCTATAAAAACAATAGTGATTGGAGCAGTGCATTTAGAATAATACTTGCCATCGCAGTACCCGCTACAAGTGTTTCACTTGACAACACCACTACCACGCTATCAGTGGGTGGTACAGAGCAACTCACGGCAAGCATTTTGCCTACCGATGCCACCAACACAGCCGTTATATGGAGCAGCAGCAGCCCGACAGTGGCAACAGTGAGCGCAAGCGGCGAGGTAACAGCCGTATCGGCAGGCACCGCCACCATCACCGTTACAACCACAGACGGTGGCTTTACGGCAACTTGTGCGGTGAATGTAGCAAAAGCGGCAGGCACTTTTGTTAGCACATCTGCCCAAAGTGCCACCTACACAGCGGGGTTGACGCTTGCAAACATCACGCTGCCTGCTAATTATGCTTGGGAAACACCTACTACCGCTGTTAATGCGGGGAATGGTCAAACTTTTACCGCTATTTACACTGACCCCAGCGGCAACTATGAGGCGGCAACAGGGGATGTTACGGTGAATGTGGCAAAAGCCACGCCCTCTGTAATTTATCCCACGCAAGCCACAGTGCAGTCCGGCGCAGCGTTGGCAACAGCAGTGTTCACGGGCGGGAGCAGTGACGTAAGTGGTGCGTTTGCTTTTTCGAGTGCAAGCACAATTCCTGCGCTCTCCAATAGCAACACCACCAACTATGAATTAGTATTTACACCTACAGACATTGTTAATTACAATACCACTACCAAACCGGATATGAAGGTAACAGTGGTTCCAAGCAGTGATGCAACTTTGGGTAGCCTTACTGTAACGGGATATAGCATTTCGCCTGCGTTCGATGCAAACACCACTGTTTATACGCTCACCGTGCCCAATGGTGTGAATAGTGTTACCATTGAGGCAACGGCAACCGATAGTAAGAGCGTAACCGGCACGGGTAGTAAGTTTATCGCTGTAGGCGAAAATCCGTTCACTATCACCGTAACCGCAGAGGATGGTGCTACCACCAAAGAGTATTTGCTGATCGTAACCCGTCAAGAGGCAAATGCAGCATTGAGTAGTAATGCAAGTTTAAGCGCACTTTCGGTAGAGGGCTATGCTATTTCACCGGTGTTTGATGTGAATACTGCGAGTTACACACTCACTGTTCCTAATAGCACAAGCAGCATCACCATTAACGCCACCAAAGCTGACAGCAAGGCACAGAGTGTAGCAGGTGTGGGCATTAAGCCCATTGATGTGGGTAGTAATGAGTTTGCTGTTGTGGTGACTGCTGAAGATGGTGCGCAAAAGATCTATACCATTACCATTACCCGCGAGGCAGTTAATAACAATGGGGACGATGGTGACAATGGTGACGATGGTGACGATGGTGACGGTGGTGACGATGGCGACAATGGGGACACAGAAAATTCTGCCACTGCCATAGCAACGCAAAACATCATCTCGTTGCAAATCTATCCTAATCCTGTTCGCGACCGGATGACCATTGTTAGCGATGAGTGGAATTTGGGGGATAAGGTGAAGGTTTATAATTTGGCTGGTGCGTTGGTGGAGGCAATGTATGTGCCTCTACAAGGTAATACTATCACCATTGACGTTGCACATTTGCCGGCAGGCATATATATTGTGAAGGTGGGGGATAAGTCGGCTAAGGTGGTGAAGAAGTAGTCTGAACCACGATTTTAGTAAGATTTTCAGGATTCGCAGGATGAGGATTGGCGGGATTTTTTTGGAATCCTGCTAATCTTTTTATCTTGTTAATCTTGAAAATCTTATTAAAATCGTGGTTCAGACAATCATCCATAGCGCATTTGCGGATTTAAATCATTTGTAGTACCTTTGCTGCATGAAAAATCATGGATTCGTCAGAGTTGCCGCTGCCATTCCCGAAGTGCGGGTGGCGGATTGCGCGTTTAATGCCGGACAAATCAAGGGTTTGGTTGCTAAAGCCTGTTTGGAGGGTGTTCACGCCGTGTGTTTTCCCGAATTGTCGCTGACCGCCTACACGTGTGGGGACTTGTTTTTGCAGAAACGTTTGACGCAGAGCGCGGAGCAATCGTTGGTGAAATTGCTCGACGATACGCGCGAGATGCCTATCTGCTTCATCGTGGGCGCGCCGGTTGAGCATCGCGCGAAACTGTATAATTGTGCTGTGGTGTGCTTTCAAGGGCAGGTTTTAGGCATTGTGCCGAAAGTTTTTC
>BNTT01000212.1 GCA_025996815.1 Bacteroidia bacterium
TTCCTGTGGTCATATATCGAATAACGTGCGCCGTTATCTTCCACATAATCTAACCGATAACGCAACTTCACATAGATGTTGCCTGCGACCTCATCGGTGACAACTCCCGATACTTCCCATGCTGTATCCACAGGCAAAAGTATCTTCTCTAATATCTGACTTCCTGTATATTTTTTCATGCCGCAAAATTACTACTTTCCACACAATTCCCAGTAGAACCTTAATAATAGAGCTTTGCTCTTATTCTCTGCGTCCGAAAAACTTCTAAATTTCGCTCGGGAATAAGATTGCGAAGGTTCACGCCAGCTGGCGTGAACTGTTCGTAGCTTATTTGAGTGAAACGGTTTTAGAAGGCCTCGGGCGCAAAATAGGCAACAACGAGCAGTTTCACGCTTTATGTTTGCCGGAGTTTAAGAGTTTAAGACAAAAACTTTTAAACAGATGAAAAAGAATGTGATTTTTTTGAGTTGCTTGATGGCAGCAGTGGTAATCGGTTGTAACACCGGAGGTGAGGATGAGAACGAGGCTGCGTATGACCCCGAAGGAACAGTTTCGTTGGATATGACGAATCCGTCCGAGATGATAGACAATGCTATTGTTATTGCGGATGGTAATTTTACGGGCGGCAATTATGCGGGTGTTTTGTTTGCCACAGTGGGGAAAGTCAAGGGATTGGCGGCAATAACCGGTATTCCCCCAACGGGATGGGTAAATAAACTTGCCGTAGTGGAAGGGCATGGCTATATTGCCTACTCGCCGTCGAAAAACAGTTATTGGCGATTGTACGCAAGCAAGTATGACGACCTTGGAACGCGGTCTATCATCAAGTTTCAGCGACCTTTCCTCGGTTCGGAGAAAGAAATAAAACTGCAGAGTGATGCCGCAATTACGCTTGTTGGAACAGAAGCGCAAGACATTACATTCGCCAATAGCACGTTATTCCCTTTTTCATATTCGTTTGAAAACAACGATGGAGGGCAATGGTGTTCTGCTTCATATAGTCGTTCCGAGGAAAACGCACCGTACAATTCCATAAGGATTTATGCGAGCAAAAATTCTGAACTTACACCGCGAGAGTGCACTCTGGTATTGAAAAGCGATATTGGCGAAGATGTGAAAATAAAAATCGTACAGGCTGCGGGCGAAGGTAGCCTTTCAGTTTCCAATCGTCAAATATATTTGTCAAATGCTACCTCTCAGGACATTTATGTGACTTCCAATGCTGAATGGACTGCGAGCAGCAGTGCGGCGTGGTGCACAGTATCGCCCGCATCCGGCAATCGGAATGGCACGATTACCGTTAGTGCTACGCCTAACACTAATAGCACTCAACGAGATGCTATTGTTACCATTACCACGAAAGATGCTAAGGCAAAAGTAGAAATCACGGTTACTCAACCGGCAGCTTCGCTTTCGCTTTCACAGTTGGAACTATCTTTACCAGCACCGGCATCTCAAAACTACTCGCTTAGAGTGTATTCCAACAGCACATGGACAGCAAGCTGCAATCAGTCGTGGTGCACGGTGACCAGACAAGACAACAATTATGTTACGGTGGCTGTTACGGAAAACCTTACGGGAGCGGAGCGCACCGCAGTCGTTACGGTAGCCGTTTCGCCGGAGTTGAAAGCAACGCTGAATGTTACGCAAGCCAAGGCAACGCTGACTTTATCGAAAACGAATATATCGTTTACTGCAGTAGCGGCTCAAAATACGTTTACAGTCACCACCGACGTTTCTTCGTGGGAAGTACGCAGCAATCAAACATGGTGTACAGTAACGGAAATCTTGGGATTAGGCAGTATGGGCCGTACGGTAAATGTTTCTGTTAGTGAAAATTCTTCCGATTCTGACCGCACTGCGGATATTACAGTCCTCTTGCCCGATAATCAAAAAGCGACTGTTACGGTGACGCAAACCACGCCAACGCTAACTGTATATCCAACGGATGATATATCGTTTACCGCAGTAGCGGCACAAAATACGTTTACGGTTTTCTCCGACGCTTCTTCGTGGGAAGTAAGCAGCAATCAAACATGGTGTACAGTGACGAAAAACGGTAGTATGGTAAATGTTTCCGTCAGCGAAAATTCTTCTGATTCTGACCGCACTGCAGAAATTACAGTGGCTTTATCCGATAATCGGAAAGCGACCGTTACGGTGACGCAAACTAAGCCAACACTGACTGTATCGAAAACAGATATTTCGTTTACGGCAGTTTCTGCACAGAATACGTTTACGGTTACCTCCAACGTTTCATCGTGGGAGGTAAGCAGCGATCAAAGCTGGTGTACAGCAACGAAAAATGGAAATACGGTAACAATAGACGTTACTGAAAATCAACAGGGTGTTGACAGAAATGCTGTTGTTACGGTTAGCAACCCAAAGGCAACAGTCAATATTACGCAAGCCAAGCCAACGTTGACTTTATCGAAAACAGCAATAACCATTACCAAAACATCGGCAAACAGTGAGACCTTCACGGTAACATCAAATGTATCGTCTTGGACCACCGTCAGCAGTAATCAGAATTGGTGTACTGTTTCAAAAAGTGGCAACACGGTTACGGTTTCTGCAACACCAAACACTTCCGGCAGTGTCCGACAAGCAACAATAACCATCTTAGACCAAACAGTTACTGTTATTCAAGATGGGTACCAAGTTGGCGATTATTATAATGTGGACGGAGTAGAAGGAGTAGTATTTACAATGACCGGAGAGGGGCATGGCAAAATTGCTTCGATGGATGAAACAACGGCGCAATGGGCAACGGCTAACTCAACAACCGGGGCAACAAATGCTACTGACGGGCTGGCAAATATGAATATAATAAAAGCAATGACGAATTGGGAAACGGCTTTCCCTGCTTTTGGATGGTGTGGGGCAAAAAACATAGGGAGCATTACCGGATGGTATTTGCCTGCAAGAGAAGAATTAAATACGTTGTATAATAATCGTAGTGTTATCAATATAACTATGCAGGAAAACGGTGGTACTGATGTAGATGGAAATTATTGGAGTTCAACGGAGCGTTCCAACGATAGTGCCAACAGCAACGCCGGCACCAGCATAGACAACGGCTACAGCTACTACGACCGCAAAAGTACTTCATCAATGAAAGTTAGAGCGATTAAAGCATTTTGATTAAAAATAACGATAATAATAATTAAAAAATACAAAAAATGAAAGCAAAAGTACAGTACAATGATTTTGTTGGCACAGCAGCAGCCGACATCGAAGAAACCTACAAAAACTTAAATGATGTTCTATCAGAATGTGGTGTTGATACAACACGCTATGAAGGAATTGGAATTAATTTTTCGGGAGGAGTAAGTATAATCTGCATTGATAATAAGCAGAAAACGATAAACGATGAGCCGTATATTGTAGATATTGATTTAGGCGATGAATTTACTCAAGAAGATTTGTTTGATTTATTCAAACGGTTTCAAGTTATTCTTTGGAGTAAATATCATGAAGAAAGGGAGATAAATGAAGAATTAACGCTTAACGAGATGCAAGAAGGTGAAATATAAACGTGAAATTCGTGATAGTGAAATCAGCGAACTTAGTTCAGCATAGGCTCCGCCTGCGTTGGCGATAAAAGCAAGGCAAATTCAACCCGCTACGGGGTTGTGGAGCAGGATATGTGCTTATACCCCGCACTGCGCTTCGCTTGTACGAGGTTATCGAAATTTTACGCCTTCCGGCGTAACGGATTGGGTGCGATGCTGATTTTTTATTGATATTGATGCCCTCCGGGCAAATGAAAATGTTTTTTAATACATCCTCTCTATAATTTAACATAAATTATAGAGGGTTGGCTTAAAATCATAGCGCAACATTCAAAAATTTGCATTACCTTTGCGGCGTAAATCAACCACAAAATAAAAATATAAATAATTTAAATTTTAAAAATTATGTCAATCAAAGAACAGGAAGAAATTAAGCAAAACGCTTACGCCGAAGCTATGCGCTACATGAGCAATGCCAAGGGCACCTTGCAGAAAGCCCGCAAGGAAGACGACTATTATGCCGACAAAAAGTATGTG
>BNTT01000213.1 GCA_025996815.1 Bacteroidia bacterium
TAAAGCCTCCGTCTGCGGTGGTAACGGTGATGATGGCGGTGCCTGCCGATACGGCTGTTACCTCGCCGCTTGCGCTCACTGTTGCCACTGCCGGGTTGCTGCTACTCCACGTTACTGCCGTGTTGGTGGCATCGGCGGGGACTATTGTGGCGGTCAGCAAGTCTGTATTGCCTGCCGTGAGTGCCATACTCGGTTTGTCAAGCGTTACTCTTGTTACAGAAACACTGCCCGGTGTTACTGTTACCTCACACGATGCCGTAAAGCCGCCATCCTGCGAGGTGGCGGTGATGGTGGCACTGCCTGCCGCAACTGCCGAGACTAAACCGGTGCTACTGTTTACCGTTGCCACTGCCGGGTTGCTGCTACTCCACGTAACGGCGCGATTACTCGTAATGGGCGCAACTATTGCCGTGAGTTGCTCTATGCCATCGATGGTAAGCGTGGCTGTGGTTTTGTTGAGCGTGACAAGAGCAAGTTTTGTACTAATGGCACTATTCCAATCGCCATTGTTTTTATAAGCATCCAATGAACCAGCAGGCACATACAGCGTATCGACATAAACCGCATTAAAATTATAACCGCCTGATGATGGTGGTGTAGTAGCAAGGCAAGTTACGGAGGTAAGACCGCTGCAACCGGTAAAAGCGCCAGATACAATGCTTGTCACGCTGTTACCAATGGTTACGGAGGTAAGACCGCTGCAATCCCGAAAAGACCCATATCCAATGTATGTCACGCCGTTACCAATGGTCACGGAGGTAAGACCGCTGCAACCGTCAAAAGCCAAATTTCCAATGCTTGTCACGCCGTCAGGAATGGTCACGGAGGTAAGACCGCTGTGACCGGCAAAAGCAAAATCTCCAATGCTTGTAACATTGTTAGGAATGGTAAAAGCACCTTGTTTTCCTTCTGGATACAGAACTAACGTGGTCTTATCTTTGTTGTACACTACTCCCTCTACCGAACTATATTGTGCATGAGCATCATCTACATTGATAGCAGTAAGAGCGCTGCACCCCCCAAAAGCCTCATCTCCAATGCTTGTCACGCTGTTAGGAATGGTAACGGAGGTAAGACCGCTGCAATTCGCAAAAGCACCACCTCCAATGCTTGTCACGCCGTCAGGAATGGTAACGGAGGTAAGACCGCTGCAACCCCCAAAAGCAGTCACTCCAATGCTTGTAACACTGTTTGGAATGGTAAAAGCACCTTGTTTTCCTCCCGGATAACAAACTAAAGCAGTCTTATCTTTGTTGTAAAGCACACCATCTACCGAACTATATTGTGCATTGGCATCATCTACATTGATAGCAGTAAGACCGCTGCATTCGACAAAAGCACCCCTTTCAATGCTTGTCACGCTACTTCCGATTGTCAACGCACCGGTAAGACCGCTGCAAGCGAAAAAAGCCAGTTCTCCAATGCTTGTCACGCCGTCAGGAATGGTCACGGAGGTAAGACCGCTGCATTCGAAAAAAGCAAAATCTCCAATGCTTGTCACACCCTCGTTAATGACCAACGTTTGAATAGCATTGCGGGAAGCATTCCATGGCATAGAAAGATTATTATAATCCGCCATCGCCCCCGTCCCACTAACGGTGAGAGTATTGCCATTAAGCGTTGCTACTACATCGGCTGCATTAGGGGAGCCAATGTTCCATGTTGTTGCTGCATTAGCAGCACCCGTGCCCAGCAACACCGTCGCTGCAACACAAAAACCAAAGAATTTTTTCTTTCTCATAACTTTTTTTTATTGTTTTATAAATTTTAAATAATTCCTAACTTTTTGCAAAAAAGCGGACTTAAATCCGCTTCAGAGGTCTTCGCATTACCTATCCTACAAAATATAAGCCCGCATTCCTGCGAGCGTTACTTTTTTTTGTAGGATTCCGAAATTTGCGAAGTTTCTGAAACAAAAATATAGTAATCGCTATTTTACAAATATGTCCTTCCAAACCTGCGCTTGAAATTGCGACAAAGGTAGCAACTATTTTTGAATTGACAAAATATTTTTGAAGTTTTTTTTAATTATTAGCGAATATTTTACCTGTCGCCCGAAAGGGCGGGATTTTCATAACCGGATGGAGGAGTTAAGCCCCAATTGATACGTTTTTTCCTGCAAAAAGCGCCCCAAATCTTTGATGTCGGGGTGTTGCTGCTGTTCTGCAACGGTGATTGGCTCGCCGAATATCATATTGATGGTCTTGCCTCTTTTGGTGTCCAATTCGTGGCAGAGGCGGATGCTGCGGATGCGCCAGCTTATCTTGCCCAGGAAGTAGAAAAAGCGGGAGTTTTGACCGGAGATGAAGACCGGCACTACCGGCACTTTGGCTTTTTGAATCAGTTTGACGACCCCTTCCTGCCATTCGCGGTCGTGTATTTTGCCGCCGCCGATGCCAAACGACATCGCGCCTGCCGGAAAAAAGCCCAGCGCGTGTCCCTCTTTCAAATGCAGCAGCGATTCTTTCACGCCACCCAAACTTGATTGGCTCGAAACGCCTGACACAAAGGGATTTACACCGATGAAATGGTCGTGCATCACATCAATCATCCCAAGCATCCAATTGACCATCACCTTGAAATCGGGGCGCACTTTTGCCACTTCGCCTATCAGCATAATGCCGTCGATATGCCCGTAGGGGTGGTTGGAAACGGTGATAAACGGCTGTCCATCAAACTGTTGCAACACCTCAATGTTGTGGACTTTGCGCGTGATGCCCAAGCCGTCAATCATGGCATCTTCGATGTCTGTGCCCGTCAGGTGCTTCGCCGTGTCATAGACGCGGTTCACTTTGTCTAAGCCTGCCAATTTTGTCAGGATTTTCGCCAAAAGCGGTCCATACCACTTCTTAAACACCGGCGAAACGCTTTGAAACAGGTTGAGGTCAACTAATTTCTCTTTCATATCTCAATTTCGCCGGCGAGTTTTTCGTATTTGTGCACCATATAAAATAGCAAGCCGTTCATCACCGTGAGTTCGACCACGAAGTATGCCCACGGCTCGCCGGCTAATGCGCAGATAAACAGGATGATAGCCCGCAGATTAAACGACAGCGCATTGGTCAGCGGCAGAACAGGCAGGCTTTTTTCGCGCCAGAGTTTGCACACCGCTTCGGGAGCCTTGCCTGCATATTTTTCGTTAATCGTTTTTATCAGGGTCTGAAATTTCGGTGTCGATTTTTCCTGCGCCTTCGTGTAATTCAAATAACTCCAGCCGAAGAGTTTATGCAGTGGCTGCTTCCACGTCAGCGATTGATTTTTTTTCGCGACCTCCTCCGAGCGGTCAAGTTCGCTGCCGGATTTCCCTTTAAGAAACAGGAGGTGGATTTGGCGATAATAGTCCGCCATTTGCGCCTGTTTGCTGTGGCAATAGCCGCACAGCAACGCCACAAGGAGTATCCCGTAGCTCCATTCGCTCCAAAAGCGTGCGATGATGCCGATGTAGATGGCTGCCCACCAAAAATCGCCCGCCACACCGTCGAGGATGCGCCCCAACTCCGATTTTTGCCCCGTCATCCGTGCCAATTGTCCATCGGCGCAGTCGAGCGAATTAGCCCACGTCAAGAAAAAGCCGCCCAAGAGCGTGAGCCACAGGTCGGGGAAATAGAAGCAGACGCCCGCCGCCATACCCACGAAAATGGAAAAAATCGTAATCTGATTGGGCGTGATGCCCAACCTCTGTGCCAGCAACGCCCAGCGGTAGCCCATCGGGCGATGAAAATGGATGTCAAGCCATTCTTCCGTGTCAATCGACTTGAGAGAAGATTCAAATGTGGGTTTAGTGCTCATATTCATATTTTTGTGCATTAAAAAATTGCGCAAAGGTAAGCATTAAAATTGAAATATACAAAAAAAATGCGTAACTTTGCCGTCCAAATGAGTTGGGTCAAACATATTGAACGGCTGGCTGTGGCTGCCGTCTATCTCGCGCTGATAGGCTGTGGCTGCTATGCTTGTGCCACGATTGCCGCTCCCGACGGTGGCGACTATGACTACGACCCGCCGCGATATGTGGGCGGAAATCCGCTTCTTGGGGCT
>BNTT01000214.1 GCA_025996815.1 Bacteroidia bacterium
CCATCAGTGACAAGTGATTACGTGGCTATTGCCGAAATGTCATTGTGGAGGGCATATAGGGACTAATATAAATAAATTGCGTACTTTTGCAAAAAAAACATAAACAAATAAAGAATATGAAGAAAATATTTTTGTGTTGCGTTGCCATCTTAATGAGCAACATGGTTTTCAGTCAGGAGAAAGGTCAATGGAGTGTAGAAAAAGCGAATAAGTGGTACAAAAAGCAGGCATGGATACTTGGCTGCAACTACGTTCCGAGTACAGCCGTCAATGATGTAGAAATGTGGCAGGCGGAAACTTTCGACCCCGCGACCATTGACCGCGAACTGGGCTGGGCAAAGAAATGGGGCATCAATTCTGTCCGTGTTTTCCTGAACTATGTCGTTTGGGAAGCCGATGCCCAAGGGTACATAAAACGCTTTGAGCAGTTCCTCGGTATTGCCGCCAAACACGGAATCTCCGTGATGCCGGTACTCTTTGATGACTGCAATTTTTCGGGCGGCATCGCCACAATCGGTAAGCAGCCCGAGCCGGAGCCGGGTGTTGTTATGGGGGGATGGGTTTCAAGTCCACCAAGAGCGTTGCGGGATGACCCTGCCTCTTTTCCGAAGTTAAAGGCGTATGTTCAAGGAATAGTGAAACCGTTTGGAAAGGACAAGCGGATTATCGCATGGGACCTTTACAACGAGCCGTATAACAATTTCAATTTTGAACCTCAAGGTGAAACACATCCCTTGATGGAGCAAACTTTTGTGTGGGTGTGTGTTATTTGTACGGAATGGATGAGCCGACCGGGTGGCTCCACAGCTGTTTCTATACTGCCGATATTGAAGGAGAAGAATGTCGGCGGCTATCTTTGGGGATTGGTCAACGGACGGACACAGACAAACTTCGAGTGGGGTTCCACCGCCGCCAATCCGAAAGGCGATCCATGGAAACATGACCTGATGCACAAGGATGGAACATCCTACGACCCGGCAGAATTTGAACTTTTTAAAAAATTAAGTGAGCGGAAAAAATAAAGGGGGACTTCTAAAAATTAAACCATTGTCAATTAAATAATTATGCGTATCTTTTTTGGCGTAAAACAACAAAAGCAATGCAACAGGCAAAAAAAACAGCAAAAAAGTTTGGATTGAATAGAATTTTTTCCTAACTTTGTCCCTGATTTTGAACATTTAAATTTTAATAACATGAGTCAAACAAATGTAACAAGAAGACAGTTCTTGGGAAGAGGATTAGCGGCTGCGGCTGCTCTCACAATTATTCCGCGCCATGTGATGGGCGGAGTTGGTTTTACAGCACCGAGCGATGCAATCACGCTTGGATTTATTGGTACCGGCGTTCAGTCGCGTGGACTTGCCGGTGAATTTGCCCGTCGCGCACAGATTGTTGCTGCCAGCGATGTCTATAAAAGCAAATTGGACCGCTTCAAAGAGCACGCCGAAAAGGCTTTGGCAAGTGCCGGCAAACCGTCCAAAGGTATAAAAACGTACACGGATTTCCGAAAATTGCTTGCCGACAAGAGCATTGATGCCGTGGTCATCGCTACACCCGACCACTGGCACGCTATCAATGTGATAGAAGCCGCCAAAGCCGGAAAGGACATCTATTGCGAAAAACCCTATTCGCACACCATCGAAGAAGGACGCTTGATGGTGCAGGCAGTTGAAAAATACAAACGCATCAACCAGACCGGTAATATGCAACGTTCGTGGGAAAATTTCCGCAACGCCTGCCAATTAGTCAGAAACGGACATATTGGCGAAATCACCGATGTGAAAGTGAGTTGCGGGCCTCCTCCCAGAAAGTTTGACCTGAAACCGGAACCCGTGCCTGCCGGCTTGGACTGGAACGCATGGGTGGGTCCGGCTGTTTTCAATGACTTCAACTGGGAACTGGCACCTCCTGTGGAAAACGGAATGTTTCCCAACTGGCGCAACTACAAGGAATATGGCAACGGAATGACCGCCGACTGGGGTGCTCACATGTTCGATATTGCACAGTGGGGCTTGGGCATGGACGATAGCGGTCCTGTCGCCATCTATCCGCCCGATGCGACGCATAAATACCTGACTTTGGAGTATGCAAACGGCGTGAAAGTGACCCATGAAGATTTCGGACGCGGATATGCCGTCAGATTCATCGGCACAAAAGGTATCATCGACATCAGCCGCGAAACATTTGAAACGTTGCCCGGGAACCTCAGTTCGCACGTGTTCACCGACAGCGAAATCAAGTTGTATGAAAGCAACGACCACTATCAGAACTGGTTAGACTGCATCAAGAGCCGTCAGCAACCGATATGCACGGCGGAGATAGGTCACCGCACAGCCTCTGTCTGCTTCCTTACCAACATCGGCTATGAATTGAAGCGACCTCTGCGTTGGAACCCTGTCAAAGAGGAATTTGTGAACGATGCCGAAGCCAACAAACTGCGTTCCGGAGAAGTAAGGAAACCGTGGGCATTGGAAATTTAAGTTTTTATAAATCATTTTAATTATTATCACAATGAAAAATATACTATTTGCAGCAGGTTCAGCCTACACCGCAGTGCTGGCATTCATCATCGTATGTATCGACCAGTTGTTAAAAGGCTGTATGCCCATTGGTGCCGAGAACGGATTCACCTACATCGCATTCGTGGCGTGGGCAGTCTATTTCTTTTCCGGCACAGCCAAAGACGGCATCCGTGCCGCCATCGGCTATGCCATAGGAGTCGCGTTTTCGGTAGGCATCATCCTCATTGCAGGACTGTTTGCCTGCACCCCCTTCTTCATGGTGCCCATCGCCGTATTCATCGTAGTCTTCCTCGTGCTGTACCTCGAAAAAGTACCATGGGTAAACTACATACCGGCAATGTTCGTAGCCTCAGGCTGTTTCTTCGGCATCATGAACTATGTGCCCGGCGCCACTTTCTGTAGCGCGGCAACAGTGGAACTCATCTACGGATTCATCGGACTGCTGTTTGGCTGGTTCACCGTCATAGGCAAAGGATGGCTGTCGAAACAATTTTTAAAATAAATATTATGGAAAATTTCAAAGATTTAGAAGTATGGTTTGTCACCGGAGCACAGTTGTTGTACGGTGGCGATGCAGTGGTGAAGGTAGATGCACATTCTACCGAAATGGTACACGGCTTGAACACCTTGGGTAAGTTGCCCGTGAAAGTGGTTTACAAGGGCACTGCCAATTCGTCAAGCGAAGTGTCGGACATTATGCGGGCTGCCAATGGCGACACCAAATGTATTGGTGTCATCACTTGGATGCACACGTTTTCGCCTGCAAAAATGTGGATTCACGGGCTGATGGATTTCAAAAAGCCGCTGTTGCACCTTCACACGCAATACAATGAGCAGATTCCGTGGAATGAAATCGACATGGATTTTATGAATTTGAATCAATCGGCGCACGGCGACCGCGAGTTTGGCTTTATCACCAGCCGCCTGCGCAAGCCGCGCAAAGTGGTGGTCGGCTATTGGAAAGACCAGCCGACGCACGAAAAAATTGCCGGTTGGATGCGTGTAGCCGCCGCTTGGGCGGATGCACAGGATATGCGTATCATCCGTTTTGGCGACAATATGAACAATGTTGCCGTTACCGATGGCGACAAAGTGGAAGCCGAAATTCGGCTGGGCTATCATGTGGACAATGCTCCGATTGCCAAGTTGGTGCCATTCGTGGAGGCTGTCACCGAAAAAGAAATTGATGCCCTGATTGCCGAATACGAAAAGTTGTACGACTTTGCCGCCGATTGCAAAAAAGGAGCGGAAAAACACCAACACGTGCGTGATGCAGCTGCTCAGGAAATCGGTTTGCGCCGCTTCTTGGAAGAAAAAGGCGCAAAGGCGTTTACCACAAGTTTCGACGAACTGGAAGGCATGAAGCAACTCATGGGCTTTGCCTCACAACGCTTAATGGCGGAAGGTTACGGCTTCGGCGCAGAGGGCGACTGGAAAACCGCCGCTTTGGTGCGCACCATGTGGGTGATGGGACAAGGC
>BNTT01000215.1 GCA_025996815.1 Bacteroidia bacterium
ATTCTGATAAACATAAGTCCTACTTCATTTTATCTGGATAAAACGCAATTCAATTGCGCAAAGGTACAACTTTTTTTTCAAAAATAGAACACCCCGAAAAAAAACGCCGCATCTTAAAAAGATGCGGCGGTTTTTTGCGCTCCCTCTAGGACTTGAACCTAGGACCCCCTGATTAACAGTCAGATGCTCTAACCGGCTGAGCTAAGGAAGCATTTCAAAAATGCGCCACAAAGGTAGCGCATTTTTTTTTACGCCTTTCCGGCAGAACCCAACACATTCACCGTCTTGTGGGCATAGAGTTTTTTCAACTCTTCGCGAGCCGGTCCGAGGTATTGACGGGGGTCAAACCATTCGGGGTGCTGGATGAAGTTTTCGCGGATAGAGGCGGTCATCGCCAAACGCCCGTCGGAGTCGATGTTGATTTTGCAGACTGCCGATTTGGAGGCGCGGCGCAATTCGTCTTCGGGGATGCCGATGGTGTCTTTCAGCTTGCCGCCGTTGTCGTTGATAGTCTTCACATATTGCTGTGGCACAGACGATGAGCCGTGCAACACGATGGGGAATCCGGGGATTTTTTTCTCAATCGCTTCCAGGATGTCGAAACGCAAGGGGGGCGGAATCAGGATGCCTTCGGCGTTGCGCGTACACTGTTCGGGCTTGAATTTGTTGGCACCGTGCGAGGTGCCGATGGAGATTGCCAGCGAGTCCACGCCCGTTTTCGACACGAAATCCTGCACCTCTTCGGGCTGCGTGTAGGTGTGGTGTTCAGCCACAACATCGTCTTCGATGCCTGCCAAAACGCCCAGTTCGCCTTCCACGGTCACGTCGTATTTGTGTGCATATTCAACCACCTTGCGGGTCAATGCCACGTTTTCTTCGTAAGAATGGTGCGAGCCGTCGATCATCACGGACGAAAATCCGTATTCGATGCAACTTTGGCACAATTCAAACGTGTCGCCGTGGTCGAGGTGCAGCACGATTGGGATGTTGTAGCCCAATTCTTTTGCATATTCCACCGCACCCTGCGCCATATAGCGCAGCAAAGTTTGGTTGGCATACTTGCGCGCACCGCCCGAAACCTGCAAAATCACCGGCGATTTTGTTTCCACACAAGCCTGCACAATCGCCTGCATCTGTTCCATGTTGTTGAAATTGAACGCGGGAATTGCATATTTCCCCTCAGTGGCTTTCTTGAACAACTCTTTGGTGTTCACCAAGCCTAAATCTTTGTAGCTTACTGCCATGATAAATAATTTATTTAAATGTTTATAATTTTTGCCTTAAAAACCGGTGCAAAGGTACAAAAAAAATTGTTTTGACCAGCGATTTATATCACTTTTTAAACGCCGACCGCAGTTTTATACTTGTCAAAACATTTTTGGTGTGCAGCGGAAAATCACTTTTCATCATCCAATCATAGTAGCCGAGGTCTCTTTTGAAGACGTCTTCTACCAACTGACCGTTGTATTTGCCGAAATTGATGACTTCGCGCTTTTGGTCGTCATAGACGATGCGCCCCGCAAAGTCCACATTGTTGCCGTAAGCCGAAAATTCCGCCAAAAAAGCCATGTCGTTTTCCAAATCGGGGTATTTGTCTAATTGGGCTTTCAGCACCTCGTAGGTGGCTTTTGTATCCGCCTCGGCGGTGTGCGCATCCTCCAACTCCTTACCGCAGTAAAACTTGTAGGCTGCCGACAGGGTGCGCTGCTCCTTTTTGTGAAAAATCGTCTGCACGTCGATAAATTTTCGCTTCGTGAAGTCCAAATCCACGCCCACGCGCAAAAATTCTTCCGCCAACAGCGGGATGTCGAAGCGGTTGGAATTGAATCCCGCCAAGTCGCAACCCTCAATCTGAGCCATCAGTGACTTCGCTACCTCCTTAAACGTAGGTGCGTCTTTCACATCCTCATTCGTAATGCCGTGAATGGCAGTTACTTCGGGCGGAATCGGCATTTCGGGATTGATACGCCGCGTTTTAGACTCTTCATCGCCGTTGGGCATCACTTTCAAATAGGAAATCTCCACGATACGGTCGGACACGATATTCATGCCCGTCGTTTCCAAGTCGAAAAAGACAATTGGATTTTTTAAGTTTAATTTCATCAGTCGTTCAGCATCATTGGCATGAGTAGCATCAGCAAATCTTCATTCTCCTCATTTTCCACCGGCAGCACCAATCCCGCGCGCGAGGGGTCTGCCAATGCCACTATCACTTCTTCAGACAGGATATTGTTGAGCGTTTCGATGAGGAACGCGCCCTTGAAGCCGACGCTCATCGCCTCACCTTCATACACGCAGGCGATGGTTTCTTCGGCAGAGGTCGAATAGTCAATGTCTTGAGCCGTGATAAAAATGCTGTTCGTCGAGATTGCCAACTTAATCAGGTTGGAGCCTTCGCTGGAGAACGTGGATACGCGCTTCAGCGCATTCAGGAAATTCAGCCTGTCCACCGTCACGCGGTAGGGGTTATCTTTCGGAATCACAGCGTTATACTGCGGATATTTGCCTTCGATGAGGCGACAGACGACCGTAAATTTTTCCATCGTGATGTAGGCATTGTTGGCATCAAACGCGATGTTCACCTTGCCGGTTTCACGCGGGAGGATGGTCTTCAAGAGGTTTGCCGGCTTCTTTGGCAAAATGAAAGCCGCTTCCGCATTGTCCACTGCACTTAAATTTTTCAATCGCGCCAATTTGTGTCCGTCCGACCCCACAAAGGTGATGTTTTTCGGCGAAATATCGAACAGCACGCCGTTCATAATCGGACGCAAATCATCTTCGCCCGTCGCAAAAAGCGTGTGAGTGATGCCCGACAGCAGGTCTGAAGCATCAATCGACAGTTTGGCGGCATCGTCAGCCAACGGCTTGGAGAGTGGGTATTCGTCGCCTTTTTGAGCCACGAAATTGTATTTCCCGTTTTCGTAAATGATAAGCAACGACAAGGTCGACTCGTCAATTTCGAAGCGAACGGGTTGCTCGGGCAACTCTTTCAACGCCTCCAAGAGGGTTTTCGACGGGATGGCAAACGCTCCTGTGCCGGTCACATCGCTGATGTCAATTGCCGTCACCATGCGCGTTTCAGAGTCGGCGGCGGTGATTTGGAGGTGATTATTACTCACTTCAAAAAGGAAACAGTCCAAAATGGGCTGTGCATTTTTGGATGCAATTACGCGGCCAACTGTCTGTAAGTGGCTCAATAGCAGGTTGCAAGATACTACAAATTTCATATTCTATTATTTATTTTTAATGTTTCATTTTCAGACCACAAATTTAGGCATTTATTTTGAACTGACAATTAAAAAAAATAAAAAGTTTTCAACAAAAACTTGCACCATCCAAAAAAAAGCCCTACCTTTGTACCAAAGTTGCAACTTAAATATTATAAATAAAATATGAAAACAAAGAGCATTTTAATTTTGGCTGCCTTGACGGTGTCGTTGGCGGCTTGTAACAAATCGAAGAGCAAGGAAGTGGTTCCTGTGAATGTTGTAACGGTGGAAGAAGTTGTGCCGGAGCCGGAAACACCTGCGGTAGACCCCGCTGTGGCGTTGAAAGAGTTCAAGGCTTTTGCCAAAAGTTATGGCGAAGCGTTCAACAACATCACCAAAAATCCGGGCAATTATTCAAAATTAGCCGGTCAAGTGCAATCAAAGTGGCTGAAATTGAGGCAATTAAGGAAAATTTCACTCCGGCGCAATCGAAGGAATACGACAAAGCCCTGAAAATTATCAAGGATGTTAATTCGGGCGGAACGAAGAAGAAAAAATAAATCTTCTCTCTAAATGTCTGTAAGACTGTCCGTTATCATTGTCAATTACAATGTAAAGTTGTTTTTGGAGCAGTGTTTAGATTCTGTGTTGGCATCCTCAATGATTGCCGACACGGAGGTTATTGTGGTTGATAATGCCTCTACGGATGGCTCGCGGGACTATTTACCCCCTCTTTTTCCGCAAGTAAGATTTATCTTTAACTCC
>BNTT01000216.1 GCA_025996815.1 Bacteroidia bacterium
GTCCCCAGCGTGCCGGAAATGCCGCTGTATAAAAACACCGAGGGCAAGGAAATCAAGCCGGATGCTGCCGCGCCAACCTCGGCGTTCATTTTCAAAACGACCGTGGAGCCGCATATCGGGCGCGTTTCCTACTTCAAAGTGATGTCGGGCACGCTCAAAACGGGCGACGACGTGCTGAACGAAGACCGCGGCTCGAAAGAACGCATCTCCCAACTCTTCGTGGTGGCGGGACAAAACCGCACGGAGGTGCCCGAACTGAAAGCGGGCGACATCGGCGCAACCGTCAAACTGAAAGACGTGAACACAGGCAACACCCTGAACGGCAAGGGCATAGACAACAAATTTGACTTCATCCGATACCCCAATTCAAAATACCGCCGCGCGATTAAAGCCGTCAATGAGTCGGAATCCGAAAAGATGATGGAAATCCTCAGCCGATTCCGCGCCGAAGACCCCACGTGGGTGGTTGAGCAGTCGAAAGAACTGAAGCAAATCATCGTATCCGGTCAGGGCGAGTTTCACCTGAAAACCCTGAAATGGCGGATTGAAAACAACGATAAAGTGCTCATCGAGTTCTTTGAGCCGAAAATCCCGTACCGCGAAACCATCACCAAGCAGGCACGTGCCGACTATCGCCACAAAAAACAATCGGGCGGCGCAGGGCAATTCGGCGAGGTGCACCTGATTGTGGAGCCGCATATCGAGGGGCAACCGATGCCCGAAACCTACAAATTCAACGGGCAGGAATTTAAGATTCAGGCGCGCGATGTGCAGGAGCACGATTTGGAGTGGGGCGGCAAACTGGTGTTTGTCAATTCCATCGTGGGCGGCTCGATTGATGCGCGCTTCCTGCCGGCGATTCTCAAGGGCATTATGGCGCGGATGGAGCAGGGTCCGCTCACCGGCTCGTATGCCCGCGACGTGCGCGTGATTGTCTATGACGGCAAAATGCACCCGGTGGATTCCAACGAAATTTCGTTTATGCTCGCCGGTCGCAATGCGTTTTCGACCGCCTTCAAAGAAGCCGCGCCGAAAATTCTTGAGCCGATTTACGACATTGAGGTGTCGCTTCCCGCCGAATATATGGGCGATGTGATGGGCGATTTGCAAAGCCGTCGCGCCATGATTATGAATATGAGTTCGGAGCGGGGCTATGAAAAACTGCTTGCACGAGTGCCCCTGAAAGAGATGGGCAGCTATTCCACCGCGCTGAGTTCCATCACCGGCGGTCGCGCCTCGTTCACGATGAAGTTCGCGTCCTACGAATTGGTGCCCGCCGATGTGCAGGACAAGTTGCTGAAAGAATATGTGGCGCAGGACGACGCAGATTGAATATTACTTTACTCTCTTGATAGAAAACCCCTGCAAATCGTTGATTGGCAGGGGTTTTCGTTGATGTATGATAATGATTTATAGACTATTCAGCTTCTCTCTTAGTTGCTGTGCCGCTTCCTGATTGTCCAACTTGGTGGCAATCTCCAACAGGAGTTCGTAGGCGGGCTTGTAATCTCTCTCTATGGTGAGTATTTTATTCAGGATTACCTCTGCCGATTTGAAATCATTTTGTTTCTCATAGACTTTGGCAGCAATCCATAGACCTTCTATGTTGTGAGGGTAAAGTTTGGTAATGGTGTTTGCCGTCAGCAGTGCATTTGCAAAATCCCCTTTGTGGCAATACACCTCTCCCAACATATAGAGTGCGCCGATGTCGTTTGGGTGGAAGTCTAACCAATAGTTTGTCAAGTCCATGGCTTTATCTATATTCTCAGGCTTCCCGGTCGCTAAAGTGTTTTGAATCAAATCGTACAGAGCCTGTTCATCATAAGCATCGTATTCCAATGCTTTTTGGAGTTGTGTCTTTGCTTCGGTGAAATTGCCTTGTTGCAACGCGATATGCCTGTAGTAGGATGAGCGGTCTTCGCGCTTCAGCACAAGCCCGAGCGGCACACCATCGACTTTGATTTGACAGGCTGTGTTTTTGGGAGGGAATGCTTTTTTGCTCCGCAGCAAAAAGGGGTCTATTCCGGTAATGGGAAATATCGCATAGTCCCAATCGCTGTTATTGCGCTCACTCCAACGCACAAAACCAATTGAAAATCGGGCGGTATCGTTTCGGAAAAAATAGTTGACCGAGGATGGGTGCCACGCTACTATCCGCGTTTTGCGCGTTGGGTCAGGTGCACCATTTTTTGCCACATCCGCCAATATCCACTCCGATGCCTCGCGTGTGGTGTGGTCGTAATAATCCATTTCGTAGTTGCCGAAAGCACCTTTGGCGCCTCCCACAAACCGATTAAAGTAGGTGTATTCGTAAGGATGATTTCTGACGGTAAAAATAAGCGGGTCAAACAGCAAAATAATAGGCAAGACGGTAAAAGCAATTTTCACCTTTTTGTTTTTTGCCCAATTTACCAAAGAATTAAAGCCCAACGCTGCGGCTACTACCAGCGTGGGATAAACAAACATCGAGTGCCGCCAGCCGCCATAAACGTTGGCTTTGGTGTACACAATCCAAAAAAGGGGAAAGGCAAAGCAAAACAGTAGCACGAATGTCCAAAAGTAGCCTTTCGGTTGCCGATGCGCCGCAAATAACTGCACCCCTCCCCCTAACAGTACCGCTATAGGGGAGGTTATGCCAATATATTTCAGCGTGTAGTACCAAGGGAGATTATCCGACCAAATCGTTTTCCCCTCGAAAATTTGGAACAAATTCACATTAAAGTGAGAGGCGGTTTTAAAAGAGGAAATAATATTGTGCAGTGGGTCGCGCAGAGCGTATGGCCACAAAATGAACATCACCCCAAGCATTGCGCCCAAGACAACTGCCGCCTGCGCAAAGATTTTTTTCAGAATCGCTCTGTTTCCCTTGCAAAAATACTGCTTGGGCGTATTCACGATGCAATAGTAAACCAACACAAACAGCCCAAAATAGGCAAAAAACAGGAATCCACCGGGGCGTATGCCAATTGCTGCCCCCATCATCACGCCCATTTTCAGGCTTGTTTTTAGCATTGGCTTGGGATACTCTTTTATAAACCACGCAATGTAGTAAATCGCCCCCATTGCAAATGCAGCAAAAGGTATATCTTTCGGATTATTAAATGATTGCCCAACGATGTGTGGTGAGAAAAAAATCAGCAGCAGAGCCATACAGCCCGCGCGCCAACCGCCAATTAACTTTGCCAACAGCCCCACAAACAGCATCAAGAAGGCACCCACGAGGGCATTGCAAACGTGGCGCGCCGTCATATAGTCGTCGATGCCGAATATTTTGACAACAAATGCAGTAAACGTATCAAAAGCGTAGCCGGAATATGTTAGACCCTCTTCATTAAGATAGTCGGTATTTTCCCCCAATGAAGTGTAGTAGTCGTAGAGCCGCAACCCTTGTGGAAATTGCCAAAGATCCTCATCACCTGAATTTCCGGCATCGAGGCTCATCAGCGGCATCGCCACGAAGATAATTGCGGCGAGGGCTATAAATACCCATTTCCACCACGATTGCTCACTTGCCTCTGTGTGCTTGCCGATGTTCTCCGGCTCCCTTTGTGCGGCTGTCTTTTTTGTTTGTGCTTTCATATTATATCTGCGAGTGTTTATAAATAATTCCTTGTAAATCATTGATTTGCAAGGAATTTCGTTGTCTCAACAGGATTCGAACCTATACAGGCAGTACCAAAAACTGCAGTGCTACCATTACACCATGAGACAATCCTTTTGTCGTAAGACGGCGCAAAGGTAAGAGTTTTTTTTTTATCTTGCAAGTCTTTTTTGATTTTTTTTTTCGTTATTTTGTCCCCCAATAGATGCAAAGCATTCCCAGCAGCACCAGCAGTAGGTCAAATGCTTTGTTTTTGGGTTTTTACGAAATCAGTAAAAAACGGGCTTTAGACAGCAATGCCGTTTTGCCCGTTTTGTTCCTTAACGCATTGGTTTCGAGTTTAATATTCGTGCCGTTCATCGCCATTTCCT
>BNTT01000217.1 GCA_025996815.1 Bacteroidia bacterium
CCGCTTTCGACAAAACGCCCATACGTGAGTTGCTTACCGAACAACGTCAATGCAATCAAAATGTCAAAGAACAACTAAATTTATTTGAATGTTAATTCTTGTTAAATATTAACGCAACAGCAGTATTATGAAAGGTAAAATTATTATAGAATTTTTATTAGCATTGTTGGCAACCGTAAGCCAAGCGCAAAACAATAATAAGTTTATTCCGCCCGAATCGACAACAAAAACTTATTCGTTTGCTTTGCCTGAATTGCAAATTGACAGTATGTTTATTGCAAATTTGGATACTGTACTGTTTGACAAAAACGACCGTTTTATGAATAGTAGAATCTCTAATCCTAATAATAGGTGGCGACATTTTCATATTCAATTTGAAAAGAAAGATAGTTTGAATTATTGTATAACGGTAGGTTTATATGATATTCCTGCAAGAAAATCAACAGGTTTTTTTGAACATAATGGATTTCTTTATTGGTTTGGTGCTGATACTCCTCTCGGTATTATATTGGGAACAAAATCGAAGAAGCAATTTTCATATAAAGAACCTATTCCTGCCCCATATGACCCGCCATTTTGGCATTTAATATACAACAAGCAAACAGGGGAAATTGAAATAAAAGAAAGATATTGCTTTGAATAAAAGTTCGGAATAATTTAGAGATAAAAATGAATAGAAAGTATGAAAATAAAAAATCGAAAAATACAGGTCTAACGGCTTGTAGCGAGGCAGGAGCCTTGCGTTTAACACGACGTAGGCACAGAGCCTACGCCGAGCGTGGGATAAATTTGAAAAACATTATACATCGTTAAGAATAATTGTTATGAAAACAAATTGGAATTGTATCGTACTATTTGTGTCTATAGTCGTTTTTGTTAGTTGTAATAAATCAACTAATAAAGAAGAACGAGTTTACAATGGTATTGATATTCAAATTTTGAATATAGTGGATTCATTGGATATAAATTTATTCGACTCATGCAGAAATGAAAAAACTCCATTTATCACTATTGAGTTTACTTGGTGCGATGATAGTACTCATATTGTTCGTATTATTGGTGGAGTTCCCATACCTCCACCTCCAATGCCTCCAGCTCCAAACAGAAAGGTTTTAATATCAGAAATGGAAGATTTTGTTGGTTATAAAAAATATGGAGACATCTATTTGGTATTTTTGAATTATTTTCAACAAGCACATTTTAATAAATTTGTTTGCGTAGATAGTTTAAATTTTGATGATGAACCGTTTGAACGGTTTAATGTATATGAAGGGCAGCGTGGAATTTGTGATTATCCCACGCCAAAACAAAGATACTTTATTAACGAGAAAGACGGTTTAGTTTTTTATGATGGCAAATGCTTGTTTGATATTGATTAACAACCTCAGTTCGGCGTAGTGTCTGCGCGGCGGCGTAGATAAAAAGCAAGCCTCTGGCTTGTATACGAGCAGAGGAATTTGTATAAATAAATGATTAGTAATAATTTAGATATAAAAATGAATAGGAAGTATGAAAATAAAAAGTCGAAAAATACAGGTCTAACGGCTTGTAGCAAGGCTGTGGACTTGCGTTTAACACGACGTAGGCACAGAGCCTACGCCGAGCGGAGAGGAGGCAAAATATCAGATTTCACAACACTTGGAAACAATGCAAATAAGACAAGTTATGGTTTTAGTTATACAAAAACCACAACAATTGTTGAAAGTTATAAAACTTTTTTGGGTATAAAAATACCTGATAAAACAAGGACGGAAACAGCCACTTATTATATGACAGTTAACAGGGATAAAAACGATAATGCTTCTTTTCAGATATATAATAGTGAAGAAGAATACAAAAAAGCAACTTCTAATTGGTAAAAATATGAAGAAAGATAAAGCAAATAAAATACTCGGATTGGTAACGATATGTATAAATGCGTTATTAGTATTTGATTCACTTCGTTTGTATTATGCCTATAATTATACAAATATATTGTTCTTGTTTATGTATTCAAATTTGATGTTATTGGTAAATACATTGTTTGGAATTATTGAAATTTATATATCAATACTTCTATACAAGAACAGAATTGGTATTAAATTATTCTTGATTGTAACATTAATGATTTGGTTAATTATTTTCTCAAATTACTTTTTCCCGATGTATTGACGAGAATTGAAATAAAAGCATAGGCAAAAAAACAGTTCGGAGTAGCGTCCGTGCTACGGCGTAGATAAAAGCAAGGCTCAAGCCTTGCAAAGGATTAGTACATAACCGGATAAAGAAACGCATCTTGTTTAAAGATGACGAGTTATCCGAGACAGGTTTCCTTAGTGATTTAACTAAGGGGAAGCGAAGCTTTGGTTTTGGTGTAGAGATTTTAGTTATATTATGAATAGATATGTGAAAAATAGAAATGGATGTTTAGGCAAGGCTGGAGCCTTGCGTTTAACACGGCGTAGGCACAGAGCCTACGCCGTGCGGGGGAAAATAATATTTATTTTAGCAATAGTGATTATATGTTCTTGTAAAAAATCTACAAATGAAACAAATTACAAGACATTGGATTTGGACCTGCCGCCGATTGACATTAACCACAATATCGATAAAACGGTGTTTGAAGCGATTGATACTACCGAGTTTGTTGCGTTTTGGGGAAAATTTCGCACTGCCATTCTTGAACATGACACTGCAACTTTGGCTCCTATGTTAAATGATGGCGGAATTGACGGTGGTTGGTTTCTCCTCCGAAAATATAATAAAAATTCGTATAAATTAGATAAGTCCTCATTTATGCAGAATTTATATGTCTTGTTTACCCCTGATCTTCTATCACTTTTGAAATCATACAAAATTGATAATTTTTTGCGTTCCCATTGGGAAAATCTTCTTTGGAAACATGAAAGAAAAACTTATCAGTCCTATGTTCGTTTTGAACGTAGACAATATGAAACAACCTTAGATTATTATCCGGTTGTTATATATGAGATGCTGTGTATTCGGGACTCGGATGATTCGGAAGATTCTGTTCTACAAAAGACATATCTGTTTATAGAACAGGATATTGGCACCCAGGATATAATTGGTTTTAACTTAACTTTTGTCAAAATTGGGTCAAAAATAAAATTGTATCGTGTAGGATTTTCATATAATTATAGTATAAGTGGTTGAAATTCAGTGCAATTCAAGTTCATTGATAAAAAAAATGAAAATAATGAAAAATATCCTATTATTAGTATTCTTAATATTAGCGTTTTCTTGTAAAGGGAAACCAAATAACACTGATGTTACTATGCAATCTCCACAAGTAACGGATAATGCAATTGTTGATGATACACCTATTGTTGGACCTTACTATGACCCCATTGACCCAATTGAATTTGTTGCGTACTGGCACCAATTCTGCAAAACAGTTTTAAAGCATGACACTACGTCTTTGGCTCCCATGTTGAACGATTATTTGGTGGGAGATTGTATTTGGTATATTATTGATGGATATGGAGAAAAAACACCAATGGACTTGCTTTCAGAAAACAAACTTCCTCCCAACTGGAGCACGAAAAAAATACATAAGTCTTTATTTTTAGATAAAATGGATATAATATTTTCTCCAGTGTATTTATCGCTGTTAAAAGAATATGACATAATAGAAATGGATTTTGATTCCATACAGGATAAAATTGTTATTGGCAAAAAAACATATTTTGCATACATGAGCATTCAAAACCATAGAACAGATGTTGGTAGCAAAGGTATCATACACTTTGAAAATGCCATCATCTACTCTATGGGATATTATGAGGCTGATACTCAGTATTTTCAGTTTAGGGCTAATGGACAAAATTCAGGCTGAAAGTAGTGATAACTAATTGAAATACATAACTTTGCAAGCATTTAGAGAAATGAGTAAAAAATTTGCATTTATTGCGGGTCGAAAACGACCAAGAAAAACG
>BNTT01000218.1 GCA_025996815.1 Bacteroidia bacterium
TCTTGGGACTATTTCCTTGGTTATACGCTGATTGACAAAAATGCGGGCGAAATCGGGGTTGTTTCGGGGATTGATGATAGCACTCCTAACACCTTGTTTATCGTTGAGATAATGTTCGGCGCGGATGCCCTCTTCAAAGTCTTTTTCCTGCCCAAACGATAGGACTTGCTCGCGCTGTCCGGGCATCATTGTGTCTTCTGCTTCGTGGTATTGCGGCTTCAGCCCATACGTTTCCAATACGAAGCGATTGCCAAGCGTGTGGTCGAAATGCAGATGCGTGTTGAGCAGCAACTTGGGGTGCAAGCCATTCGCATCAATAAAGTCTTTCAGTTCCTTGCGCTCGGCAGCTGTGGAGGCACCGCAGTCAATGATTGCCGCCTCGCCTGTTTCGTCCCAAAGCAGATAGGTGTTGACGTGGATGCCGTTAAATTCAAATATCTTGATTTGCATAGTGTGAATTTTGCTGCAAAGGTACGAAATTTTTAAATTTCCAGCAACCCCTCCGGCAATTCCAACTGAATTTGCTTGCGCTTTTCGTCAATCGAAGCCACAAAATCAGCATTGGCAGGGATTAAAATTTCATCATCAACGATAAACAAGGTGTTAGGAGTGCTATCATCAATCCCCGAAACAACCCCGATTTCGCCCGCATTTTTGTCAATCAGCGTATAACCAAGGAAATAGTCCCAAGAAACGGCATTGGGGTTTTCGGTGAGGGGATTGCGGGTCAAGTCCCCAATGGCAAGTGTATGTTTGTCGAAATATACGTCTTTGTTGACCAAGACGCGCACGGCTTCGTTGCTATTCAGATTTTTCAACTGCACATAAGCCGTTGTGTCGGAGATAATTCGCGATTCGATTACGCGGAATGGCACAAATATATTGTCAATTTCGCAAACAAGGAAAGAAGTCCCATTGAGGGGGGGGGGAGGGCTGATACTTATCTCCCCAAACACCCCGTGCGGCTTGCCAAACTTGCCAATTTTTACCAAGTCTTCGCGCCTAATCATTCGCGGGTGATTTTTGCGCCGATGGCATTCAGGCGTTGGTCGATATTTTCGTAACCTCGGTCTATTTGTTCGATGTTGTGGATTTTGCTGATGCCTTGTGCGCTCATGGCGGCGATTAGGAGGGCTATTCCGGCGCGGATGTCGGGCGATACCATCGTGGCGGCGCGCAGTTTGTGGCGGCGGTTGGCTCCGATGACTGTGGCGCGGTGGGGGTCGCAGAGGATGATTTGCGCGCCCATATCAATCAGTTTGTCCACGAAAAAGAGGCGGCTCTCAAACATTTTTTGATGAATCAGCACGCTGCCGTTGGCTTGGGTGGCAATCACGAGAAAGACGCTCAGCAGGTCGGGCGTGAGTCCGGGCCAGGGCGCGTCGGCAATCGTCATAATCGAGCCGTCCATAAAGGTGTCGATGGTGTAATTTTCCTGCTTGGGAATCACGATGTCGTCGCCGTCCTGATTGACTGTGATGCCGAAGCGGCGGAAAGCATCGGGGATGATGCCCAGATTGTTGTACGACACGTTTTTGATGCGCAACTCCGAGCCGGTCATCGCCGCCATGCCGATGAAACTGCCCACTTCAATCATATCCGGCAAAATGGTGTGTTCGCAGCCGTGCAACTCACTTACTCCCTCGACAGTCAGCAAGTTAGATGCCAAGCCGTTGATTTTGGCACCCATCGCGAGCAGCATTTTTGTCAATTGCTGCAAATAAGGTTCGCACGCCGCATTGTAGATGGTGGTCGTGCCTTGCGCCAGCACGGAAGCCATCAGAATGTTCGCCGTGCCGGTCACGGATGCCTCATCCAAGAGCATATATGTCCCCCGTAATTGGGTGGCTTTCACCTCGTAGACCTGCCGCGCGGTGTCGTACTGAAAATCGGCACCGAGTTTTTGAATGCCGATAAAGTGCGTATCCAACCTTCGGCGACCGATTTTGTCGCCCCCCGGCTTGGGAATCAGTGCGTAGCCGAAGCGGGCAACCAGCGGTCCCACGAGCATCACCGAGCCGCGCAACGCGCCACTTTTCTTGAAAAATTCGGGCGTTTGCAGATAGTCCAAACTCACCTCATCCGCCTGAAACGTGTAGGTATGCTCGGCAGGATGCCCAATTTTGACACCCATATCGCCCAGCAGCGCAATCAGATTGTTGACATCCAAAATATTTGGGATGTTGTGAATCGTCACTTTCTCTGCCGTCAGCAGCACGGCACAAATCACCTGAAGTGCCTCATTTTTAGCACCTTGCGGGGTTATTTCGCCCGATAAAGTCCGTCCGCCCTCAATAATAAAAGAAGCCATAATAATTTTTTCTGCAAAAGTACAAAATAATTACGAATTAAAAATTAAAAATTACGAAAATTATTTGGTGAATTTCAAAATAAATTCTTATCTTTGCTGCCGAAAAATGAAATGAAGCACTAAAAAATAAAATGATTTTAAAATTTAAAGATATGAAAAAGAAATATTTTTCTACAGCAGGGGCTATGATTGCCATGGTAGCAGTTAGGTTTATTGTTGTCATTATGCTTTTTGTAGTATTTTCCTGTTTTCCATCATATACTGTTACATATACATTGCACAAATCTTTGATAAATGAAACGGAAAAACATTTGCATTATATAGTAGAAACGTATGATGGAACCAAAGCTGTTGCTTCAACAGGGCTGGATAGTGTTAGTATTATTTTTCACAAAATAACTGAAATTGAAAGTGAAGTACGATTGTTTCCTCTTATGGAAGACCATCAATATCCTTCTATTTATGAAATACGTGAATCTCTATATAATCTCACTGATACAAGTAAATATATTACGCCAATGCAAGATCTTAGCGATGAAGATTGGATTTTTATTCGCCATCGTTCGTTCACGGGAGGTGACACGGACAAAAGAGATGCCGTAGCATATTCTAATTTTCACTTTACCGATTCTATCGTGCAAATTATGAAAAAAGATTACACGATGTTAGAAAAGTTTAGCGAGTATTATCAGAAATAATTTAATTTGCCACCGGAATGAATGAGAATTTATGAATAAAATATATATGCATAAAAATATAGATAGACCATTTTTGGGGATTGTTCCCATTGTATTGATTTGCTTAGCGTTATCATTGATAAACATAAGTTGTTTTCCACCATATCCGGAACATTTGAATATTCTGAAAATGGAATTAGACAATGAGACCCCAAAGCAAATATTGATGGATTTGACTATCGGCAATATTCCGGTTGATGGAATTTGCATCAATCATAGAATGTTAACAAATCCATATAGCACAGATTCTGTTGTTTTTAAGAAAGCAATCTCGCCTTCAGACGTTGGAATGACAGTAGTTACGGTCAAATTGTATAATATTTCAGATACAACTTTAATTATGTGGGATTACTACGACAACCATTATTTGGATTGGGTTTATTTTGAAAGATATGACTATGACTATGATTTGACCGATTTTGTTGTTGTGACCCAAAAAGTGTGGCGTATAGCATATATTGTACCATCAATAGAGGAAGATGAAATCCATACCTACACTTTATCCCCGAACGAGGAACTTTTTGAAATTATGCAGAAGGATTATAGTATGTTAGAAAAGTTTAGCGAGTATTATAAGTAATTTAATTTTTAATATTTAATTGTTTTACAATTCTGCGCTCTATGCAAAATTATCTAACTTCAGTTCAACGTAGGCTCTGCCTATGTTCGAGTTCAAAGCAAGGCTCCAGCCTTGCATGATGCAGGGACGCATGGAAGTTGTCTGAACCACGATTTTAATAAGATTTTCAGGTGTAATGGACAAAATTCAGGCTAAAAAAGAGCCGTTTGTTTCAAGTGGACAAAATTCAGGCTAAATATTTTTTAGGATGAATAAATACTGCCCAACTATTCATATCTTTGCATGGTCAAATGAAA
>BNTT01000219.1 GCA_025996815.1 Bacteroidia bacterium
TCGGTACAATAGAAGGGCTTTTATGGGGTCAATCTTTGATTTGACCATTAAAAGAATGGTCTTTCATGAGCCTATAAGATTGAAATATAATACATTAACAAGGGCGACCTAAGCGCCTATACCAAAATATTAAATAACAGAGCTTTATGCTCTTATTCTCACAGAAATCGAAATGTGCAAAATTTCAATAATGTGTGCGAGAATAAGTCAGCGAGAGTTTGCGCCGGTCGGCGCGAATTGTTCGTGCTTATTTTACACAAGCGACCTGCACATTCGCGATTTCTGAAATAAGCAATCAATGAGCAATTCGCTTTTTAGTTTGCCAAATGAGTTTAAGAGTTTAGAGTATAAACTCTTAAAACGATGGCAGACAAGATTTTTAAACTTCATCCGAAAAACATATAGATTAGCCACATCAGGGTTATTTTCCTTGGTGTGGCTTCTCGCGCGTGTATCGTCATTGCGGGCTTGCCCCGCAATCCCATCAATAAAAAACAAATATAAAAAATAAAAGTTATGAAAACAATAAAAAAGATTATTTTATCAACAGTTATTTGCTTGTTTTCAGTAATAAGCAGTTTCGCAGAGATTAGTAGTGGCATCACGGGTGATTGTACATGGTCTTACGATAGCAGCACTAAAAAGTTGACTGTTAGTGGAAGTGGGGCTATGGGGGATTACATGTCCCAAACACTTTGGTATCACTACAGACGCGACATTACCTCTGTTGTCATTAGCAAAGGTGTCACTTCTATTGGAGATTATGCTTTTGCCGGATGTAGTGGTTTGACATCAGTAATTATTCCTAATTCTGTTACTTCCATTGGCAGTCGTGCTTTTGCCGGATGTAGTGGTTTGACGTCGGTAACTATCCCTAATTCTGTTGCTTCCATTGGCGATTATGCTTTTGGGGGCTGTAGTGGCTTGACATCGGTGGTTATTCCTAATTCTGTTGCTTCCATTGGAGATAGAGCCTTTGAGAGCTGTAGTCACTTGACATCAGTGCTTATTCCTAATTCTATTGCTTCCATTGGAAGGTATGCTTTTTATGACTGTAGTGGCTTGACGTCAGTAAATATTGGTAGTTCCCTTAATTTCGTTACTTCTATTGGAGATTATGCTTTTGCCAGATGTAGTCGCTTGACATTAGTGATTATTCCTAATTCTGTTACTTCTATTGGAAGTTATGCTTTTTATGAATGTAGAGGCTTGACATCAGTAGCTATTCCTAATTCTGTTACTTCTATTGGAGATTATGCTTTTCAAACAAGTGGCTTGACATCAGTAATTATTCCTAATTCTGTTACTTCCATTGGAATTTTTGCTTTTTATGATTGTAGCAATTTGGAAAATGTTACATTGGCTGACGGAACAACCACTTTAGGTTTTCCTACTGTGGGTAATGCTTTTGCGAATTGTCCAATAAAAAAATTGCATTTGGGAAGGAATATAACAGGTCTTGCATTTCAGAACAAACGAACATTGACATCAGTAACTTTTTCTGATTTTGTTACTTCCATTGGAGATTATGCGTTTCAAAGATGTAGAGGCTTGACATCAGTAACTATTCCTAATTCTGTCACCTCCATTGGAAGTTATGCTTTTTCTGAATGTAGTGGTTTGACATCAGTATCTATTCCTAATTCTGTTACTTCCATTAGATTTTGTGCTTTTGGGAGCTGTAGTAGTTTGACCAAAGTGGAGGTTGAATGGCTTACTCCATTGCAGCAGATAAGCGGCACTATTTTTGACGGTTTAAATACAGCCTTAAATAATACTACATTAGATGTACCCGTCGGTACAAAAACTCTCTATGAAAAGGCTCCAATATGGAGGAATTTTACAGTTATTGAACAGGAAGAAAGCAGTTTTGTGATGGCATTTACGGCAGGCACAGCTACCACCGCCGTAACCACCGCCGACGGCGGCGAGACGGCTGCCTACACCGTAATGGTCACAGGCGGGACGGCAATCAACGATATAGACAAAGACAAGATTTTGATTTATAACATTCCCGGCGGAATTGCGATTGAAACAACAGAGGCAACACCAATTTCAATATTCAACGTGACAGGGCAAAAGGTGCACCAATCCGTTGTTATCGGCAGTGCTGAAATTCATTTGAACAAGGGTGTTTATATTGTGAAAGCGAATAATGGCAGCCGAAAGGTAATCGTAATGTAATCGTAATGTAGAGACGTGGCGCGCCGCGTCTCTACATCTACAATTGGAATTTTCAAAATTCACCGGTAAACACCTCCACCGCGGGACCTGTCATAAAGACGCGATTGCTTTCGGCGTTCCATTCCAGTTCCAAATCGCCGCCCGGCAGCGAGATGGTGGCTTTGCGGTCTAAGCGGTTGGTGAGCACGGCGGCTACCAGCGTGGCGCAGGCTCCGGTGCCGCAAGCCTGTGTTTCGCCGCTTCCACGTTCCCAAACGCGCATTTTTGCGTGGGTGCGCGAGAGGATTTCGACAAATTCCGTGTTGGTTTTTTCGGGAAACATCGGGTGGGTTTCAATTTTGCGCCCGATGGTTTCAATATCCATTGTGCTGATGCCCTGCGTGAAAATCACCGCGTGCGGATTGCCCATCGACACGGCTGTTATCGCGTATTTTTCCGGCTGAAAGTCCACCGTTTGGTCAATGAGGCGGTCATCCGACCACTTGACGGGCACTTTTTTCGCTTCTGTGATTGGCTCGCCCATATCGACGGTAACACGTTCCACCTTGCCGTTGACGGGATACAGTTTCAGGGTTTTCACGCCCCCTTTGGTCTCCAGCGTGACGGTTGTTTTGTCGGTCAACCCCCTGTCATACACATATTTAGCGATGCAGCGCGTGGCATTGCCGCACATCTGCGCTTCCGAGCCGTCGGCATTGAACATCCGCATCCGAAAATCGCATGTCTCGGACGGCAAAATCAGCACCAACCCATCTGCGCCGATGCCCTTGTGGCGGTCGCTCACGCGGATAGACACTGCGGCGGGGTCGTCCACGCGCTCTGTGAAGCCATTGACATAGACATAGTCGTTGCCCGCTCCGTGCATTTTTGTAAATTTCATACGCAAATCAAAATAATTTGGGGCAAAGTTACATATTTTTTCTCGAATATGCTAAGCAAATCAAAAAATATTTGTACCTTTGTCGCGTTTTTATACAACATAATGTCTAACAATTTTAAAAAGAGGAATTTTTACAATGAGTGAATTAAAATTAAGCACTCCCAGCGAGGATTTTGATTGGGAATCTTACGAAAAAGGCGAAACGAATCGCGGTGTCAGCAAGGAAGTTTTGGCGGGAACTTACGAGCAGTCGTTGAGCAAAGTGAACGACCGCGAAGTTGTGGTTGGCACGGTAACTTCCATCAACAAGCGGGAAGCCGTGATTAACATCGGCTACAAGTCCGATGGCGTGGTTTCGATGAACGAATTTCGCTACAACCCCGACCTGAAAGTGGGTGACGAAGTGGAAGTCTATGTCGAAAGTCAGGAAGACAAGAAAGGTCAGTTGATTCTTTCGCACAGAAAAGCGCGCGCAACCCGCTCTTGGGACCGTGTGAGCGAGGCTTTGGAAAGTCAGGAAATCGTGAAAGGCTATGTGAAATGCCGCACGAAGGGTGGTATGATTGTCGATATCTTCGGCATCGAAGCCTTCTTACCGGGGTCACAAATCGACGTGAAGCCGATTCGCGATTACGATGTGTTTGTGGACAAAACGATGGAATTTAAGGTGGTGAAAATCAACCACGAATTCAAAAACGTCGTTGTTTCGCACAAGGCACTTATCGAAGAAGAATTAGAGGCGCAAAAACAAACCATTGTGGCGGGTCTCGAAAAAGGTTAAATTTTGGAAGGAGTGGTCAAAAACATCACCTCTTATGGCGT
>BNTT01000220.1 GCA_025996815.1 Bacteroidia bacterium
GGCGACTCGGCTCTTAGGGTAATACCCCCCCCCCCCACGAGAGGAGAACGCCGCTTAAAAGCAACGCAAATGAGCCATTTTTGAACTTGTGTTTCATAAGTAAATATTTTAAATTATTTATAATTATTATCAGCGGCAAAGGTACGACAATAAAAAATGATAATCATTGTAAAAAAACGACTTTCTTTTGTATGAAAGCGACTTTTTTGCTTTTTCCTGTTTTCTTACCCCCCTGTTGATTGAAAGTCAGTCTTTAATCACAGCAACTTCACCGGTCCCATCAAACCTGTCGGTTGCCATGCTTGACCTCTTGTCCAGTCGTTTCCGGTTTTGTTTTCCGGATGCGATTTGAAATAATTGCCCAGCGTGGTGGTGATTTTCACCTGAACGGTTTTTTCGGCAGTTTTCGCGATGTTGTCCGGCAAGCGGTATAAATGCCTTCCATACCAGCGGCAACCGAGTTTTTCGCCATTCACCGTCACTTCTGACACACCGAATACTTTACCTAAATCCAACCAGTTGGACGAGTTATCGCCCTTTATTTTCGTTTCGTAATGCAGGCTTCCGGCAAAAGAACGGTAGTTATCATCCAGCAACAATTCGGCGAACGACGACACAGACTTTTCTTTCTTCGTGCCGTCGATATGTTCCATTTGCAAGGTCCATCCGGTCAGTTCTGTACCCAATTGTTTTTCGGCAGGCAGAACCGGATAATCCGCTACGGCGGCCTGTTCGTCGAATACAATGAGTTGCGAAGCCGCAGGAGGCAGGTCGATGGTAAGTGTACTGCCTTGAGCGTCCGGATAACGGTAGCGTTCGCCGGTTTCGGCATTCCAAAGACAGGGCGTACCTTTGCTGTCCGGAAACGCCACTTTCAGTGTGTAGCGCTCGTTTGTGCTGCAATTGCTGACAAAGAAAATATCTTTTCCTTCCGCCCGGTGGCGAATCTGGCTGACATACGTTTCGGGCTTGTCAATCTGCATATACGGACGGATGCCGCATTGTTGCTGAATGCCCTTGAACCATCCGATAACATCGTTCTGAGGTGCCGACACTTTGAATACTTGCGATGGATAAGTTTTTTTAATTGAGGCAATTGTGTCTGCCACTTTTTGGTCGTTTGCTTTATAGTTTTTGGTCAAGCCGGGCGATTTATACGGCTCTTTTTCTATGAAAATCAGTTTTCCACCTTTCTTGACGAAGTTTGCCAGCGCGACAGCAGTGGCAGGCATCATCGTTTCCACTTCTATCAGAATGAGCGTGTGGTATTTCCGCTTGTTGTAGCGCAGATAGCCGTTTTCGGCAACACTTTTTTGAATAATCCCTTCGCTGGTATAATCGCAACTGTTGCCGTTTTTGTGGATACTTTCCCATACTTTATATTGGTAAGGAGGGAAATGTTTTTCCGGAAACGGGTCGCGAACCGTGCCATAAGTAGTCCACATATCCGCCAGCGGGTGCATCACAGCAATATCGGCAAACGATTCTGTTTCCTGAAAAATGGTGGATAGCCGCGCTTTGTATGCCGACCACAGTTTGAAAAATGACCACCAGGGATTGCGCTCGTTGAAAAACGTCCCGTAACGAATCCATCCCGGAAACGGAGCTTCCAAAGGCGTGTAATTAAATCCGTGAAGAATAGAATGGTTGACACCCGACAGATTGCTCTGGTCGCCGGTTATTTTTATCTGCTCCAATGTGGCGTTAAACACATTGTCTGTGTTGGTTATTTCTTCGCAACTGACAATTTTTTTATTGGAATAAAGAGCGGCTGACGCCACAAATTTGTTCACATTGGTATAGGTCGGATGGCTGGCAAAATCGTTTTTCGGCGAGTGGTCGTGCCTCCACAACCATGTTTCACATTCCGGAATATCAATTTCCATGGAGGCTTCCAGGGGGTGAAATTCCCGTCCGTAGGTTTGCACCCTCGACTTGAAACCGTGTTTGTTACACCATTTTGTATAAGGAATCAGAAAACGGTCGCGCATCACGTCCAAACAAGTGATGATAAAATCGTAGCGAACGCGCGCCACTTCTTCGGCGGCGGTGCCCGACAGTTGGGTGATTTCGCCGCTGTTGATGGGCGTTCCCATACCGCCTACGCGGAACAGGATAAACGGCAGATAAGGTTCCAATGCGTAACCGCGGCGGCGTTTGAACTCTGCCGGAAAATCGCGGCACCAGTTCGCGCCTTCCAATTCCATACTGTCGCAAAACATGGCGCGAAACGGTTTCAGGTCTTTGATTTCCGGAAATAAATTATCCGACATGCGGTTGAGGAATCTTTCCACCGCTTTCTGATTGTAATGGTTCAATACAGGACCTGCCGCTCCGGGTGCTCCGTTGATAACCGCTTGAAATCCGGTTACTTTCACCAAAGAATAAAGAATATGGTCGCCCGCCGGAACATTGATGCTGACGGTTTCTCCACCGGAAAAAGGCACTTTCACCGGTGCTTTGAAGTTGTCCATACTGACCGGAGCCAGATAGAGTGCGTAAATTTCCTCCAACGAGTCTTTGTATTTATTCACCCGCGGGGAAGACTCTTTCAGCAAATCGGCAACATTTACCTGAATGGTGGCCGGACCCGACACTTTTCTTCCCGAAAGGGTAAGCAATTGCGTCTGCTCTTCGCGTGTCAGAAACTCCGCGCCGAAGGGCCATCCCGAACCGACAATGGTATCGCAAATCATGCCGCGTTCGGCAGCACCTTTCAAAGCCACTTTCACCATTTCAATCCATTCGGGGCTGAGCCATTGCAGGGAAGGAATACCCAAATCGTCGCCGCCGGGGAAGGCTATCGGATTGATTTCCACCCCGCCGATACCGGCTTCTTTCATTATATCCAACTCGCGGAGGATTTCTTTGGCAGACAATTTATCGCCGTTCCACCACCAACGCACAAATGGCTTGGAGCTTACGGCAGGGTTACGGAAAAGCTCGAATAAGGAGTCTCCCGTGTTGCTACTCAAAACATTACTTGCGTTTTTTCCACTAAAAAACGGCATTCCGGATGCCACCTGCATGGCAGGGATTCCGGCTGCTAAAACCATTCCCGATTTGAGAAAAGTCCTGCGGGAAAGGGACTTTGACTGACGATTGTTTTCCATTTTTTCACTATTTATTTCAGATGACAAAAGTACAAAAAATTTCGAAGAACATCACTCAACCCATCGTCACGTGTATCCCTTCAACAGCCGATTTTTCGCAGGCATCAATAAGTTTTTGAACGGCGATGGCGTCTTCGAGGGTTGACAAGGGTGCTTCCCCTTTGTTCAGCACGTTTTCGAGAAAGTGAACGGCTGTGTTCTTGATGGATTCGGGATAGCACGCGTATGTCTGAGAGTGCGGTCCGTTGGGCGTGTTAATCACCCAGTCGCGATAACTGTATTTGGTGCTGCCTTTGGTTCCCATCACCTTCATGAGGCATGTCCATGGCTCTCCGGCGTGGTCGTCGCCGGTAAAACTTGCACAGAGATGGCTCAATGCGTTGTTTTCCATCTTCATGATAGACATCGCCAGATTTTCCTGCGTTGCATAAGTGAAATCCAATGTGCTTTTCATACACGACACCCACTGCGGCTGCCCCACAAGGTAGAGCATCGTGTAGGCATGATGGGTGAGTATCTGATGGATAACGCCCGGGTAGCGCACACGGTTGTCTTCGGCATGAAAAATATTGTACAGCATATAGAACTGCGTAATCGTCCCCAGTGAACCGCTTTTTATCATGTCGTGCATCCTTTTCACGCCCGGCTCGTAAATATAATTGTGAACGGGCATACATTTCACGCCCGCCTTGTCCACGATTTGTTTCACTTGGAGCAATTCTTCGAGCGTGTCGGCTACCGGTTTTTCAACCAATAGATGT
>BNTT01000221.1 GCA_025996815.1 Bacteroidia bacterium
GCCGGATTGGGCATGATTCACAACGAAAGGCATCTTGGCTTTTTGGAGGATAACAATTGGGGCGTGCAGAAAGAAATTCGGTTGGCGAGAGAAAAGACCAAAGGCGTGATTGGCGTCAATATCATGGTCGCGTTGAGCAATTTTGCCGACCTTGTGCGCACGTCAATCGCCGAAAAGGTGGATATTATCTTTTCCGGAGCCGGTTTGCCGCTCGATTTGCCCGCCTATTTGAAGCCGGGAAGTGTGACCAAACTGGTGCCCATCATCTCGTCGTCGCGGGCTGCCAAACTGATTTGCAACAAGTGGAAAAGTGCCTACGGATACCTCCCTGATGCTATTGTGGTGGAAGGACCGAAGGCGGGCGGACATCTGGGATTTAAGCCGGAAGATATTGACGACCCCAATTTCGCGCTGGAAAAAATCATCCCGGAAGTGGTCGAAGTCGCCAATTCATATAAGGACGAAAAAGAAATTCCGGTCATCGCTGCCGGAGGGATTTATTCGGGCGGCGACATCCGCAAGTTTCTGAATATGGGCGCAACAGGTGTGCAGATGGGCACTATCTTCGTTACGACCAAAGAATGTGATGCTTCCGACACCTTCAAAAACGAATATATAAAGGCAAAAAAAGATGATTTGCGCATCATCCACAGTCCCGTTGGGATGCCGGGTCGGGCTCTCGACGGCGAATTTATCCAAGGGGTGGAAGCCGGTTTGAAGCATCCCAAAGCGTGTCCGCTCCACTGCATCAAAACGTGCGACTACATCAATGCGCCCTACTGCATCAGTCAGGCACTTTTTCAGGCTGCCAGAGGCAATCTGGACAAAGGCTTCGTTTTCGCGGGCTTCAACGCCTATTTAGCGGACAAAATCAACACCGTCAAAGAGGTGATTGCCAAGCTGAAAAGGGAGTTTGCCGCGGCACAATAAATAGGGGAAATCACATCAGCAGCGAACTGTCGCCATAACTCAGGAAGCGAAAATCGTGGGCGAGGGCATAGTCGTAAATCTCCCGCCAATGGTTGTCGCCCGTGAATGCCGCAATCAGCAGCAACAGGGTGCTTTTGGGCTGGTGAAAATTGGTGATTATACCATTTACGAGTTTAAATTCATAGCCGGGAGCAATCAGGATGCGCGTGTGGGTCGTCAGTGTCGCCATTTTTTTGCGTGTCATATAATTCAAAACATTCTGCAAAGAGTGCGAAACACGTAATTCGTAATTCGTAATTCGTAATTGAAAAGGCATCCATTGCGTAACAGCCAATTCGTCGGGCGTGGCATCTGGATTTTTTTCGAGGATTGCGCCGATGTAATAGAGGCTTTCGAGGGTGCGGACGGAGGTGGTGCCTACGGCGAAGACTTGCCCTGCGTGTTTCAACAGTTTTTCGATGGTTGTTTTTTTGACGGAGATGCACTCGGAGTGCATTTCGTGGTCTGCCAAGCGGTCGGCTTTGACGGGCTTAAATGTGCCTGCGCCCACGTGCAGGGTCAGTTCTTCCAAGTGGATATGCTTCTTTTTCAGGGCTTCCAACACCGCGTTGGTAAAGTGCAAACCGGCGGTAGGAGCCGCCACGGAGCCTTTTATCTTTGAATAAATCGTCTGGTAGGTTTCCTTGTCGCGCTCCTCCGTGGGGCGGTGGAGGTAGGGCGGGATGGGCAGTTCGCCGAATTTTTCCAGAATGTCGGCAAAACTCCAATCGGGGTTGTTCCACTCGAAGCGGACGAGGTGTGTGTCGCCGCAGTTGGTGATGCGTTCGGCAGCCACCGTACAGGGCGGGCAGTCCCCCTCCCCGCTGTGCATGGTCAGCGTTTCGCCCTTCCAGCGTTTGGAATTGCCCACCATACAGAGCCATGTGCACGAGCGATTTTGCACAAACGATTGCGCATAGTCTGCCGGCTCTTTCGGCTCCATACAGAAAATCTCAATCGCCGCGCCGGTTGCTTTTTGAAACACCATCCGCGCCTGAATCACCTTCGTGTTGTTGAACACCAACAGCGCATTTTCGGGCAGAAAAGCATCTATTTGGCTGAATCGGCTCTCCGAAATTTCCCGATTGCGATAAATCAGCAACTTGCTCCGGTCGCGCTGAGGCAGCGGAAACTTTGCAATCCGCTCATCCGGCAATTCGTAGGTAAACTCCTCAATACTAATATCTTGTGCGTCAATCATCCTGATTTTGAAACCACAAAGATACAAAATAATTGAACGCACCCGCGCTTCATCATTCACGCACAAAGTGCCGATAATGGCACAATATGCCGTCGGGCATCTCTTGCCATTCATCCAGCAAGTGCGGCGTGTCGCCTGCAAGCAGCAATTTTGGGTCAAGCGTCATTATTTATAATGATTATCCGCAATCATACCACTCGACTCTCGTTCCTTGTCCCGCAGGGACAGCACTTTATTAACCGTAGACTTCAGTCTACGGTATAAAAATGATAAAATGCCATTAGTCCCGCATGGGACGGCACTTGAAACGGGACAGTTTTGCTGAATAACAATGTGTCGTCCCATGCGGGACTTTGGGGTGTGGACTCCGGCATTCCCGTAGACTAAAGTCTACGGTTAATAAAGTGCTGTCCCCTGCGGGACACGGATTTAACCCAAGTGGTATGATTGCGGATAGTCATTTTATTTATTATCAATCCCATATTCTTTTACCTTTCACCCTTTGATATAATGCTTGATGACATTCCAATTATTGATAATGTGGAAAATGCCAAAAATGATGAACAAAAGCCCCGCCGCGTGGGGTGGCGTAAATCTAAAAATAATCAAATAAAAACGCCAACCATCAATTATTTTCATTACCTTTGCGCTGTAAAATTATCAATAAAAATAGAGCATTATGAAAGATGAAAATTATTGGAAAGAAGTGGCTTCAAGCCGAAGATGGGAGAATAAGGCATTAAAAGCCCGACTGGTGGAAATCATCGATGGGCGTGAAAAATGGAAGGCAAAAGCGATGACTGCCCAAACGGAGAACGCAACGCTTAAAAAAAGTATGGAGGCGATTAAAAAAAAACTTCATCAAATAGACCTTTTGTAAAAAAAGAGAAGCCGAAGTTATCTCATTACAGCATAACGATTATCACGCTTTTCTTGAAATCGAAACTTCTTACTTCTTGCCGATTTAGAAGTGTCAGCAGTGCTTTGTCGATTATGATACTGACATTAAGCATTGATTTGAAAGAAGTTAGAACTCCGTCGCGCAGCACGGGAATGCTGTGGGTCAAGAAGTTGGGTTATTATTGTCTTACCGCAGCGAAAGAGAAAGCAGATGATTGGATATTGATTTTTGATGAAAGTATCGGGATAGGCAAAGAAACGATGTTGCTCATTTTGGCGATACGTCGCAGTCAAATCGATTTTACCCGTCCGCTGACTACGCAAGATATGACGCCATTAGTTGTAAAATCAAGAGAAAGTTGGACCGGAGAAGATATTCCTGACTTTGACACTGGGACACCCTACCCAATTTTCCAAAAATTTTCATCAAACAGCGCGGCGATGGACAGGTGTTTGGGGGTCAGGAGCATTGTTTTAGTCATGGATTCATTGCAGATTGGCAACTTGATTTTCACAGTTGTAATGGTCTTGGCAATGTCCAAGACTTTATCTACGCTCAGACTTATCCCTTTTAACCTCAAAATCCGTTCCAATTCCTTATAAACCTTGTATGCCACGAAACAGATACAGACGTGCGCTTCAATGCGTTTGGGCGTAAAGTGGAACATCGGTCGCAGTTCCAAAGTACCTTTTGTAATTCTGAATGCTCGTTCAACCTGCCATAAACCGCTGTATTGCTCATAGATTTCACCGGCAGAGA
>BNTT01000222.1 GCA_025996815.1 Bacteroidia bacterium
GACGCATTTGTTGAACTCATAATTGTTCACAAATTCCAAAATTTGTGAGAAAACATATTTACCCGAATGCATACTTTTTGCTTTTTTGAGCAAAAGTACGTCAATTCAAATCGAAAAATAAAAGAACGCTTATATCTATTTGTATATCAATAGATTACAATAAAATATTTAAAATTAACGCAACAGCAGTAAATATCCATCTTGATTTCTAAATTTTCTCTATTAACCTCTCCCTCACAACCTTCCACGCTTCTTGCGGCTCAAACCCCAAACTCGGGCGAAGCAACCCCTGCGTATCATTCAAAAAGATTTCCTCCTGCATCTTCTCTTCCATATTTGCCAAATACACCGCTTTTGACGGCGATTCTCCATCGGAAAAAGAAATATAGTCGCGATAACATTTTATCACATTGTCGGGATTCAGATTCGGATTTTCCAAAGCCCTTTGCAAGTCAAACAAATCACGCCCCTTTTTCCGTTGATACAAGGCACGTAATTTTGTGCCTACCAACTCGTCTAATTGATAGGTTGTTATTCCGCAATCCCCTGTAAACCATTGATTTTTGACCGAAAATGGAATTTTGACCAACCCCAAAACGTTAAAATGTTCTTTGCAGTTTATTTCAACCTTTAATTTAATTGGCGTAACTGGAGGGAAAGTTGAATTCACCCGAAAAACCATTGTGTTGTTGTTTTTCTTCTGTTTTACAATCGGTTTTCCAAGAAAGGACAGAACTTCACGCAACTTGTCAAGTATTGCGCCGACATTTTCTGGCATAATTTGCACTAAATCAATATCTTCCGAATACCTGCTTTGAGGACTTATATATAATTTGTGCAACGCCGTTCCGCCACGAAAAGCCAATCGGGAAGCCAAAAAATCGTCGTTGTAAATGGCGACTAAGGCACGGCAGATAATCAAATCTTGCTCCACATTGTTAATATCAATCCAAGGAACTGTGTTCGTCCATTCTGATATGGCATTTTTCGGTATCATAACTCGTCAATTTCTATTTCTTCGTTAATAATTATTTTCCATTTATTATCTGTCTTATATTCAGATAATTCTAATTTTTTAGATGTCAACGACAAGGGACATTTCTTAAATTTTATACCTGTCTGTTTCGCTTTTTGTTCTAATGTATCAGCCAATTTTTCGTATCCTAATAAGTCAAGCAAATAACCCAGACGCTGTATGGCTTGGCTATTAAATAATTCAAAAAAATCTGCCTCTAAATTGTCGAAATTCATCATTTCTGCCAATTCGTTCAAAACAGTTGCAACTCGATTTAATCCACCTGTATTTTTTTTATAATTAATTAAATCAAAAGCAGTTAATTCAGGTATGGATATATTCACATATCCGCTGCTTGTCATTAGATTAGTGAGATATTTTGTCGAGATATTTTTCTTCGTAACAAAATTAATTTTCACATCTTTCTTTTGTTTGTCGCGAAGATTGCCGGAATTGGTAATAACCGTAAATTCTTGCGGCTGTTGGTGTGAAGCCCCTTGCAAAGCCGCCGCACTCAATAAAGCAATATAATATTCTTTCCCTAAATGCTTCATTAGTTGGTCGATATATTCTATCGGCGGAACAATCCCTTTTAAGCCATACTCAACAGGCACGATTACAAAAAAACCATGCCAAACAGACTGTATTTTCTTTTTTGCCACAAGTCTATACAATGAATTTCGTATGTTTGCAAGCGACAAATCAGGAAATTGTTTCTCGACTTCTTGCTGCGAAAATACAATTTTTCCTCTTTTCGGCAGGTCTTCAATCCAATATCTAACTTTACTATATTGTTCCATTTTGAAAATTATTTACGAGTGCAAAGATACTGTTTTTTACGTTTTGTCTGCAAAAAACATCATTTTTTGATATAAAACGCAGTTATACTGAAATTATTGTTTTGGTTTCCTCATATTACAACTCTTACACAATTTAATCTTCTTGTAATTCTCAACAAGATTCAGATAGTTTTCACTCGCCAAAACTTCTGTGAGGCTCATTGTTTCGATATTTCCAAAATCGTCCAACGATTGTCGAAGGTTGTCAGGCGCACAACAGGGCGAAATTTTGCCTGTGGCTGAAATCCATAATTCGCATTCCAAAAACGGACATTCATAAGTTTCGGGAACTTCTGTTTTTTCGCTATCGGAAAGCGGTAAAATATTTTCCAACAAAACTTTTACGCCGAGTTTTGCTGCTTCTTCAAAAATTCGTTCAACAATCTCAAACTTCATACGGCGGAATTTTACGCCTGTCGTTTCAAACAATTTCTGTTTGAAATTGCTATACAGACTGTGTTCTTCGCACATTATGCAATGCAAATTGCAGTCTTCGGGGTTGGTGTCGAGCGTTATGCACCACAGTTTATTTTTGCAATTCATTATCAAATATTTTTAAGAGTTCTACACAGTGATTTTCAATATCAGGCACTTTCCAAATGCTTGAAACTACAATACAATCAACATTGGCAAAAACCGTATCAGCCAAATTTTTATTAACATACTCGCCACAAAATTCAATCGGATTGTGCGAAGTTTCCGCCATTTTTTTCAAAGCGTTTGTACTTTGTCCGTTTTCACGTCCAAAGATTTTCAAAGTTGCGGGCATTTGGATTTGCCTAAACGCTTCAATCAACAAATTCACGCCTTTTGCAGGAATATGTGTGCCAATGTAACCAAAAGTAAAATTGATTTTTCCTTTTGATTTCTTGGTATGTGTTAAGTATTTGGTTGGGAAACCGTAGTCTAAATAAATAATTTTGTTTTCGGGAATGCCAAAATCATTTATAAAGCGATTTCGCAGATATTTTGCGGGTGCAACAAACAAATTCACTTTATCAATAATCGCCTTTGTTCCAATCATTCGGCGATTTATCCAATTTGCCCACGCTGCAATATCTTTTTCTCGTTCCTGCTCTTTACCAGAAAAATAAACTTCGTAACAATCACAGGCACATTTTTTGTCGTTTTGACCATTGCAAACGGCAAAATTATTTGCTTCGCCTATACTTCGCGTTAAGAATTGCCCACGAGGACACATCAGCCAATAGTCGTGCAACATAAACACGATTGGGATTTGCTGTTTGTTGAATTCATCGACAAGCCCTGTTGAAAGGTGGTTGAGATGTCCGATATAGGCAATATCAGGTTTTAGTTGCCTTACCAACTTTGCAAAATTGTCGTCAATTTGCTTGTGACGGTAACCATCTTTTCCTTGTGGATTGTTTACAAAATACAAATCAAGATTGTCGGTTATATTTTCTTGTCGAATAGAGAAATCCTGTGCATATAGATTTTCTTCTCGCGTGAAAACGGAAACTTTATGATGTTTTGACAGCTCATTACAAACCGATTGGCTGTAAACTTCAGAGCCTGCATTGTAATTTGGTGGGTAACCATGAATTATTTTTAAGATGTGCATTTGTTTTTCATTTTAAATTATCAGGGATTATCAAATTACTGCTTCAGATAATTTTGCAGATATGGAAAGATGGCTTCTTGCACTCATAGCATTCCTTATCGGATTTCCAATAATGCCCCATACTGCCACAATGAGGACTCACAACGCCCTGTTTATCACGAATCGCCTTCCATTTGGCTTTGCAACTTGCCTCGTCTGGAAAGACTGTGCGGCAATTCAATAGATTCATATCAATATAATTTAGTTGTTGCTGCAAAATTAGATAAAAATCCCGAGATATGCAAGCGTATGAATAAAAAGTCAAGACCAGACATCCTTTTCGGGCATACAGCCTACCGTACTCGAAGTACAAATTGCTACCTTTGTAGCGAATAAATT
>BNTT01000223.1 GCA_025996815.1 Bacteroidia bacterium
TTAAAAGATTATGCAAAAATTACCTATCGGAATACAGTCGTTTGCGAATTTGCGCAATGATGATTGCTTGTATGTTGATAAGACGGAGAATATACATCGCCTTATCACATCGGGCAGAGTTTTCTTCCTGTCGCGCCCGCGACGATTTGGGAAGTCGCTGCTGGTGAGCACGATGGAAGCCATCTTTAAGGGCAACAAATCCTTATTTAAAGGACTGTGGATTGAGGATAATTGGGATTGGACGGTGTCGCATCCGGTCATTCGCTTGGATTTTGGGGGGATGGCACTTCACACGCCGGAGGCTTTGGTTCGTTCGTTAATGGCTTCTTTGAAGGAAATCGCGCAAGCGTATGAAATCGTGCTTGAAACGGAAGATGTAGCCTCCCGATTTAGAGAGTTAATTCACAAGCTGCATCAATCCACGAAGCAGCAAGTAGTGGTTTTGATTGACGAATACGACAAACCAATCATTGACAATTTGACCGATTTGGAAAAGGCTGACAAAATTCGTACCATTCTTCACAATTTTTATCAGGTGATGAAAGCTGCGGATGAGCATTTGCGTTTTGTGTTTTTGACGGGCGTATCCAAATTCTCCAAGGTTTCTATCTTTTCAGGATTAAACAATCTGGTTGATATTACTCTTGAGGCGCAATTTTCCGCGATTTGCGGCTATACGCAGGCAGAACTGGAATCCTGTTTTGACCCCTATATTGCAGAGCTGGCTCAAAAGCATGAATGCAGCAAACAGGAGGCAATCGAAAAAATCAAATACTGGTATGACGGCTATTCGTGGGATGGCGAAACGTTTGTGTATAATTCGTTTTCAACTTTGATGTTTTTTAGGCAGCAAGAGTTTACTGACCATTGGTTTACAACCGGTTCGCCTACTTTTATAGTCAATATATTAAAAGAGCACGATGATGTGAAATCGCTTTTGGAGCCTATTCGGATGCAAGCTGCGGATTTTGACAGTTTTGATATTCAGGCTATAAATCCGCAGACATTGATGTTTCAAACGGGTTATTTGACCATAAAAAAGAAAGAAAGGAATCCGTTTGGCGACACCATGCTCTACACATTGGGTGTTCCCAATGAGGAGGTGAACAGGGCACTAACGACCCATTTATTAGCAAGTTATGCAGCAACTTCTTTGCCGGAGGTGAACAGAGGGTGCAGGCAAATGATGGAACAGTTATTGAATGGCGATGCACTCCCTTTTGAACGCAGTATGCAAGCAATGTTTGCTCGCATCCCCAATCAGTTGCATATTCCGCGCGAAGCGTATTACCATTCGCTCATTTTGTTGTGGCTCAATATGTTGGGCTTCAAGGTGGATGCCGAAGTGAGTACCGACAAAGGCAGGATAGATGCTGTGTGGACATGGCAGGAACGGGTAGTGATTGCAGAAGTGAAATATGCCGCCAAGGGGGCTCCCAATAAATTGTTAGACGAGGCATTGACACAAATCCATAAATGCCGCTATTCTGAGCGATATGCAGGCGAAAACAAGCGCATCGCGCTCTTGGGCGTGGCTTTTGCAGGAAAAGAGATTGCTTGTCGGATGGAGGAACTGCCATAATATTTCTTGACGGGCAATAATATATAAAAAAATAAATAAAATGAACACATTTTTAGTTAATTTAATGGCGGGATTTATACCCGACAAGTCTAAACGGCATCGATTCAGACACAGGATGAGTCCTGTTTCCGAAAAATCTGTTTCTCGCAAAAACGGCGGTGTTAATTTAATTGGTCGAGATTTAGAACAGTATGAAAAAGATGCCGCCGAATTAAAAAAGGGGCTGTCGCAACCGGAAATTGCCAAAATAAATCATATTTTGAAACGGATAGAGAATGTATCAAAATACAATGGTGGTAAATACAAATTTACCGACATTTATACAAAAGACGAAATCAACAAATTTATCAGGATGCACGATGGCGTAATATCCTCAAAAGTAGATGATTATTACCAATACAAAAATTATAAATTGCGGGTCGACCTGTTTGAGCCATCCATTTTCACAGATGAATACGAAATAAGCAAACTGAAAACGGCTGATAAAATTCGCGGGCACAAAGAACTGTCCCTTTTGGATATTGGTGCATATAACGGGGACAGCACGTTGATATTGCGCAACCATTTTCCCAACAATCCGATTTACGCATTTGAAGCGGTGCCGGATTTCTGCAACACCATCAACGAAACCATGAAACTGAATGATATACAGAATGTTATACCGGTCAATCTTGCATTAGGTGATAAAGAAGGGAGGGTACCTATTAAATATGGTAAATTTACCGGAACAACCCAAATGAATACTTTGGATAATTTCGTGAACAACAACAATATACGTGTGGGCTTAATAAAGACTGACATCGAAGGCGCGGAATGGGCATTATTGCAAGGTGCCATTCAGACAATTCGTGAGCAAAAGCCAACACTGATAATCAGCATTTATCATAATTATAATGATTTTTTCAAGATTAAGCCGCTGATTGATTCATGGGGCTTGGGATATAATTTTACATTTACAGACTCCTGTTATGGAAAATATCCAATTCATGAAATTACATTGAATTGCGAAGTGATGTAAATAAAATACACCAGAAACGCGGCATATAATTATATAATAAATACAAATCAAAAAACAATATCAGTAAAAACGATGCGTAAACAAATTGTAAAATTTATCTATCTTTTTGTTCCATTCAAAAAAGCGTCAGCTAAAATCTCGCGGGGCATAGAAAATGACCTACGAGAGCAAAAGACGTTTTCACCGCCGTTGCCATATCAATATATTCCAATGGACAATATCTGTGTTAAAACATCTATAAATGACGAGGGCAACAAAGCATGTCTTGTTTCTTTTGGCGATTCCCGAATGACTGAGTCAAAAGAAAGATTGCTACAACAAGCAGTTGTCTCCGGCGCATTCGATGAGATATACATAATGGACGAGCGCAATTTATCGCCGAATTTTATGAATAAATTTCAAGATAAATTAGTGCATGGCAGTCGTGGATTTGGCTATTGGTGCTGGAAATCAGCGGTTATAAAGCAAGTTATGGATAAAATGCAGGACGGGGATATTTTGCTATACACGGATATTGGCTGTCATATAAATCCTGCACGAAAACAAGAGATGCAGGGATTAATAAACAATGTCAAAGTGTCGAAATCAGGCATATTAGGATTTGCTATACCAAATATAGAAAAACATTGGAACAAAGGGGATTTATTGGATTATTTTAATGTTAGAAATCGTCGAGATATAACGGACAGCAACCAAATCCGTGCAACAGCATTTTTTCTACGTAAAACCGCTGTGACTAAAAATCTAATCAAAGAATGGCTCGGCGTTTTTGAAAATCATTTTGATTTGGCTGACGATACCCCATCAAAATCACCAAACTTGGATGGATTTCGCGAACATCGACATGACCAATCAATATGGTCAATTCTGGCAAAATTAAACAACGCAGATATTTCAAACTACAAACTACCCACCATACATAAGGGGGACAAGAAAGGACCTTGCCCAATTTTAGCACTGCGGGATAAAAAATAATACCATTGATTTGGTAATAAAAAACAACCGGTATTCGCTTTGCTTTGCAATTTGGGAGGGATGTTGGTGATTTATTACCTGTGTTGCATCGCGTTTTTTCTGGTGAACAAGAGTTATTTTTCAGAGATGACTTTCGGGCAC
>BNTT01000224.1 GCA_025996815.1 Bacteroidia bacterium
TCTTAACTAAATCGTTGGGAGCCGATGATAGTGCTCTGGGTAAAGTAAAAGAAATTTGTAAAGACAAAACATTTTTACTTGATGCTCTGAAAAAAGGACTGATAAAAGAACAGAAAAAACTTGCACAACCAGACAAAGTCGTGGAAGAAACACTCTTTTTCTATCCTTTGGTTGAAGTATTACACAAGCTTGCGTTTGAAATCAGTATGTTGGAAAAAGTTTAATAAAAAAAATAAATAAAATGAAAAAAAAAGTTTTTATATTAGTGACTGTTTTGCTGAGTGGTGCGATGTGTTTGGCACAAGATTCCATTCCACAAAAAGACACGCAACTATCAGATATAATTCAGGAGGTAGCGAGGTTGACTGCTGAAGTAGATGAATTAGGGAAAAACATTTGGGTTTCTTATATTCTTACTATTGCTGTGCTTGTCCTACTTATTGCCCTACTTATTGTCCTATTTAAGAAGCAAAAAAAGAAAGTGTCCGATTGTGAAAAACAATCAGACGATTTGAGGACTCAAGATGAAATCACGGAATTAAAAGGTGAAAAGGGTAAATTAAAAAAAGAGAATCGAACATTGCAAACGGAAATTAGTGTCCTGAAAAAGAAAATAGATGAATTAGAAACAGCGAATCAAGCGAAAATTAATGACCCACAAGAGAATATAAATGAATTAGAAAAGTCCACAGACTCTGATTCGCAAGATCCGTCATCTCCTCCTCCTCCACCAGTTTCAAACTTACTTTATGCCAAGTCAATTAACCATGGCTATTTTAACGCTGTTTTCGAACATCCCAACGACGACACTATTTATAAATTGGAAAAATCCGATGAGCTAACAGCCAATTTTACAATTTACAAAGAAGCTTATGGGACAGTTTTGGAATGTCCCGATTTGATAGAAGGCTGTGACAAACAAAATTGGAGAGGAAAAGACCAATCTTTACAGATAGAAGAAGGGACAGCGACTTTACAAGATGGGAAGTGGAAAGTTACAAAAAAAGCAAACGTTAAATTTGAATAAACTATGCACTACATTATAATCATTGCGGTAATAGCGCTTATTGTTATTTTTCAGTTTAAAAGTTATCTTTCTAATAAGGAAAAATTGAAAACTTTTGCGGATGTTTTTCCTGCGAATGATAATCAATTGGAACTTCTTGCAGTGGATGAAAACGTTGTTGGCATCAGCACGCAGCACTCAAATTCTGTGTTAAATGTGATTGTTGAGTCTATCAATAACTATCTGTTGAACAATGCGGGGGCAGTTAGTGACTTTCACATCATCAAAGATATTGTAGATAGAAACTGTGATGCAAAAGAGGAGGAAATTGATACACAAATTCCCGTACCCTTGTATTTAGGATTGATGGGTACGATGGTGGGGATTTTAATCGGTGTCGGTTTCTTGGTGATTAGCGGTGGATTAAGTGATTTGTTGGGCAACGCCACTATAGGAAACGGTGCTGAAGGGGTGCAAGCCTTACTGGGTGGTGTTGCTTTGGCAATGTTTTCGAGTATTGTGGGCATATTGCTTACTACCCTTGGTTCTTACCAAGCCAAAAACGGCAAAGTGGCAATAGAGCGAACAAAAAATGTGTTTTTGAGTTGGATACAAGCCAATTTATTGCCGAAATTATCCGGTGAGATTTTCGGTACACTTGAAAAAATGGCAGCTAATCTTGCCAAGTTTAACGAAACATTTTCCGGCAACACCAAAGAACTTCGAGAAACATTGCAGCAGGTGAACGAATCCTACCAGTATCAGGCGGAAACGGTGAGAGCCATCAATGAACTGAAAATAAATAGAATTGCGACTGCCAACATAGAGGTGTATAGTAAACTGAAAAATTGCACCGATGAAATAGGTCATTTCAGCACCTACTTGCACAGCGTGAACGAGTACATCGCCAATGTGAAAGCACTCAACGAAAACTTGGATAAAAACGAAAACCGCACCAAAGCCATCGAAAAGATGGGATTGTTTTTTGAAACGGAAATCTCTCAGGTTGAAGCCCGTAAAGCCGCAATCAGCAAGGTTGTAGGCACGGTGGACACAAGTTTGCAGGACGCTCTCTTGCGGTTGAAAGAAAACACCGATACGCAACTTGCCGAGTTTGCAAAGGCGACCATAAAACAACAACAGGCATTGCAGGATAAATTGGAGGGCACCTCCATCATTGTGGATGAGCTCAAAAATCTGACCGCAGTAAAAGACAGTATGTTGAAGTTGGAAAAAGCAACAAATGAGCAAACCCATAAAATCGACCGCCTTGCCGGCAGTATTGAAAAATTGGCACAGATGAAAGCAAGCGGTGGAGTGATTAACAGCACAATATCAAAAGGAGTTAAAATTTCGGCTCTTGCTATTGGTGGCATAATTGCGCTATCCTGCGTAACACTTGTTGGCATATCGCTAATGGATAGAAAAGCGAGTGATGAAATTTATCCCGCCAGCAATGTAATGGATATTCCAATAGATATAATTCCTACAACAATTGATAGTGTGGCAATACCTGACAGCATTTTAAAAAGATGAGAAAAACGATATACACTATAGCGGCTATTTTTTTGTACAGCACAACAATTTCTGCACAAAATAAACTTGACAAAGCAACGTATGACAAGTTGGTTGATTATGTGAATTGCCGCTATGCAATTGCCTACATTGAAAAACAGATAGCCTCTCAAAGCAACAGAAGTGAAAATGATGAAACCAAGTCAAGCTACAAAGGAGCATTTCACAAAGTAACCGCCACACCCACCGAAGACACTATATTCAAGATAAATAAAACACATTCCGGCAAAACGGCAACGTTTGAGGTTTACAGAGATGCTTACGAAACGGTGATAGAATGTCCCGATTTTCTCGAAGGCTGCGAAGTGCAAAAAATTGGTTCTCAATCGGTAGAAACCACAGAGAAGGGTGAAGCCGAATTGGAATATAACACGTGGAAAATAACGAAAAAAGCAAAAATTAAATTTATATAAGTTATGTCAATGGCTTGTCCACAGTGTAAAAAAGAAAATCCCAACAATATAAACTATTGTTGGCATTGTGGTCGTGCGCTTTCTCTTTATGCAAGAAATAAAAATCTTGAAAAAAGCAAAAAACTGGAAGAAGCAAATGAAAAAAATTTGACACTTCAAAAAAAACTACTGGAGTTTCAAAAAAACAAAAACGGCATAACGGAACTTCAAGAAACTATCAAATCCCTCTCCAATGAATTGAAAACGAACAAAGAACATAGAGATAATATCAATAATGAGGAATTAACAATGCCTCTAATAATACTATCTGTTATACTCGTCGTAATAATAATTTTCGTTATCATAAATTTCAGTATGTCATGAATAAACAAATAATATCTATTCTATTAGTTCTTTTAACCCTTTTTATATTGGGTTTTATGATATGGGGAAAAACATCATTTGGTGTTGGTTCCCGATTTTGTATCAGTTTAATATGGGGAATTTTTTGTGGTCTTTTTGTCTTTTGTTTATGGGAGTCATATTTTAACAACAAGCAATTATCTTTATGGAATTGTATAAGTCTGTTGTTTGCGGCTTTTTCAATATTTGTTTCGGTTGTGCCGGATGTTTATTGGTTCGATTATGGAATGGACAATCTTTACGATAAGTCGAAATCTATTGATTTAGAAGAAAAACTTTGCGATAACACTGCTGATGAACATCTGGTAGTATTT
>BNTT01000225.1 GCA_025996815.1 Bacteroidia bacterium
CCCCCCCCCCCATGTAGAGGGCTGCGACACACAAAAGTGCTTTTAATGAGCCATTTTTTAATTTTTTTCGCATAAATGATAGTTTTAAATGTGTATAATCTTGAAATAATCGTTCACTTTTTTGTGCTTTCAACCACGCCTCTGAAATAACCGATTGATTCGGCAATACCGAAAAACGGGTCTTTCATATTCCGTTCGTGTTCCAAACTGCACACCCCTGTATAACCGACTTCTCGCAAAGCCCTTACAAGAGCCGGAAAATCAATGATTCCGCGCCCTATTTCTACGGAATAGCCCTTCTTGGTGCTGTCTGTAACGTCCTTGATGTGCATATCAAATACCCGTGTATGGTATTTCTTCAAATCTGCCACCGGGTCTTTGCCGTTGCGCAAGTCATGCCCGACGTCCAAACACATACCGATGCGCGGGTCTAAGTCTTTGGTGTGATTCCAAACATCTTCCGCATCCGGATAGGTTTGAATATCAGGTCCGTGCAGGTGAATGGCATAGTTGAAGCCGTATTCCTTCACTTTTTTATCCACATAAGGGAGCAATTCGTAGTTCGGCACCCCCACGATGGTCTTCACACCCACCCTTTTAGCGTATGCAAAACCATTATCTACTTCCGCCTCTGTTTTCATATAAATAGGACCCACGGCATATCCGGTTACCCCTTTGGCGGCTAATTTAGCGTGGAAAGCCGCAATCTCCCCGTCGGTGCTCTTGAAGGGTAAATGAAAATCCTTGATACACAGATAGTGTACATCCAATTTTTCCATCGTTTCCAAGGTCTTGTCCAAGTCGAAATTGACGAAAGTAAAGCCCGCCATTCCTAATTTGAACGATTCGCCTGTCTCGGGCGGAAACTGGGTGCCGTCCTGTTTCAACCGATTGTCTTGAGCCAACAGATTGACAGACCATACTAATGCAATAATTAACAGTATATTCTTTTTCATGATTGTGTTTTTTTATATTTTGTAAAATTGTTCCCATCCCTTACGCGGCGGCATTTGAGTCAGCATAGAATTTGCAAATGCGTTATTGGTGATTTGCTTGGCATTCCTGTCCAATAAAAGTTGCGTATTCATCCTTTGCGCCATCACTCCCAGCGAAAATACCTGACTTAATGTGCCGTGAATTTCAAACGGCGAACGGGTCTTTTCTTCTCCCATACAAGCCAGTAAGAAATTGGCAAAGTGGTTGGACGTGCTTTTGGGCACTTCCGGCAACTTGTTTTGCATCTCTTTCGCCACGTCTTCCGGAATAATAGACAAGGTGCTACCGTGTGAACCGCCTTTGAAAATGAGGTCTTTGCTGTAAATAATTTTTCCCGGATTGAGCTTCGTGGGCTGCAATTTGCCACCGGCTACCGGCGGTATATTCGGGTCAATATCGGAAGTGCCATAACCTGCCGGAATAGCAGGCAAATTCTTCACGCCATCGTACCACGTAACATCCACAGCAGGCATATCGCCCCTCCTCGGAAACCGAAACAATATCGTGGAGGCTTTCGGGAAGAAATAATCATTATGCCCTTCGCATTTGAGAGCCGTCACTTCGTAAGGTAAACCCAATTCAAGAAACTCATGCACGGTATCCAGAATATGTGCGCCCCAATCGCCCAGAGCACCCATGCCGAAATCATACCAACCGCGCCAGTTGCCGTAGTGAAACTTGTCGGTATAATCATGCCACATAGAAGTCATCAACCAAGTGTCCCAATCCAATGTCTTAGGAACCGGCTGTGCATCCGGAAATTTCTTGATTGCAGGGTCGTAAGGATGCCACCGTCTGTCGCCATTCATGTGGGCTGTAACTTCGGTCACGTCTTTAATGATTCCTGCATCTTTCCATGCTTTGAACTGAAAATAATTGGCTTCGGAATGCCCCTGATTTCCGACCTGAGTCACCACCTTTGGATATTTCTTAGCCGCCTGCATCATCAGTTCCGCCTCATAGAAAGTGCGTGCCATCGGTTTTTCCACATAAATGTGCTTCCCCAACGACATAGCCATCATCGCAATCGGAAAATGGGCAAAATCGGGAACAGCAGCCGTCACCGCCTCTATCTGATTGCCCATCTTATCAAACATCTCGCGGAAATCCGTAAACCGCTTGGCATTCGGATACTGAGCCATCATCTTCTGTGTATGGGGAGCACCCATATCCACATCGCACAGCGCAACAATATTTGCCAATCCGGTACGCTCAAAGTCAGCCATAATTTCAGCCCCTCTGTTGCCAATGCCGACACATGCCAAATTCACTTTCCTGTTCGCTCCATTCACTCTTTTTTGGCTTGCTGCACTCGCCGTACCGACAGCACTAAGCCCTCCCAGCGCAAGTCCTGCTGTCGCAAGCCCGCCTGTTCTCAAAAACTCTCTTCGTGTTACCATATTCTTCATAAATTTAATATTTTTCCGCAAAGATAACTTTGCAGCCTTAATTTTCCCTTAATTTTCCCTTAATTTTTCCCTAAACGTAAAATTTATTAAAAAAACTTAGCCTCACAAAACAAAAGAAAGCAAATACAGGGCAAACATCAAAATTCAGCAACATTCTATCAGGGTCAACGCATTAAAAATGGTTCTATAAATGTGTTGGTGTGGGTAAATGGAAACTTGCCACAAGATAGTTCTTAAACCTCATTTCCACCTAATTTTCTTAACAAAACCACCTCGTAGCCCTTAGTAGCCCTTAGTAGCCCTTAGTAGCCCTTAGTAACCCTTAGTAGCCCTTAGTAGCCCTTAGTAGCCTACAACGCCCCCCCCTCTATCCCCCCCCTTATTCCCTTATTCTTCTCATTATCAAGAAAATAAGGGAATAAGGGGGGGGCGAGGACACATTGTAGGCTACTAAGGGTTGCAAAATTAAGATGCGTTTGCCCTGGACATTCTACAATTTTGCTTCCGCCTGTTTGTATCCCGTAGGGATGAAATATTGGTAGAAAATGCCCATCCCCCCCACCTCGTTCGTGCCGCAGGTACGAAATATCAATGTCGTTGTATCACATTCCGTCCCTGCGGGACGGTGGGGTGTGGAGGGTGGATTCCGTTTTCTACCAATATTTCATCCCTACGGGATACAAACAGACGGGCTTCGCCCTTAACCTGACGGCTATGCCTATACGGGGTGAAGTAACGACCGTACGGTCTTCTTACCATCATAAATTTGATGCGTTTGCCCTGAAAGCAACTAAAAACAAACAACACCAATAACAATAAAAACAGTTAAAAACACAGTTAAAAAAACCAAAATTTCACCGAAAATCAGTCGTTTCTGAGCCGAACAAAATTTAGACCTTCTCCATACTTTCTCCATACCAAGTTCGTACCAAGTTCGTACCAAGTTCGTACCAACTCCGCCCCCAATCCAAGCCATAACCACCCCAAGCCCTATTTTCCGTCTTTTTGTTAATTTTATGGCACAAAGGCATAAAATTATAGACTATTTCCCAGCCCCTTATCCCGTAACTTAATGACCCAAAAAATAGCATCTCATAAAAAGATTTAGCCGATTATGACAAAATTAAGCGATAATTAAGCGTTTTTTAATTGGAATACTGTATCTTTGTAGAAAATTTGGTTCTACTGGGAATTGTGTGGAAAGAGCATTAAATCACCGTTAAAGAAGAGAATAGCCGTTCTGAAATTAGCGGTATTTCTATAACCTCTTCCGATTGTTTTTAACTCTTGTATTGCCCCGTT
>BNTT01000226.1 GCA_025996815.1 Bacteroidia bacterium
TAAACAACAGTAATTATGAAGTATCAAAAGCGTGGAGAGTGAAGGAAAACTTCCGCGATATACTTCGCAGGACTTCACCGATGGAAGCTTTATCGCTGTTTTATATATGGAAACGAGATGCCAAACATGCTCAAATCAAAGAAATCAATGAAGTTGTAGATATGTTTGAAAGGCATAAAACAGGAATAATAAACGCTATGAAAACAGGTGCTAACAACGCGCGAGCCGAACGATTAAACGGGGCAATACAAGAGCTAAAAACAATCGGAAGAGGTTACAGAAATACCGCTAATTTCAGAACGGCTGTTCTCTTCTTTAACGGTGATTTAATGCTCTTTCCACACAATTCCCAGTAGAACCCTTTTTTTCGCATCAGTTTTTGAAAAGCAAATACAGTTTCCTTTTCATCCACAGAAATATAGGTCACAATTAATTTTTCGTTCAAATCATGATAGATTTCTTTAAGGAGGGGGATTTCTTCATTACAGGGTCCGCACCATGAAGCGGTAAAAACAATTAAATTGTATTTTGAACTATCTTGCACAACCTTCTCTGTTGCTGTCCGATACAAAGTTGGCAATGAAGTGTTTTCAAATTTTTCAAAGAGATAGTATTCAATATTTTGCCCCCATTTAGTATTTTTGTGCTTATTTGACAGGCAATCATAAATTTTCCGGATATCCGTGTTAGACTTATACAGATTCAAGCTGCTTGCCAAACCGATTATCAAATATCTGGAGTCAGGATATTTTTTCGCCAATTCAACATATTGTGTTAAACAATCATCATAAAATTTTTTTTCAATGTCAATAGTGGTATCTGGAAGTCTAAAAGCACTAAAGAAAGGTTCTTGCGCCCGCACTGTAATGTCCGAACTGTCATTCTGAAGTATCAATTTAAATTTTCCCTCTATCCGAGTCCCTATTATAAGTGGTTCTGTACCAACCATATATGCGTCAGGAGCTACTGTTTGCTCTACGTATTGCGCATGGATATAATTTTCTCTATCTTCTATACCCACAGAGCCAAAAACTGTTTTGTCTTTATTTTCGGCAATAAAAAGCACCGCTCTATCTGATTTGCTAACAGTATCATATCTGGAAACGCATAAAATAAATCTATCAGAAATGTCTACAATGCTATCCGGAACAGTAAATTCCCAAGTAAATTCAGATGTTTTCTTACCCTGAAAAGCATCAATAAAATGATTCCCTATGTGACCCAAAATACTTAACGAGTCAAATGGAGCATTCTCCAACGTAACAACCAATTTGTAATTGCTTGTTTCTTGTGTTTCTGCTTGCTTTTGGCAAGCACTTAACGCTACTGCAGCGCAGACGAATAAAACTGTGTGTTTCATATTGTGATATTTTAAAATTTCATTGTAATATATCGCAAAAGTAATTAAAATTTTTTAATTGACAATTTTTTCACTACCTTTGCAGTATGTATAAGATTAGTAAGCAATTCGCTTTTTCGGCATCGCACCAATTGGATATGTTGGGGGCGGAGCATCCGTGTGCGCGGTTGCACGGTCATAATTATGTGGTTACCGTGCATTTGCGGGCGGAGGCGTTGGATGAGTTTGGCTTTGTGAAGGATTACAAGGCTTTGGAACCTGTGAAGCAGTATCTCAATGCGCATTTCGACCATCGGCATCTGAACGATGTGTTGCCGGCGCACCCCACTTCCGAAAATATGGCGCGCTTTTTGTACGACACATTCAAGCCGGAAATTCCCGAATTGTATGCCGTGGAAGTCAGTGAAACCCCTCAAACCTCGTGCGTGTATGAACCTTGATGTCAATGAGATATTTTATTCGCTGCAAGGCGAGGGCGGACGGCAGGGTGAGGCTTCCATCTTCATTCGCCTCACGGGCTGCAACTTGCGCTGCACGTTTTGCGACACCACGTTTGAAACCGGCACGACGATGACGCTCGAAGAAATCCATACGATTATCAGGCAATATCCCTGCCTGTGGATTGTGTGGACGGGGGGCGAGCCAACGCTGCAACTGACGGACGACGTGCTGTGGTTTTTCAAAAACCGGGGCTACAAGCAGGCTGTGGAAAGCAACGGCACGCAACGACTGTCGCCGGTGTTTGATTACACGGTGGTAAGCCCGAAGGGCAGCAATTTGGATTATGCTCGGCAAATCAACCCGCGGGTGGACGAGGTGCGGCTGCCGGTGCAGAAAGGCGACGAACTGCCCGAAATAGAATCGCTGCCCGAGGCAAAAAGATACTTTTTAAGCCCCATCTTTGTGGACAATTTACTGGCGACAGAGGCAAATATCGCCTATTGTGCGGCGAAAATTTTGCAACGACCGCAGTGGCGGCTGAGTGTTCAGATTCATAAATTTATTGGCATACGCTAAAACTATGGAACGATTTGAAATAAACATCTTGGGATGCGGCTCGGCACTGCCGACGACGAAGCATTCGCTTAGTTCACAGGTGGTTAACCTGCGCGACAAACTGTTTATGATTGACTGCGGCGAAGCCGCTCAACTGCAATTTCGGGCGATGAAACTCAGTTTCAGTCGCCTCGACCACATTTTTATTTCGCACCTGCACGGCGACCACTGTTTTGGGCTGTTCGGACTGATTTCGACGCTCGGAATGTTGGGCAGAACGGCTGATTTGGACATTTATGCGCAGCCGGATGCCGAAAAGGTGTTTCGCCCGATGCTGAATTATTTTTGTTCGGAATTGTCCTACCGGGTGGTGTTTCACGCCTTTGACCCGAAGAAAAACGCGCTGATTTTTGAAGACCGCACGCTCAAAGTTTCGACCATCCCGTTGCGCCACCGCGTGCCCACAGCCGGTTTTTTGTTTGAAGAAAAGCCCAAAAGTCCGCATATCGTGCGCGAAATGCTCGATTTTTATCAAATCCCGTTCAGCCAAATCAACGCCGTGAAAGAGGGAGCCGATTTCGTCACGCCCGACGGACAAATCGTCCCCAACGCTCGCCTGACCCGTCCGGCAGAAGCCCCAAAAAGATACGCCTATTGCTCCGACACCATCTATTACGAAAAAATAATCCCGATTATCGAAAACGTGGACGTGCTCTACCACGAAGCCACGTTTTGCGAAACGCGCTCGGAGCGCACCAAGCAAACGATGCACTCCACCGCCCGTCAGGCAGCAGAAATAGCCCGTGCCGCCAACGTAAAAAAACTCATCTTAGGACATTTCTCCGCCCGCATCACCGATGAAAACCTGCTGCTGACAGAGGCGTGCGAGGTTTTCCCCAACACCATTTTGGCAAAAGAGGGGCTGACGGTAACCGTCGAATAAAACACCGAAAAAAAAGATTTAGCCCTATCAATTTTGGTTCTACTGGGAATTGTGTGGAAAGTAGTAATTTTGCGGCATGGAAAAATATACGGGAAGTCAAATATTAGAGAAGATACTTTTGCCTGTGAATACAGCATGGGAAGTATCGGGAGTTGTCACCGATGAGGTCGCAGGCAACATCTATGTGAAGTTGCGATATCGGTTAGATTATGTGGAAGATAACGGCGCACGTTATTCGATATATGACCACAGGAAAGAGCGTCAGTGGCGCCATTTAGACTTGTGGCAGTACAAGACCTATCTGGTGGCAGAATTGCCTCGAT
>BNTT01000227.1 GCA_025996815.1 Bacteroidia bacterium
ATTTTTGTGCAAAGGTACGAAAAAATTTGTTATAATTATTTTTGCAGAGTTAGAACAAATAACTTATCCGACGGGCGCACTTTTTCGGGCACGCGCATCGAGAAGCGTTCGCCTTTCGCGGTCGTTTCGACGGAGATTAAATCTACGCGGATGTCTTCGGCGGTCAAAAACAGTGCGCCGGTGGTGGGTCCGGTGATTAGCACCTGCTCGCCCGTGCTGAGGCTGCCCGTTTCCATCAAAAATTCCGCTACGCCGAGTTTGGAAAAATAGTTGATGACTTTGCCGATATAGACTTTTTTTTCGGTCGCTTGGTTGCCGTATTGGTCGCTCCATTCGCCGAGGCGTTGTCCGAGGTAGTAACCGTTCCAAAAACCGCGATTGAAGACCCGTGCGAGGCTTTTGTCCCACGCGGCGACCTTTTCGTCCGACCACATGCCGCTTTCGTAAGCCGCGAGAGCGGCTTTGTAGCACTCACAGACGGTGCGGACGTATTCCGCACCGCGCGCCCGCCCCTCGATTTTGAACACCTCCACGCCTGCTTCGAGCATCTGGGGCAGGAAGCCAATGGTTTTCAGGTCTTTGGGCGACATAATATATTGGTTGTCGATTTCCAACTCAATATCGCTCTCTTTGTCGCGCACAACATAGCCACGGCGGCAAATTTGGTTGCACGCGCCACGATTGGCAGAGGCATTCATCTCGTGCAAACTGAGGTAGCATTTCCCCGAAACAGCCATACAGAGGGCACCGTGGGCAAACATTTCGATGCGAATGAGTTCGCCCTTCGGTCCGCGAATGTCTTGCGCGATGATTTGCTCGTGAATGGCGCGCACCTGTTCCAAATTCAGTTCGCGTGCCAGCACCACCACATCGGCAAATTGCGCGTAAAATTTCAGCGATTCGATGTTGGTAATGTTCAGTTGCACCGACAGATGCACCTCCACGCCGATGCTGTTGGCATAAGTGAGCGCGGCAACATCGGCAGCAATAATCGCCGAAATCCGCGCCTCCTTAGCAGCATCGATAATGGCACGCATCAGCGAAAGGTCTGATTCATAGATGATTGTATTGACGGTCAAATAACTTTTTAGCCCATTGTCGCGACAAATGCGGGAAATCTCATGCAAATCGGCAATCGTGAAATTATTAGCCGACCGCGCCCGCATATTCAGCCCCTCGATGCCGAAATAGATGGAGTGGGCACCGCCCTGGATGGCGGCGGAGAGGGATTCGTAGCTGCCTGCCGGTGCCATTATTTCTATTATCTCTGTTGATTTCATATTGATATGGCATTTAGTTTTTTTCATCATTCTTCAATTTTATTCCTCATTTTTTCTAATTCTTTCCAAATAAATATAAGATTGAGGTGCTGAAAAATTCTCCATAAACTCTATTGGGTCTTTTCCCTCTTCAAATTTAACAATGTTGTTAATTATAATAGAATAACCAATACAGGTATCCTTAAAATATTCAAAAAAGTCATTCTTTTCAATTCCACCGACCTCTTTAAATTTATTCCATAAGTTTGCCGGAGTATCTTCTACTATTTCTTTAATTGTAAAATATCCCACTATCATTTTTTGTGGAGAAGAAGAATAAATATAGACTCGTTCAACAGATTTTTTGAAAATCTTCTTTCTAAACTCCACTTTCTTTCCGCCACTCAAAATATTGTTTGCATATATTGGCTTAATCGACAATATAGCGTCTGTCAAAATATTTTTCATCTTTTAATCTATTATAATCGTTTTCTGATATTTTTGTTATCGTCTGTATCTTATTTTTGAAACTTTGCAGTTCATTTATTTTAGTCAATCCTATCGGTGTTTTCAAATAACCAATTAATCGAAATGTAATTACATGCAATTTGCCTTTTTCTTGTAACATTGCAGATAATTGTTCTTTCGGAAATACTGTCTTTCTACAAACAAGTCCCCATAATTCATCAATATGATTTACTATTTGGCAAGTTTCTAAAATTCCAATAGGCTCAATAGATTTATTGTCCTGTGAAGCATAAAAAAATAACAAATCGCCTTCTTTTAATTTTTTATTTTTAGAATTTGAAATATACGCTTTTACAATCGTATTGCCTTGTATTTCTCTAATACTATCATCTAATCCATCAAAAAGTGTTCGTTCTCTAAATTTTCCATCTTTGAACAATGTGGAATAATATTGTGGCTGTATGGGAATGGCATATTTTGAAACAGGAACATTATCGTAGTAAAATGGGTGTATCACAGCCGAATTTTCCTGAATAGTAATTTTGCCTTTATCTAAACACTTTATCTTTTGTACTTCCGACAATCCTTGTTTGTTTATAAATGTATTTTCGTAAAAGCCAAACTTGCTTAGAAGTTCTTTTAATTGAGTTTGTTTTTCATAAACAGTTAAATATAAATAATTTATTTTTTGATTTATACAATACTCAAACATTTTATTGAGAAACAACTCCCCTAATTTTATCCCAAAAGCTGTATCTGCTACTTTTAAAGTGCATATTTTTAATGCCTTTTCGTAAACATCAGGTAATCTGTGGTCTTCTACATTTTCAATATTATATATTAAGAGGGCTTGTAATTGATTGTCAACTATCAAAGAATAACATTTACGGTCTTTTTGCACACATTTTTGCAACCAATTATTAAAATCTTCGTTACCGTAATCTTCTCTCAAACTATCAAAAAATGAAGAACTAAATTTATCTTCAATTTCACGAATGCTATGTTCTTTTAGAATTGGGTGTTGGGGAACTTTTATTGTAAATTGTTCTTCTAATAACGACAGCATTTTAGAAATATCTAAAACTTTGTCTTCTAAATTTATTCGTTTAGCTTTTGTATGAATACCTTTATCTTCTGTTACAAAATAATCAACATATCCCTTATAAAGCTGGAAAAGTTGGATATTGTCTATTCTATCATTAATGCGACTTGCTCCCAACTGAGCATTGAAATCGTCGGTTGTTTTAGCAAAATTTGCAAGGTTTTCATATTTCTGTAATTTAGATTTAATTATGTCTTTTCGTTCTTGGTTTGTATCTCGACTAATATCATTAGGAATGGCTTCTGAGTGATATATTACCTTGCAATTATTAGATACAGCAAGTTGATAAAAACTTGCAAATTTTTTATCAATTACTCTATTATCTTCAAGTTGGATTAGAATGTTTGTATCTATCAGTATTTTCATTTTAATTGATTATTAATAAAATCTTCTGTTATCTGCAAGGAAAGTGGGTGAAAAATTAAATTGGAGGCTCGTTTTTCATAATCTCTTTCAATAGGAGATATGTTTTTATGCTTTGTAAGCCAGTTTTTATAACCTTCTATTTCATTTTCACCGATATTAATTACATATTCAATTCCCATAATGACAAGAACAAAATATGTTTCAGCATAAAATCTATCACTTAATTTCGATACCGTTGATTCATCTACGAGTAAGCAGCATTCATGAAGTATCTCGTATGGTCTTTCATCATTTTTTTTCGTATCAATGAATCTTTTTTCTTCGCCATAAATCCTCCGTTGATTATATTTCCAAATATCTGCACCCTCTCCGTATCTTGCATATAATTACAATAAAATTGAAACT
>BNTT01000228.1 GCA_025996815.1 Bacteroidia bacterium
ACTATCCTGATATGAAAGAGGTAAAAGATGGTGAAAAAGAAGCCTCTGATACCTTGATTACAAAAATTCTTTTGGGAACATTGGGAATAACGCCGGCTTATGACCGGTATTTTAAAGATGGTGTGAAAATAAAAGAGCAGGGCTTTCCTCAATCTTTCAGCGAATTATCTTTCGACAAGTTAATTGATTACACTTTGGAACAGAAAGATGTAATAAAATCCATTCAAGAGAGTATTAAGCAAGAATATGGAGTGGAATATCCGATAATGAAAATTGTGGATATGTATTTTTGGCAAATTGGTTATAATAATGACCCTAAAAATAAAAAAGCATGAAAACAAAAATTTTGAGTGTTGTCTTGGGTTTATTCTCAATGACAGTTATGTATGCCTACGATTTTGCAGTTGCAAATTCAGATGGCGTTACTATTTATTACCATAGGAACGGTACTAATGCTGAGGTAACCTACAAATCTTACCTCGATCCCGATGGGTATAGTGGAGATGTGGTTATTCCTGATGCGGTAACTTATTTAGGGACTACTTATTCTGTTACTTACATTACACACCGCGCATTTTCTATGTGTAGTGGCTTGACATCAGTGACTATTCCTAATTCTGTTACTTCCATTGGGACTGAAGCTTTTTACGGTTGCAGTGGCTTGACAGGCACGTTGACTATTCCTAATTCTGTTACTTCCATTGGAACGCAGGCTTTTGCAAAGTGTAGTGGCTTGACATCAGTGGTTATTCCTAATTCTATTACCTCCATTGGAGATCGTACGTTTCCCGGTTGTAGTGGCTTGACATCAGTGGTTATTCCTAATTCTGTTACTTCCATTGGGACTTCTGCTTTTTTACAATGTAGTGGCTTGACATCGTTGACTATTCCTAATTCTGTTACTTCCATTGGAATGTTTGCTTTTAGTGGGTGTTATGGTTTGACATCGTTGACTATTCCTAATTCCGTTACTTCCATTGAAGTGCAGGCTTTTAGCTATTGTGACTTGACGGATGTTATGATAGAAGATGGGACAACAACTTTATCTTGTAGCGTGGATGCTTTTTATAATTCTGGCATAACAAATTTGTATTTGGGTAGGAATATATCCTCTGTACCACCATTTCATGGCAATAGCACATTGACATCCCTTACTATTGGAAATTTTGTTACGTCCATTGGAAGCAATGCTTTTTCCGAATGCTATGGCTTGACAGCCGTGACTATTCCTAATTCTGTTACTTCCATTGGGACTTCTGCTTTTCGCTATTGTGTTGGGTTAACATCAGTGGTTATTCCTAATTCTGTTACTTCCATTGGGACTTCTGCTTTTTTAAGTTGTGTTGACTTGACATCAGTGACTATTCCTAATTCTGTTACTTCCATTGGAGAGGATGCTTTTAGAGATTGTAGAAACTTGACTTCAGTGACTGTCGAATGGCTCAATCCATTAGAAGGTATTGATATTTCTTACACACTAAGCTCAAGAAAAATTACATTGTATGTACCTGTGGGCACAAAAGAACTTTATCAAAATGCGCCCATGTGGAAGTATTTTATAATTAGGGAACAGGGAGACGTAGAAGTAACGAGCGTGAGTTTGAATAAATCAACAACCGCCATGACAGTCAATCAAGCCGAACAACTAATTGCTACTGTTGCACCGGAAAGTGCCACCAATAGGCAAGTAACGTGGAGCAGCGACAATACAAATGTTGCAACCGTCGATGACGCAGGCTTGGTAGCAGCAGTTTCCGCAGGCACAGCTACCATCACAGTGACCACCGCAGACGGCGGCAAAACGGCAACATGTGCGGTAACGGTCACCGCCCCGGAAACCGGAAACGTAGAAAAAACTTGGGATATTGGCACTCCAACTGCATCCAACGTAAAAGCAGTGCTTAATGGCAACACCCTCACTATTAGTGGAACGGGTGATATGCAAAGTCTGGGATACACTGCTCCATGGGACAGCGAGAAAGTTAATACCATAATAATAAATAGTGGCGTGGCAAACATTAGTGCGTACGCTTTTATTTATCATCTTAACTTGACCTTGGCAACTATTCCCAATTCAGTGACTTCTATTGGAAATGGTGCTTTTCGAGATTGTAGTGGCTTGGCATCCGTGACTATTCCTAATTCAGTGACTTCTATTGGCGTGGGGGCATTTCGTGAATGCAATGGCTTGACTTCGTTGTTTATTGGTAATTCAGTGACTTCTATTGAGAATAGTGCTTTTTGGGGTTGCACTGGCTTGACATCAGTAACTATTCCTAATTCTGTTACTTCCATTAAAGGTGCTGCTTTTTATGGTTGTATTGGCTTAACTTCAGTGACTGTCGAATGGCTTACTCCGTTAGTTATCGATAATATTTTTAATGAAGTAAGTATAAGCGAAGTTACATTATATGTACCTGTGGGCACAAAAGAACTTTATCAAAAGGCTCCTGTATGGCAAAATTTCATAATTAAAGAAGTAGAGAAAATTGGAGAAACAGAAAAAACTTGGGACATTGGCACTCCAACTGCATCCAACGTAAAAGCAGTGCTTAATGGCAGCACCCTCACTATTAGTGGAACGGGTGATATGCAAAGTTGGGATGTCAATAGTTCTGCCCTGCCATGGTATAGCGACAAAGAGAAAATTACTACTGTGGTAATAAATAGTGGCGTAACAAGCATTGGAATGTATGCTTTTGGTGATTGCACCGGTTTAACAACGGTGACAATACCCGGCTCGACAACAAACATTGGACGAAATGCTTTTATGTCTTGCAGCAGCCTGAGTTCTATCTATGTGGACGGTGCAAATCCTTCCTATTCTTCCGAAGATGGCGTGTTGTATAATAAAAATAAAACGACATTAGTTCATTGTATGGGGGGCAAACAGGGTGCGTTTTCTATTCCCAATTCGGTAACAAATATTGGTTGGGATGCCTTTTATTATTGCCGCAAACTGACATCAATCGCTATTCCCAATTCTGTGAAAACGATTACGCAGGGTGCTTTTTGGGGCTGTAGTAGCCTGACTTCCATGCAAATACCTAATTCTGTAACACACATCGGAGCCTACCTTTTTGCCTATTGCCGCAATCTGACGGAATTGGAAGTGCTATCCCCAACGCCATATACAATAACCACAGACGTGTTTCTTGAGGTGAATTTAGCATCAGCCACGTTAGTCGTCCCGATTGGAACCAAGGCGGTTTATCAAAAAGCCACCGCATGGAAAGATTTTGGCACTATCGTAGAGAAAGATTTGGCAAGTGCAATCACTCCGATAGACAACGACAAACTCGCGGTCTATCCCAACCCCGCCCGCGACGACCTGTTCATCAAAAGCGACACCCCTGTCGAAAAAGTAGAAATCTTTGATATTTCCGGGCGCACCGTAGAGACGTGGCGCGCCGCGTCTCTACAACAGGGTAATTCGCAAGCAATCAATGTTTCACATCTGCCCAACGGCATTTATCTCGTGCGCGTGTCTTGCAGCGATGGCTCGGTGGTTACGAAGAAGATTGTTG
>BNTT01000229.1 GCA_025996815.1 Bacteroidia bacterium
TTTATGACTGTACTTTTTCCCGAACTATTGGCTCCTGTCAATATCGTGATGGATGCCAATTCGATGTCACTCTTTTCTTTGAAAACTCTAAAGTTCTCAAAACTAATCCCTTTTATCCCATTGTTTGCTTTCATCTGTACTACTTTTTCTGTTTCACGCTGCAAAGGTAAAATCAAACTATGCAGCCGTTCTGCACAAAAGTAATATTTTTTTCTCTATCTTTGTATCATATTTGAAAAATATTTTAATTATGGCTACTAATAAAAATGCTCAAATTCGTTATAAAATACTTGATAACTGCTTCAGAAACAGCGGTAGACGCTATTTTATTGAGGATTTGATTCGTGAATGTGATAAAGTGCTTCAAGATATTGACCCCGATTTTAAGGGAATCAGTCGGCGGCAAATTTTTGACGATATGGCTTTTATGGAAAGTTCCGAGGGCTGGGAAATCAATTTAGTCAGAGAGCGCGAAAATAAACGTGTTTTTTACCACTATGCCAATCCTTCGTTTTCTATCAATAATATGCCTTTGAACGAAACGGACATTGCCCGCTTGCAAACAACTTTACAGATGCTTTCGCAGTTTAAGGGAATGCCGCAATTTGAGTGGATGTGTGGGCTGTTGCCCAAATTGAAGCAAGGCAGTTTACCTGATTATCTTGATGTTATCATGGAATTTGACAACAATCAATACCTGGACGGTGTAGAATATATTGGCACAATTTACAATGCCATTCTTTACAAGAAAGTGCTGAAAATCAATTATTTATCTGCATTTGAAAACGAATCTCAACTCATTATCCATCCCTATTATTTGAAACAATACAACAATCGCTGGTTTCTTTTCGGTTATAATCCGGAACACGATAAATCTGATTGGAACATAGCGTTGGATAGAATAAAAACCATACAGGAAACGCAGGAAACATATATTCCCAACACCGCGATTGATTGGAATGACTATTTTGAAGACATGATTGGCGTGACAAAACCGCTTGATGCAAAACCGGAAACTATTATCCTGCATTTTTATGGGAAAACAGGGCATTACATCGAATCCAAGCCCATTCACGGCTCTCAAAAGTCACAAAGGTTGGAAAACGATGTGCTCGAAGTGAATTTAGAATTACTCATCAATTACGAATTGGAACGCTTCATCCTTTCTTATGCCGACAGCGTGAAAGTCATTCAGCCGCAAGCGTTGATTGACCGAATAAAGAGCAGACTCAATAACGGATATGCACTGTATGATTAAAAGTATCCATTTAAGTTTTGAAATCTGCAAATTTTTATCTAATTTTGCAGCCAAAAAAAAGTAAAAAAATAATGAATATGAAACAGTCTATTATGTATGTGCTTGCAGCGGTGGGCTTGGAGATTTTGTCTATCGTGGGGGTTGAGTTGCCGGCGGCGTTTGCGCCTTATGCTTATGCGGCGCTCGTGTTGTTGATTGGCTACGAGGTGTTGTGGGAAGGGGTTAAGGCTCTTTGTAAAGCGCAATTCAGCAGTATCAACCTGCTGATGCTCATTGCGGTGTGCGCCGCTTTTTATTTGGGCGAATACACGGAGGCGTTGGTCGTGATTGCGCTGTATATTTTGGGCGAGAAACTGGAAGACCACGGGATTGACAGGAGCAAATCGGCGCTCGACGGGCTGGTCAATAAGTCGCCCAAAAAAGCCTTCGTCAAAGCAATGGGCTGCGAAATTTCGGTCGAAGAGGTGGCTGTGGGCACGATTATTCAGGTCAAGCCGCACGACCTTATTCCGCTCGACGGCGTGGTCGCGAGCGGCGAAACTGCCGTCGATGAATCGCCGATTACCGGCGAGCCGATTGCCAAGGAGAAGCGCACGGGCGACACTGTTTTCGCCGGCACACTCAATCAGAGCGGCTTTATCGAAGTGAAAACGACCAAAGAGGCGAAAGACACCACTTTTGCCCAAATCGTGGAACTCACCTATCAGGCGCAACAAAACCGGTCGGAATCGCAACGATTTATTCAAAAATTTGCGCAAATCTATACGCCCATCATCATTGTGCTGGCTGTGCTGGTGTTTGCCATCCCCGTTTTTCTGCTGGGCGGCGAGGTCGATAGATGGCTCGAACAGGCTGTTACACTGTTAGTTATCGCCTGCCCGTGTGCGCTGGTCATCTCCACGCCGGTCGCGATATATGCCGCGCTGGGCAATGCGTCTGAAAAAGGCATTTTGATAAAAGGCGGGAAATATCTGGAGGCTTTCGCCGCTGTGAAGGCGGTTGCGCTGGACAAAACGCGCACGATAACCTACGGCAAGCCCATCGTGTCGGACGTGGTGCCGTTGAATGGTGCCGATGTCGCCGAACTGCTGGCGTGCAGTGCGGGCACGGAACTGTTTTCGGAACACCCTATGGCTCAGGCGATTGTCGATTATACGAAAAAGAAAGGGCACGAGCCGCATCTGGCGGAAAAGTTTGAAAGCATCGCCGGAAAAGGTGCCAAAGCGCATTGCATCACCTGCAACCACGCGCCCGTGCTGGTCGGCAATATGGAACTGATAGCCGGCAACAAGGAGGTGCAGGCGCTTGTCGATAAATTCTCCAACGAAGGAAAGACCTGTGTGATAGTGAGTTGCAACCACGAAGTGAAAGGCATTATCGCCTTGACAGACGAAGTGAAGCCCGACAGCACCGCCGCCATCGCCGCGCTGCAACAACTTGGCATTGAGCCGGTTATGCTAACCGGCGACAGCATTCCGGCAGCACGTCACATAGCCTCCCAAGTGGGCATCACGAACGTTCACGGCGGACTGCTACCGCAAGACAAATCGGCGATTATCAAGCAGTTGAAGCAACAATACACCGCCGTGGCAATGGTTGGCGACGGTGTCAATGATGCGCCCGCATTGGCAGAATCCACCGTCGGCATCGCCATGGGAGCCGCCGGCAGCGACACCGCGCTGGAAGTCGCCAACATCGCGCTGATGAACGACCAACTCTCGCTCCTGCCCTATCTGACGCGACTTTCCAAAAAAACGCTCGCCACCATCCAATGGAACACCGCAGGCGCAATAGGCATCAAACTGCTCTGCATCCTGCTGGCATTCTGCGGCTGGAGCAACCTCGTGTTTGCCATCATGGCAGATGTGGGCGTGATGCTGGTGGTGGTGCTGATTAGCCTGCGCCTGCTAAAATTCAAATAGAGGATTTTTCATACGCCTCCACAATGCGTTGCACGAGTTTGTGGCGCACGATGTCTGTTTTGTCCAATTCGATTTGGGCGATGCCGGGCACTTTTTTCAGCAGGTTGAGGGCGTGTTTCAAGCCGGATTGTATGGATGGCGGCAGGTCAATCTGCGTTACGTCGCCTGTAACAATCATTTTGGCGTTCATTCCGAGGCGCGTCAAGAACATTTTGATTTGTGGAATATTCGTGTTTTGCGCCTCATCGAGGATGATGACGGCATCGTTGAGCGTCCGTCCGCGCATAAACGCGAGCGGTGCTATCTGGATGACCTTGTTTTCGAGGTGCTCTTTCA
>BNTT01000230.1 GCA_025996815.1 Bacteroidia bacterium
TAAAAAAACAGCCTTCTTTACAGGGCTGTTTTTTTATAAGTGATTCGTCTTGAAAATAAATACACCGCGAGGCAAGCCAAAAACAGGATGAAAAAGACAATTGCGAGGCTACTCCACTGACCGATTGTGCGCCAATTTTGAAGCCCGCGCCACCAGTCAAACAGGAAAAAGTTGTCGAAATCATCAATCTTATCAACCGTTTTGAGTTTGGCAAGTTCCAAATTGAAACGCGCATCTTTGTTGCCCGGATTGAGCAGGAGGGCACGCTCGTAGTTGAGAATAGCCGGTGCCACCCGGTTCAGGCGATAGTAGGCATTGCCCAAATTGTAATACACCTCCGACGACTCGCCGTTGGCTGCCAAAGCCGCCTCATAATGCTGCACAGCCTGCTCATAGTCGCCTTTGGCATACGCCTCGTTGCCTTCCGCGTCCTGCGCAAAAGCCGACGCACTGCCCATCAACACACAACAGATTGTAACACAACAGATTATAATTAACTTTTTCATACTTATCGTTCCATTTGATTGATTGCTTCTACCGTGGATTCATACAGTTTGTCCATCGCTTCGTCGGCATTGCCCGGCGCGAAGCGGGCAAATTCTGCCGTGTTGAGGATGTCGATGAAATTGTGAATCAGGGCGGAGGTCGCGCCGTAATGTTCCAGTTCCGCCTCTACATTGTCTTTCGTCAAATTGACGACCGGGATGCTCAGTTTGTCGCTCAGATAGCCCCACACGGCTTTCAGCAGTTCGTCATAAAATGCCTCCTTGTTGTGGGTTTGCAAATGGGCATTCGCCTTTTTAAGCCGTTTGGAAGCCGTTTTGTTGGCTCTTTTCGTGCGTTGCAGCGTGATATTGCTGTTTTCTTTCACCTGCTGGCGATACAGGATAAGCCAGCCGACAAACAACAGCAACGGCACCAAATACCACAGCCAATAGCCCGCGCTGCCGAAGAAATAGTCGCCGCTGTGATAGCGGATGCCCGCCGTTTTGATGAAGCGAATGTCTTGCCCCACCAATTGCAACGCCTCCTTGTTGGCTCCCGACACGACGGGCGCACCGCTGCCGTCCGCTCCCGGCTCCACGTGCAGATTATATGCCTCCGTGGATAGCGTATTGTAGGTTTTCGTATTCAAATCGAAGTAGGAAAACGTCATCGCGGGGATGACGAAATCGCCCGCATAGCGCGGCACGGCGTAATATTCAATGGTTTTTGTGCCGCTCACCCCCGCGGGTGTTATTTTCGTTTGGATGTCGATTTTCGGGTCGTAGAGTTCAAAATCGTTGGGGAAGTTAATCTCCGGATTTTTCAGCATTTTGATGTTGCCGGTGCCGGAAAGGACAATTTTGACTGTAACTGATTCGTTGGCTTTCAGCGAGTTAGTGCTGATGGAGCCTGACATTTTGTAGTTGCCCACCGCACCGGAAAAATCACTTGGCTTGCCCGCGGGCAATGGATTTGCCGTTATTGTGGCAGCCGGAGTCGGTATGGTCTTTTTGACATCCTGATAGGTCTCAAAAAAATCGTCAAAAATGCTGCGGCGACCTTGCGGCTGCGTGCGCATCCGCACCACCACATCGACTTTGCCCGCCGTGATGGTAAACTTGCCCGTATGTTGCGGAAACAGAACGACTTGGCGCAGCACCACCGTGCGGTAGTTGCGCCCGTTGTAGTTTTCCAGCATAATCTGACGGTTGGAGGGCAGTTCCACTTCCTGCACAACGAAGCCGTCAAAATCAGGAAATTTCATATTTTCGACACCAAAATCGCCGGCACTATACAGTTTAATCGTAACCGGAATGCCCTCATTTTCATACACAGAGGACTCTCCAACGATGGTTCGCACAAAAATATCGCTACCGGCTCCGTTTTGAGCGGCACCCGCCGGTGCGCCCTGACCCGCCGCCGGTTGTTGATTCGTGGCGGCAGCCGTGGCGGCTTGGTCTGCAGGCAAGACCTTTATTTTCAGCGCGTTAGACTTGTGTTCGTTGCCGCCTATTTTGATGACGGCAGCGGGAATGGTGTATTCACCCTCTTTTTCCGCCAAAAAGGTGCACGTGTAGGTGTTGCTGATTTGGACGGTCTGATTGCCGTTGACGATGGTCACAGAGGAGCCTTGACTGGTCAAAACAGGTCCATAAAGCAATTGCAGACCACTGACGGCTGCCACTTGAAAGTCATCGCCTTTGTCGCCGGACGTGGTCAGAGAGTAGCTCACGCGAAATTGTTCGCCCACCACAACCGCCTGCGGCGCACTGCCCCGAAAGGAAATCTGCGCCCACAGGCTACCTGCGCCTGCCAAAAATAGTGCTGATACTAAAAATAATCGCTTCATGTTTTTATCAAAATTCGGAGTGCAAAGGTACAAAAAAATTACGAATTACGAAATAGCTCAATAACCCCGTATAAGCGGTGCGGAGGCATCACCACCGGCTGCTACAACTTCGCCGTCGGCTTACCCTCATCCTTCATCCCGGCAGAGCAGCGCGAAAGGAAAGCCCGCCTCCGTATGGAGGGCGAACTTTCATTCCAATCCGAAGCCTTTCAATTCTTCGGGGGAGAGTCCGGTGATTCTAATGACTAAGTCGAGGGACATCCCCTCCCGAATGCACTTTTGCGCAATTTCATACGTGGTTTGCTGCATGCCTTGCAGTATGCCTTGCTTCACACCTTGCTGCATACCCTCCTGTATGCCCTCTTCACGACCTTCTTGCAAGCCCACTTCACGACCCTCTTGCAAGCCCACTTCACGACCCACTTGCAGACCTTCTTCACGGCCATCTTCACGAGCACACTCGTATTCATTTCGTACATCGTTGTACTTTAACAGATTTTTTGTGTACGTTGTCATATCTTCATCTTTTAAATTTTCAAATTCTGCTAATTCAAACAGTTCATCGAATACTTCTCCCTGTATTGCAGCCGGTTGTGCCGGCAACTCGGACAAATGTTTTAGGCAATATAGCCATTTATCGGTGTCTGTTACTAATTCGTTCTCCGGTTTCTTGAATTTTTTCAATTCCACCGTGATAAACTGCAATTTGTCGCTCGACTTTGTCAATTTGTCTTCGTCCATTAGCGAATGGTAGCTGATGCATCGGTCATCATTCGGACGCAAATCGAAATTTACGATGGAGATGATGTACAATGGCTTCAATTCAAAATCCCAATTGCCTTTTTTGGCTTGCTCCAAGATGGCTCGTGCCGCATAAGACAGAGTTCTGTCCATGAAATGCTTTTGCTTACCTACTTGCATCTCAATGACGAATTGTTCGCCTGTTTCGTCCACGCAATACAAATCAAAAAACGCTTTTCGGTCTCCTTTGCGGCGACCTAACTGTTCCACATTGAGATAGTCGATGTCGACAATCGTCTTTCTCCCCTTAAAAAGTGCATTCAAAAAGCTGATTAACAACACTTTGTTTGCAAAAATGAATTTGAATGCAAAATCATTTTTTAAGTCCAAATAAC
>BNTT01000231.1 GCA_025996815.1 Bacteroidia bacterium
GTGTCAAATCCCCAATCTGCCGCACGACAGTGTGCCCGCAGGCAAGCACGCCGAAAATAATGTGACTGAAAAAACGGGCGGCACCATTCCCGTATTGCCCGCCGATGCCCTGCCACACTGGGAGTTGGCGAAAAAATATGACCTGATTGATTTTGAATTGGGCGTGAAAATTGCCGGTGCCGGTTTTCCTGTTTACAAGGGTCAGGGTGCCCGCTTGCAGCGTGCGCTCATCAACTTTTTCTTGGACCGTGCTCGCGACGCGGGCTATTTGGAGGTGCAACCGCCTTACGTGGTGAATGCCGATTCGGGCTACGGCACGGGGCAATTGCCCGACAAGGAGGGGCAGATGTATCATTGCAATGCCGACGATTTGTATCTGATTCCGACGGCAGAGGTGCCTGTAACTAATATCTACCGCGACGTGATTGTGGACGAAAAAGATTTGCCCATCAAAAACACGGCTTATTCGGCTTGTTTTCGCCGCGAGGCGGGGTCGTATGGCAAGGAGGTGCGCGGGCTTAATCGCCTGCATCAGTTCGACAAGGTCGAAATTGTGCGCCTCGACACGCCCGAACATTCCTATCAGTCGCTGCAAGAGATGGTTGATTATGTGCAGTCGCTGGTTGATAAGTTGGAACTTCCGTGGCGCATTCTCAGGCTGTGTAGCGGCGATATGAGTTTTACGTCGGCTTTGACGTTTGATTTTGAGGTGTTTTCGGCGGCGCAAAAACGCTGGCTGGAAGTCAGTTCGGTATCCAATTTCGAGAGTTATCAAGCCAACCGTCTGAAATGCCGCTACCGCGATGCGGACAAAAAAACGCAACTCGTGCACACCCTCAACGGCAGCGCATTAGCCCTCCCGCGCATCGTGGCTGCCCTTTTGGAAAACAATCAGACGGCGGACGGCATCCGCATCCCGAAGGCGTTGGTGCCTTACACGGGGTTTGAGATGATTGCGTAAAATACGCTATATCAAGTACAGCGAACTTATTGACTCATTGTTGCAGACGCGCAAAATAGCCGTTGCAAAGAGGTTTGCCACCGATAGCACGCGCACTTTTTCGCTCTTTTTGGAATAGGGAATTGTGTCGGTGAAGATGATTTCCGACAGAGCCGACTGGTCGAGGCGTGTGGAGGCGGGGTCGGACATCACCGCGTGGGTGGCGATTGCCCTCACGGAGCGTGCGCCCTGCGCCATCATAATGTCGGCGGCTTTCGTGATTGTGCCTGCCGTGTCCACCATATCGTCTACTAAAATCACATCTAAGCCCTTTACGTCGCCAATGAGTTGCATTTCAGACACTTCGTTGGCTTTTTTGCGGAGTTTATAGCAGATTACCAACGGTAGGTTGAGGTGTTTGGCGTAGGCATTGGCGCGTTTGGTGCCGCCCACGTCCGGGGTGGCAATCACGGAATTTTCCAAATCCCACGTCTTGGCTTCTTCGATGAAGAGCGATGAGCCATAGAGATGGTCGACCGGCACGTCGAAAAATCCCTGAATTTGGTCGGCGTGCAAGTCCATCGCTATCAGCCGGTTGATGCCTGTTGCGCTCAGCAGGTCGGCTTCCAATTTGGCTCCGATTGCCACGCGCGGCTTGTCTTTGCGGTCTTGACGCGCCCATCCAAAATAGGGCACAACGGCTATGATGGATGCTGCTGAAGCCCGTTTGGCGGCATCTATCATCAGCAAAAGTTCCATCAGATTGTCCGCAGGCGGGAAAGTCGATTGAACCAAAAACACGTGTTGCCCACGAACAGACTCCTCGTAAGAAACCGAAAATTCGCCATCGGCGAAATGTTCAATATTCATCTGTCCGAGCGGACACTCCAAACCGGCACAAATTTTCTCCGCCAAATAGCGCGAACTTGTCCCTGAAAATACTTTGAACGGCACATTTGTCTTCATAAGTCAATTAGCAGTATTAAAAACTTTCGGCAAAGGTACAAAATAATTTTCAACTGTATCGAAATTTCCCAAATTCGCTTTCAATCAGCAGTTCTTTTTGGGGCGATGCCTCGTCGAGAAATTCAATCTGCGGTTCTTTTTGGGGCAATGCCTCAACGAACCCCACCTGTTGCGCGGCAATGCCGAACGATTGCGAAACGGCGATGACGGCTTCGGCATACTGCGGCGGGAGGTAGATTTCCATCCGGTGTCCCATATTGAAGACTTTGTACATCTCTTGCCAATCCGTTTTCGACTGCTCCTGAATGAGTTTGAAGAGGGGCGGGAGGGGGAAGAGGTTGTTTTTCGTAACTTTGAGGCGGTCGATGAAATGCAGGATTTTTGTTTGCGCCCCGCCCGACACGTGCACCATACCGTGAATGTGGGGTCGCAGCGTGTCCAACAGTTTTTTGATGACCGGCGCGTAGGTGCGCGTGGGCGAGAGCACCAATTTCCCCGCGTCGATGCCCAAGCCTTCGATTTGGTCGGTCAGTCGTTTTTGACCGGCATAGACGAGGTGGGCGGGCACGTTGGGGTCGTAGCTTTCGGGGTATTTCGTTGCCAAGTAGTTGGCAAAAACGTCGTGGCGGGCACTTGTTAGCCCGTTGCTGCCCATGCCGCCGTTGTATTCTTTTTCGTAAGTGGCTTGTCCGCATGAACTTAGCCCAACAATCACATCGCCTGCTTGGATGTTGGCGTTGTCAATCACGTCGGCGCGCTTCATACGGCAGGTGACGGTGCTATCGACGATGATTGTGCGCACCAAATCGCCCACGTCGGCTGTTTCGCCGCCGGTGGGGTAGATATGCACGCCGAGGCGGCTCAATTCTTCGCATAACTCGTTGGTGCCGTTGATGATGGCAGAGATGACATCGCCCGAAATCAGGTGTTTGTTGCGCCCGATGGTGGATGAGAGCAGGATATTGTCCGTTGCGCCCACGCACAGCAAATCGTCGATATTCATTATCAGGGCATCCTGAGCGATACCTTTCCAAACCGACAAATCGCCCGTTTCCTTCCAATAGAGGTATGCCAACGCCGATTTTGTGCCCGCCCCGTCGGCGTGCATCAGATTGCACCAAGCAGGGTCGCCCCCCAAAATATCGGGGATAATTTTGCAAAAAGCCTTGGGATACAGCCCTTTGTCGCTGTTTTTAATGGCAGCATGCACGTCTTCTTTGGAAGCCGACACCCCGCGCTGTGTATATCGTTGCGTATTCATTTTGCAAAGGTACGGAAAAAATTATGAATTATGAATTATGAATTACGGGGGTGTGCACGACAAAGTTGGTTTAGGCGTTGTGTGCCGAATTCTATGTTAACTTCCAAATAAAATCATAAAAAAATTCATCAATTTAACTTTTTTTAAGCTGCCACTTGTTTTGCAGGACGAATATAATCTTTTTTATAAAACTCCTTGCTGTT
>BNTT01000232.1 GCA_025996815.1 Bacteroidia bacterium
TCGGTACAATAGAAGGGCTTTTATGGGGTCAATCTTTGATTTGACCATTAAAAGAATGGTCTTTCATGAGCCTATAAGATTGAAATATAATGCATTAACAAGGGCGACCTAAGCGCCTATACCAATAAATGTAATAGATTGGCTGTTATCTAATTAGCTCAACCAACTGCAACGCATTGAATTTGCATTTGGGCAGGCAATCCCCACACGCAGAGCAACGGTCGGGCTGTTTCACAACGGCATACATTCCGCTTTCGCTCTTTGCCAACTCCAACACATGGTGTTGGCATCGCTTAACACAACGCCCGCATCCGGTGCAATTGCTGTCAACCACATGGATAACCTTGTTCCTCCCGCGTGCATGACGGCAAAGCCCACCAACGAACCAAAGCAAAAACACGCTTCCAACTACAATATAAACTGTATTCATCCTGATAATTATTAAAAATTTAAATCTCTTTCCATTTAGGAAGACAAATGAGCGGCTAAAATATTTTAAATGGAAATAAAAAAAATAGTTGTATATATCAACTAATTTATATACCTTTGCACCGTCAAAAAAATCAATTTCAATGAATGCAAAGAAATTACCCCTGTCGCTAAACTTGGCGATAACGTTGAAAGCCATTGAACAGGCTTTCAGGAAGAACTTGTCGGAACTTCAAATCGAACTTCCGGAAGAGGCTTTCGGCATATTGATGATTGCGTATTTTCATCAGGGCGTTATTCAGCAGGATATTGCCGAAATGGCGAAGAAAGACAAATCGGCTGTGTTGCGCCAAATTGATTTGCTCGAAAACAGGGGTTTGGTGCAACGCAAAGCGGACGAACACGACCGGCGAAAAAATCTTATTACTGTCACAGACAAAGGCAAAGCGATTACGCAAACCATTGTAAATAAAGAACATGAGTTGTTTCAGTTGCTCCTGCAAGGTGTCAATGAACAAGATGTAGAAACTTTCTCAAAAGTGCTTGCAATCTTGAAAAATAATGCCGGAAAAATCTAAAAAAATTTACTCATAAAGTTGATAAAATCAATTATTGCAGAAATCAATTAAAATCATTCTAAAATAATACAATATGAACACAAAGAAAAAATTTATTTTCAGCACTTTACTCAGTGCAAGTTTGGCTGTATCGGCACAAAATTCGCAAATTGTGCCGCTGTCCAAGGTGTTTTACAAGTTGGGACCCAACATTGTGCATAGTTTCACATACAACTACGGGCTGAATTATGCCGCTGCGGCATTGGGGACGTATGGTTTGGTGCAGAGCGGCATTGATTGGCAATGGAACAGGCTGGCTTACGACAATGCGTGGATGGCTTATGCGGGCACACCCTTTGGTGCAATGGGCTATCTCGTGCCTGTGGCGGCACCTGTGGGCGCGTACTTCTACGGGCGAAAGCACGACAACGCGAAATTGCAAGTAACCGGCTTGGCATTGGCGCAATCGGCAATGTTGGGCGTGGGCATCTCGTTTTCAATCAAGGCGTTCACCGGACGACGGGCACCGAACATTTTGGAACATCACATTTACCCCTCGCGATACAGCGACACGGAGGATTACAGCCGCGATTGGGCGTTTGGCTTTATGGAGCGCGGCGTGTTTTCGGGCTGGCCCAGCAGCCACACCATCGTGGCGTTTGCGATGGCAACCACTTTGGCGGAACTCTATCCCGACGATGTGTGGGTGAAACGGGGCGCGTTCATCTACGCCGGATGTGTCGGATTGGGCGTTTCGTCGTTTTCACATTGGCTCTCCGAAGCCTTTGCCGGTGCATTGATGGGCTATGCCATCGGCAAATCTGTCGGCGGCAGTTTCAATCAACTTTTGAATGGCGGCAATGCCGCAAAAGTCAGCTATTCATTGCACCCTGCCCCCAATGGCATTGGGCTGACGGTGAATTTTTGATTAGTTCAATACTCATTGGGCATTTCCGCCAACTGAGCCGCCGTGAAGACGGGTCCGTCTTTGCAGACATAAGTCTTGCCGACATTGCACCTGCCGCACTTCCCGAAACCGCATTTCATACGGTTTTCGAGCGTTGTGAAGATATGCTCGTCGGCAAATCCCAACTTTTTCAGGACGGGGAAGGTGTTTTTTATCATAATCGGCGGTCCGCAGACCACTGCAATCGTGTTTTCGGCACTCGGCGCGATTTTTTCGACGATGCTTGGCACAAAGCCCACTTCGCCCTTCCATTCGGGCGTGTCGCCGCCGGGGTCGACGGTCTGATACAGATTCACGTCGGGGCGGTTTTGCCACTCTTCCAGTTCGGATTTGTAAACCAGGTCGCCGACCGTTTTTGCGCCGTAGAAAATGGAGAAATTTTTGTAGTCGGCGCGGTTGTCTAAGCACGCCCAAATTACGCTACGCATAGGTGGCAGGGCGATTCCGCCAGCTATGAAGACCAAGTTTTTGCCCTTCCAGTCGTCTATTGGGAAGGTGTTGCCATACGGTCCTCGGAAGCCCATCGTTGCGCCTTCTTCCAAGTTCGACAGGGCGGTGGTTACTCGTCCGGCTTGCCGGAATGTGCATTCTACATAGCCCTTGCGGGTGTGCGGCGAGGCGATGCAAAAGGTGGATTCGCCCTCGCCGAAGACCGAATATTCGGCGAATTGTCCGCTCCGAAACGTGAAGTTTTTGCCCTCCTCGTCGTTGTTGAATTTCAGCCGGAAGGTTTTCACGCCGGGTGCTTCCTCCGTAATCTTCTCAACGGTAACCAAATAAGGTAAATATATATTATCGCTCATAGCAAATTCGTAATTTTTAATTTTTAATTCTTAATTCTTCACTGATGATTGTTAGTTGCTCGCTGATGTTCATATCCACCGGACAACGCCGTGAGCAGCGTCCGCAGCCTACACAACCCCTAACCTTCAAGCGTTCAGGCATATACGAAAATTTGTGCATCAGCCTCTGCCGCCAGCGGGCACCTTGCGTGTCGCGCGGGTTGTGTCCCGACGTGTGAAGCGTGAAAAGTTTCGCGCCACAACTATCCCAGCAGCGGATGCGTTGCCCTTGGCTGCCTTTGGTCGCGTCCTGAATGTCGAAACAGCCGCACACCGGGCACACATACGCACAGGCAGAACAGCCGATGCAGCGCAGGGCGTATTCGTCAAAAATGGGGGTGTCGAATGCCGCCTTCATTTGCGCTTCCAGGTGTGCATCGTCAAACTTTTTGGGCACGTCTGCCAAGTATTTTTCCTTGTCCAAACCCGTGCCGTCGTCAAACAATTCGGGTGCCTCGGCAACGATGGCTTCGCCTTTCGGCGTGATGATTTCGGCGATGTAATCGCCTGTGTCTGTTTTAGTTAGAAAGATGTCGCTGCCCTGAGTGCCCCCCGGACTGCCGCCAATGGA
>BNTT01000233.1 GCA_025996815.1 Bacteroidia bacterium
CGCTTTCGACAAAACGCCCATACGTGAGTTGCTTACCGAACAACGTCAATGCAATCAAAATGTCAAAGAACAACTAAATTTATTTGAATGTTAATTCTTGTTAAATATTAACGCAACAGCAGTAATTCATAACTCATAATTCATAACTTTTTCGTACCTTTGCAGCGAGTTATTTAGTCAAAGCGATTAAATAAGCTGAAACATTTAATTATATTTTTTAATGAAAACAGTAGAAATTGGGCGTTATTTGGACTTAAAAAATGATTTTGCATTCAAATTCATTTTTGCAAACAAAGTGTTGTTAATCAGCTTTTTGAATGCACTTTTTAAGGGGAGAAAGAAGATTGTCGACATCGACTATCTCAATGTAGAGCAGTTAGGTCGCCGCAAAGGAGACCGAAAAGCGTTTTTTGATTTGTATTGCGTGGACGAAACGGGCGAGCAATTCGTGATTGAGATGCAAGTGGGTAAGCAAAAGCATTTCATGGACAGAACTTTGTCTTATGCGGCACGAGCCATTTTGGAGCAAGCCAAAAAAGGCAATTGGGATTTTGAGTTGAAGCCATTGTACATCATTTCCATCGTGAATTTCGACTTGCGCCCGAATGATGAACGGTGCATCAGTTACCATTCGCTAATGGACGAAGACACATTGACAAAGTCGAGCGACAAATTGCAGTTTATCACGGTGGAATTGAAAAAATTCAAGAAACCGGTGAGCGAATTAGTGACAGACACCGATAAGTGGCTATATTGCCTAAAACATTTGTCCGAATTGCCGGAGCAACCGGCTGCAATACAAGGAGAAGTGTTTGATGAATTGTTTGAATTAGCAGAATTTGAAAATTTAAAAGAAGAAGATATGACAACGTACACAAAAAATCTGTTAAAGTACAACGATGTGCGAAATGAATACGAGTGTGCTCGTGAAGATGGCCGTGAAGAGGGCTTGCAAGAGGGCAGGCAAGAGGGCAAGCAGCACATTTTTCGCATTGCAAAAAAAATGAAAGAAAAGGGATTGTCTTTAGAGTTCATTGTGATGGCAACCGAACTGACGCCTGAAGAATTGAGAGAAATGGGGTTGGACTAAATTTGCGGAATGTATATTATATGAGCACAATCAATCACGATTTGAAGAAAATCAAGGCGTTTGTCTTTGATGTCGATGGCGTGCTTTCGCCGGAAAGTATGCCCCTCCATCCGAGTGGTGAGCCGATGCGGCACGCCAATACGAAGGATGGCTACGCGATGAATCAGGCTGTCAAACAGGGGTTTATGCTGGGAATCATCACCGGAGGCGACACGCCGGCGGTGCGCAAACGCCACGAGGGGTTGGGGTTTCAACACGTTTATATGAAGTCGAAACGCAAATTAGACGATTTGCTCGATTTTGTCAAGCAAACGGGTATCCCGCCGGAGGAGATTTGCTATGTGGGCGACGATATTCCCGATTATGAGTGCCTGCAAGCGGTGGGGTTGCCTGCCTGTCCTGCCGATGCCGTGCCCGAAATCAAGGCGGTTGCCAAATATATTTCGCACCGCAAAGGCGGCGACGGCGTGGGGCGCGACATCATTGAGCAAGTCCTCAAAGCCCAAGACAAATGGTCACTGGTAGCAAATGCGTCGTGGTGAGGCGTCATTTTTTCAGCCAACCGCCAATCATTTTCCAATAGTCGCGATGAAAATTTTCGCCTTTCTCGCCGCCGTATAGCGACAGGTAGCTTTGTTCGGAACTTTGAAAATCCATACGGACGGTGTTGTCTTTCGCATACAGACCGGTGTGTTCGGGGTGAAATTGGGTGGCCACCACGTGTGGATATTTCCGGTGGACGAGGGCTTCCACGATTTTGCCGTCGGGCGAAGTGGCAACAATCCGCAATCTTCTCCCGATTTTGTTTACCGCCTGATGGTGCGAACTCAACACGAAAGGCTCGCTCCGACCAATCAATTTTGATAGCACATTTCTGCCGTTTGGCTTTATTTTATGAAAAATGTATGCCGCCAGTTCATCGTCATAATCCAAATACGAATGGTAGTTTTTATGCTGCGCCTCAGGTGTCCTCAGCACATCTTCGGCGGTGGCGAGGTGGTAAACGTCCATCGGAATATCCTGAATGAGCGTGCCGCCGGTGGCACAATTCATCGTCTGCATCCCCAAACAGAAGCCCACAACGACATAGTTGGGCTTCGCGTCAAGCAGGGGCGTAAAATTTCTGTTCTGGCTCCCCCCGAGGAGATGAAACAGGAACGAGAGTTCAAAAAAATGGCGATACGGGTCGGTCGTCTGCGTCATCAGATGCGTTTTCTCGCCGAAACATTCGCCCGGAATGTCCGGTCCGCCAAAGAAAAACACGCCGTCGGTTTTTTCCACGAGCTGTTGGAACGATTTTTCGCAGTCGTTGGCGGCATATAAATTCGCGGGGGAGAGTTTGCCTTCGCATTTCACCAGTTTCATTCGGAGACGATTCGCGTCGATATACTTTTGGCTGCGCTCAAAATCATACGCTTGCTTCGCGTGATAAAAGCCGATGAGTTCGAGGTTGGCGGCATCCGGAAGAATTTTATTGTCAATCAGATACCTGAACGTTGTGATATTCCCAACCGTAGGATTCATCAGCGCAACCTTGTGTGCCGGCAACGCAACCGCAATGGATGACAGAAACATCCATAAAAAAATGACCATTCTTTTCATAGCCGCAAAGTTAGATAAAAATCGCGAGATTTCCAAGCAATATTTTTAGTGACTATCCGCAATCGTGCCACTAAATTTTAATTTTTCTGCAAAACAGTTTTGCCAATTCAAAAAGAAGTTTTACCTTTGCAGCCGATATTTGCTTGAATGAATGAGCGAATACGAGTGATAACTTATTAAAAAATAGAAGATTATGAAGACATAGGTGTGGTAATACACACATTATAAATTGGAAAAAGCGTTATTAGCTTATATTTTGGTTTCGGAAACTTCAACAATTTCGCGAGCTACCAAGAATAGAGTGAAAGACGTTCACGCTGCCGCGCGAGCATTTTCAAACTTAATCTCTTTGTTCTTTTTAAATCTGGCAAATTTTAGGAGAACAAGATAAAGCGATAAATGCTTTTCTAAATATGTCTTTACAGTGTGCTTAATAGCACATTGGAAGACATATTGAAAATAGCAAATTGCTGTTTATTCTTGTTTGAAGCCGTGCCGCCCGCTATCGCTGGCGACGCGGCTTGAATTTCAAAAGGAAGCGGGCGCAAAATTTAGAACTACCCAACACCCTCGCCATCCAGATTGTGCGCATTGTGAAAGACACCTTTTAACCCCTTGTTTATATCAAAAATAAACACTACCTTTGCAGTTGGATTTTTGACACAAATTTAT
>BNTT01000234.1 GCA_025996815.1 Bacteroidia bacterium
GCGATATAAGGCTGTTGTTGTCAAGTTCCCCAAAAAGGAACACAAACACATAGCTCAGTTTGAGCAAGATGCCACACAAGGCAATTACGCCGATGATGTTAATTAGTCGTTTCATTGCTTTTTCAAATTAATAAATGTGCTTACAAAATCCTCAAGCGTTTGTTTTTCGGATAAAACAACTTTGAAGATGTTTTTAAAGTTCATATTGTTTATTATTTCAACTTTTGAATCAAAAGATAAAATGTTATATCTCACCCATTGCTTCTCATCGGGTCTATTCAAATATCTTTTAAAATATTCCTTACGACTTCCTTCGAGAGGATAAACCAGCAAAACAGTTAATTTTGCATTCACGTAACTTTTGATGGCTTCGACATTGCCGGAACTCAACGGGATTTTACCGTCTTTCAAAGCTGCTTTAATGTTGCTAATGAAATTTGTATCACATTCAGTTTCAGTTTTTCCGATGTAATTTTTGCCAAACTTAACATCGGCAAACAAGTTGGGGTACTTATTTGCAAGTGTTGTTTTGCCAACACCGGGGAATCCTGCTATAACATATCTTTTCATCACAAATCAAATTTTTCAAAGATTGCTATTACTACTTCCGTCATCTTTTCGGTGTTGTAGCCAAATTTGGCTGACATCGTGAGGGTTCCACCTCCCCAGCCCATAATGCTGGCGATGCCCGACAGGATAATATCCGTTACAATGGCGGAGTTGAAATCGGTGGTGCAAAACGCTTTAATTTGCCCCGTGTGATTTCGCGAAAAAGAGAAAAAGTTCTTTTCGCTTTTTACAATGATGCAGTCCTCTTTTTGGACAATTTCGATGTCTAAACGTGTCATATTTTTTTACTGTTTATGTTGTACATTTTTTCTGCAGTTTCTATTCCAATCATCTCTTCGTAAGAGTATAACTTTTTCGAATTTTCCGTTTCACCATTACGAATGACCTTCAGCATACCGCGCCGCACCCAGTTCTTAACGCGGGCTTCACCGAATGTGCGGTAGGCTTCGCGTTGCGACATGTTGTCTTTGGCAGGCGCAATCATTTTTGCAAGGCTTGCGGCACCCAGTTTCGACATCTCAAGGCAGATGTTTTTCCATTCGTATAGTTGCAATTCATTCATAACTTCGTTTCGTCTAAACCGTGTTTACGTGCAATCGCTCGCATCACCCGCCAAAACTTCGGATGATGTTTTCCATTCCGGAGAATATTATCCACCGTGTTGGGGTGCACATGAATTGCTTCCGCTACCTCTTTGCGGCTGTACTGATACGTTTCGCCTTCAATAATTATTCTATTCATAACTATACTTTTGTTATTTGATTCCACACCTATCCAAAATACGCATTGCCTCTATTACATAGCATTTTAGATTCTCATTTTCTGCCAATGTAGCCTGATAACATTCTTTGTAATCAACACTTTTTTTTGATTTTTTTGAGTCGTTTTTTTTGATGCACATTTCAAAACCGCCTCAATTTGTCGCCTTATACTCCACAACTTGAGTGTGACGGTCAAGTCTTTAATATCCTTAATCATTACCTCTAAATCAAAATCCATTTGTTCAAATGTAACAATCTGTTTTTTTGTAAGTTCCATAACTATATTTTTAAAATTTAAAACTGTTTCAACGTTCTTTTCTTTTGGCGCACTTTCGATGTTTTTTTCTTCTGTAACTTCGGAATTAGCCTCTGTCATTTCCGTTTTGAGAGCCGTTTTAAGCCTCTCTGAGATTGTATCGCTGATAAAACCCGATATTGATTTTCGTACTAATTCGGTAAACTGTTCGAGTAGTTTAGTGGTAATAATTCCGTCATATACCTGTTTTGCAAATAGTTTAACAAGTTCGGGGGATGGATTGAAAAATTCCTTACTGAACACTTCCTTTAACGCACGGGTATATTTAAGTTCGCTTGCAGAACTCAAAATCGTATCAACATCGAAATAGGATTTGTGAAACTTTTTTAGTTCTTCTATTTGCACCTCTTTCAACTCAAGCATATCAATCTCTAAAAATGGTTTTTCATCCATTTTGTTTGGTGTTTCGAGGTCGGTATAAAAGCGAAAGATTATGCCATTGGTCAATAGCCCAAACTTGGCTTTGGACACATGAAAATAGCGTAACAACTGATTGTCGTGCAACGTGAGATTTTGCGCCCAGTGTTTACACTCAATCAGCATAACCGGCTCGCCATCTTTCATTATGGCGTAGTCTATTTTTTCACCCTTTTTTGTCCCGATGTCACACGACATTTCCGGAACTACTTCCAACGGATTGAAAACATCGTAGCCAAGCGCATTGATAAAAGGCATAATCAGCGCGTTCTTTGTGGCTTCCTCTGTTTGCAAGTTTGCCTTTAACTGTTCAACTCTGCCGGAGAGTTGCTTAATAGAATCCTTGAAATCCATGATAATTTAATTTTAATTGTTTATGTTTTTTTTATATACGCCATAAAATATAGTCTATCCGTTACCCTAAAAATCTCAAACGGTTTCTTGAATGAATCCGGGTATAACATCGGAAGTTGCCCCCCCCTCTCCAACGATAGTTTTACCATCAGCTAATTTTCGTTGCAAACTTATAATATCACTTTTGAGATTACTGTTTTCTTCTAATAGCATAAAGTATTTTTCTTTATAATTAATATCTTCAAGTTTGCTTTTTTTATCTCCGCGTAATCCGTCTATAAATCCTTGAATTGCGCTCCAATTTTTCAACATCTCACCCTCACCGGTCATTAACCAACCCGTATTTAATTGGGGATATTTTAGAGCAATTTTCTGTAATTTGTCTGGCTGAATGGATACACGTATGTTATTTACATACCCATTTGACAAACCAACTCCTCTTTCAAAAGCTCCCTGACCAATACCTAAAGAATTAATAAATTCCTTAAGTCTTTCTTTTACAGTTGTTTTCATATTTCATTATTTAGAATTTGTCTAAATTACGCCATTTTCGCAAATTTGTTCTGTAAAAATTTGCTTATTACAGAACAATATTCTAACTTTGCACCCGATTAGGAGAAATCCAAAAAAGTTTGTCCCCAAGTTGGGATTGATTGGCGTTAATACTCGGCAAAGGTACAAACTTTTTTTGAAAATATATGCAAGGCTGGCATATAAAAAAAGAAATGAATTTAAAAAAACAGTTTCAAATTAGCACAGCCGCCTCTCGCAAGGGAGGGCTGATTTGAGAACTGTTTTTTTTATTAAAAACAAATTGGAATTTGTGAACAGTAAAAGGTATAAAAAAAGTCTGTCCTTGGTTGGTGCTATAGTTAGTTCTCAGGCATGACTGTACGATA
>BNTT01000235.1 GCA_025996815.1 Bacteroidia bacterium
GATAGCAAATCGGTTGAAAGATTATTGATGCGCTTAACACGTTTCTGAACTTCTTTTGCCGAAGAAATCTTGCACGGCATATCTGTGTGGAAAGATGGTGTAATGAAAGAGTTGGATTATCAGGATTATTTGGAATACTTGTCATTGGATTTTTCGGCAAAAGAAGTTCAGAAACGTGTTAAGCGCATCAATAATCTTTCAACCGATTTGCTATCGCAATTAAAGCCTGAAATTTTGTCAATTATCGACCATTTGCCGCTGTTTCGTAAAAGTAAGGAAGAAAAAGAAGAAATTACCAAAAAAGAAAGTTCAAAACCAACAGATGGCGAAGTAAACGAAGATTCGGAAGAAAGCAAGCAAGAAAAAAAGGCAAAGCAACAAGCACAAAAGCAGAAGAAAAAGGAAACCGATTATGAATTACGTTGGCAAAAGATAAATTGTTTTATCTCGTCTTTGTTGGAATTTATGTACATTTCCAACTATGCTGAAGAAAATATAAGCGATTTTATTAACTGTAAATACCCCGATTTGTTTAAACGAATATGTGTAATCAGTTTAGAAGACTTCAATAAACTTCTTGATAATAAGGTATTTAGAGATGAAGTACTGAACAAAACTATCAAAACATTTAAAAATTACGAAAGCAGTTCGCGGGAAGTAGGGAAAATAGAGGATTGAACGGTATGTGTTGAACAAATCGAATTATGACGAATCACGTGGGCGCAAAATTTCAAACACAATATAATTATATGGCATTTAATGATATTTATTTAGTACCTTTGTGCCGTTAAACATTTAAAAAATAAATTTATTATGGCAATACCGGTAAGAAGCATACCCGTCTTAGAAGGTGAGGTAGCAGAAAGATTTGAAAAAAGAGCACGATGGGCGGAAAAACACCGCGGGTGTATGGCATTTTCGCAAGAAAAAATTGATGCCTTTAATCGTTTGATGGAAAGGTCTAAAAAGAATTTCATATAAACGAAAATGGATTTTCTTGAAGATTTTTGTACGGTTTTTTCTCTTAGCAAGGTGAAGCTGGCACAATGTCAGCCGTTTACTTGTGGTGACGCAGATTTGGACGATTTTTTTTACAACGATGTTGATAATTATAGTCAGCAGTTGTTAGGGAAATCGTATTGCTATTGTTTGAATGAAAATCCATCGGTGATTGTATGTGCCTTTACGTTAGCCAATGCCAGTATGGACGTTCGACATTTGCCGGGTAGCAGGCGCAAAAAAGTTACAACACTTATTCCTCACGAAAAGATGTTGAGTTCTTATCCTGCTTTTTTAGTTTGTAGATTAGGGGTGAATACAGCTTTTCACGGTAAAGGTATAGGTAAAAACTTGATGGAATGTATCAAAGTTTGGGTTACAAATTCCGCCAACATAGGTGGTTGTCGTTACATTGTTGTTGATGCCTACAATAACGAAAAAACACGTCGATACTACGAATCTAATGCTTTTAGTGATGTTTTTTCGACCGAGCAGCAGGAAAAAGAATATTTAGGAATGCCGCCCGAAAAAGAGTTAAAAACCCGATTGATGTATTTCGATTTAATGCTGTTGTCGAATAAAATATAAACAAACTAATATATATTATTATGTCAACAAATTTTTTCATACCTTTGTGCCATCAAACATTTAAACAATGGCAGATAATAGCAACATAGACAAACAAGTCAAATCAAAAGAGCGGGTCGCCGACCACGGGGAGGTTTTCACCCCACAATTCATTGTTGAACCAATCGGATTATGACGAACCACGTGGGCGCAAAATTTCAAACAGCAAGTTCAAAGTGTTGTTAATTCGCTTGCCATTTTGACAATTATTGCTTATTCAAAAAGAAAATATTTTTCAAAGTTTAGCAAATTATGATTACCTTTGCACAAAAATATTCAATGATAACAATAAATTCGATAGATTATGAATGTATTGAGCAAACAGCAAACGAAATTGCACAGGGATATAAGTGCATATTGCGACTTCCTGAATGTGCAGAGAAAGGCAGAATACTTGGAGGTCGAAACGCAATTGAAGCATCCCTTATCGTGGGACTTGCAGAAGCGACAAATAGAACAGAGCCTGAGGTCGATACGCTAAAAAAGGTGCAAGAAATCGTGTTGGAAAAATATGCAAACCACAAGTATATTTGGTTTGACTATGAAACTGAGATAACAGAAAAATGGGAAGGCGTTGAGGGTCGAGGCGGGCAAGAAGCAGAAGTTTACAGAGGACGGGAAGGTTTTTTGCGAAAAGTTTTTGATTATTACCAAAATTCTGATTCCCCGCTTGAATTTCTTGATAACCGTATAGCTGTCCATAATACGCTGTTTCCGGAAACAAAATACGAACTTTTCGGTTTCACAAAAAAACGTGACCGATTGCAGTTTATATTGGAACAACCCTTTGTAAAGGGTAGAAACCACAGAAAAGATGACTTTTTTCCACAATATATGGAAAAATTAGGTTATGAACAAATAGATGATACAACCTATTACAATCATTTTTTTCTGCTTCGCGATTTACATGAGGCGAATGTGTTGAAAACCGATAAGGGATTCGCATTTATTGATACGATTCCCTCATTTCTCGACAAAACGATGTATGTGAACTTTCAGGTAATTTCTGTCTAATTTTAAAATAAATTTTCAATAAACAATTAAAAAATCACTTTACAATGTTCAAAAAATTCACACTATTCACCGCATTAAGCCTCTCAACGATGCTCAATGCACAAACATTTACCTCCGACGTCCCCTTTCTGACGGGCGAAAAATGGTGGGGGGCTTTCGTGGCAAAAGGCAGCGAGATGCCTTATTTGCAATCGACGGGAATGTTCGACTTATCGAATCAAGGGTTTAATAATCAGGCTGTTCCGCTGTTCGTTTCCAACAAGGGGCGATACATTTGGAGCGATGAGGCGTTCCGGTTTCAAATCACTGCGGCGGCAATTCATTTGGAGTCTAAGTTTGAGGAAATCAAAGTTACGGTTGCCGGAAAAACGTTGCGGGATGCTTACTTGGCGGCTTGTCGCGCCCATTTTCCGCCTTCGGGGAAATTGCCCGACCCGCTGTTTTTTTCGATGCCTCAATACAACACTTGGATTGAGTTGATGTATAATCAGAATCAGCAGGATATTTTGAATTATGCCGACAAAATCATTGAGCACGACTTCCCCAAGGGCGTTTTTATGATTGACGACAATTGGCAGAAATATTACGGCAATTTTGATTTCAAGCCCGACAAATTTCCCGACCCCAAAGGGATGGTTGAGC
>BNTT01000236.1 GCA_025996815.1 Bacteroidia bacterium
TGCATTTGCCAAACTGCTTTTCGTTAATGGCAACCATGATGGAAAAACTCTCGATGTCATCCGGCTGTAATCGCGCCAAGTCGGCTGTGGTCAATTCCACATTATCAATCAGTATCAACGGGTTGGTGTTGGTGCCAAAGGTAGTGATAGAGCCTACCACACTCTCTTTTTTCTGCTTACCGAATGCCACAATGGTCACTTCATCCGGTTCGTTGGCTTGCGGTGTGAGCGGAATCACAAAATTCGCCTTGTCGCCCACTGTCACGGTGTAGGTGTCATAGCCCAAAAAAGAAACCTCCAAAACATCCGGTGGCAAAGGTAGCCAATGTTTTTTATTTTTTTGTCAGTGCGGGGTAAAGTGCTCCTCTCCCCCTCCGGCACACCGAAAGTGTGCAACCATTACGGTTTAGCGGTTTTTTCTCTCTAATTTTTTGATGCTATCGGTCATTGGAAGTTCTTCGGGCATTGTTCCGCCAAGTTCTTTGATGGTTTGTCGCACCTTTTTGCCCACTTCAAAATGGGTTTGATTTGCATTTTGTTTGCCTTGTATGTTTGCACGCCTTAGCTTTTCTTCGGTTTGGGTGGCACGAAACAAATTGGCAGCCAATTCGGTACTTCCCATGTGGTCAAGAATTTGTTGAGATGGCTTCAACTGCTTCTTTTTGTGTATCCCTTTCGCATCCAAGCCTCCGTACAAACCTTTATAGCCGAAATTTTGGAATATGGCAAAATCAATCGCATCAATTACTCCTGCATGACTGGCTGTTTCTGCCAATTTTGTGTTGTGCGCCCTAAGCTCATTACGCAGAAAAAGTCGCTTTTCATTTTCCGAAGTCAAAACTTTGTATTTTTCCATTTGCGTGATTTCTTGCAAACGGGTTTGGATAGCAAAGTAACTCTGTCCCAGCGCAATAACCTCTTTTGAAGGGTCAGCATTTTGCACAATTAAATAGCACGCATAGCGCGATAATTTGATGCTATCTACCTGCCTTTCAGCACCTTTGCCTATAATTATCAATTCGTTGATATCAACGAAATGATTGAGAAGCACCTGTGAGGCAGTTTTGCACGATTCTTTGGCTTTCTCCACCACAGAAATAAAGTTTCGATACTCGGTATATTCCAATACCTTGGCTAATTCGCGAGCACTCCAATACTCGTTGCCATCTTCGTCAATCCGTTTGATTTGCTCAAAAATCACGGACACTTTCTTTTCTAATTTTGTTGTTTTCATAAAAATTTGTTTTTATATTGATAATTATTTTGATTTATTTTGCAAAGGTACAAAACAAAATTCAAATTTACAAGCAACTGCATCAAAATTCAACGATATTTTGATGCAGTTGCCCTTATTAAAATTCTATCAGATGGATACCCGGCGAATTTATTTTTCTTGATTCCTGTTTGCCTGTCAGCCCGTTAAATACACATATTGTATCTTCTCCTGTTGTCTGGCAGATTATGATACACTGCTCATTTTCCTGACTGATGCTGAGGATGTCCGAAGTATTGCCGTCCATCATAGCAGCTATATGAGCGTGGCAACGGAGTGTCGTTATCGCATATCGCTCAACATCTATATTAAATTCATGATTCTTCAAAACCAATTTTGCCTGTTGAGAGGGATGAGCACTTTTCCAGTCCACATTCAACAGATAAAGTGTTCTGAACTTATCGGAATCCCACACCGCAAAATCTATGTTTTGAGAAGGTTTTATCCAACCCTTTTCAAGTTCCTTTGAAGTAATATTTGAGGCGATATTTTTCATATCCTCCACATATCGTTCTTTGATAAGGTCGTCTGCCGGATAGACATTCTCCGGATAATAGATGATACTGCCCTTTCCTAAGGGAATTATCGTTTTAGTTTTATACGATTTGTAATCATTACCGAGCAATGTTTGTATCACCAAATCATATTCAGGGAATTTTGCAGGGATATGTGGTTGCAGTTCACTGTTCAGATGGACGGCACCAAGGAGAAGCGTGCCTCCTTGTTCAACGAATTTCTTGATGCGTATAAAATCGGCATTGTCGAAGGTATTCCAGCCTAAGAATATGAGTGTTTTATATCTATTCATCACCTCAGAAGAGGCTTCAATAGGCAGAATATCGACAAGTCCGTAGGGAGTGGTGGTAAACAAACCGTCTGTACTGCAATAATCAAGATTGTTTTCAGGATAGAATGCTTTTAGTAAGTCAAAACTTTCCATTGCTTTGTTAAAAGCCCACTTATCGCCTTTTTGTGACCAGAGTGACGTGCGACCAAATGTTTTCCAGGCATCATTTCGCCCAATCATAACTGCAATTTCCGTCTTTAGCTCACCTATGCGTGAATGTGTTTCTATATAGTCCAGCATCCTGTGTTGCGCATATAGATGTTCTTTACCTGCCTTTGTGTATCTGTCGTTAGAATATTCATCTGTCCAAAGCCCTTCTTCGGTATTAATATGGGAAGACCCATGTATGTAGGCTACTGCCAGGGATAAAAAGAAGCGTAAAGAATGTTTGGGGTCGGTAAATGGCTGCGAGCCCCATTGCATTGCATGCAACGAGCCAAAGTCTTTCTTGCCATACGCTCTTGAAGTACCCCGCAAGGCAGACATTATTATATCTTCCGGACCGTATATTTGTTCCGCCCCCAGCCATTCATAGCCGGCCTGATACAAATAGCGGAATATCGGTGTAACTCCTGTATGCCGGGTACTCTCGCCTCGTGAATAGCTCAAATTCGCGATGAACTTATTTGCGCCGTCAGCCATATCCTTCACTCCAAACGGGTCGTAATGGATAAAAATCCCATGGTCGGTATAGATAGGTCTGTGCTTCGCAAATATACCGCCATAAGGTCGTGTCCGCGCGGCTATATCCGAATGAAGCCCGTTATAGGGCACTTCTAATAATTCAACGCTTTGATATTCAAGATATTATATGTACCTTTGCATCAAAAAAAGGATATGAATACAAAATACAAAAAACAGGGCAAAACAGGACTTTTTGATAAAGAATTTGCAAAAGAAAAACTGTCGAAGTTGGGCAATCCATTGGAAAAATTGCACAAAGTAATTGATTTTGAGATGTTTAGACCTGAATTGGAGGAAAATATGCTCAATCACGCAAAAACGAACAATGCAGGACAAAAACCCTACGATGTGGTGCTGATGTTCAAAATTGTGCTGCTCAAACGCTACTACAATTTGAGCGATGAACAGGCGGAATATCAGATAATAGACCGCCAAAGTTTCAAAGAATTTCTTGGACTTT
>BNTT01000237.1 GCA_025996815.1 Bacteroidia bacterium
TACCGTTGCGATAGCGATGTGCCTGCAATCTTCCAAACTTGTTTTCCCGACCACATTTTCATTTATGTAACTGTCAGCAAGTTCTCTGGCATCATCCGTCAAAAGTACGTATTCAAAACAATCGTCATCGTAATCTTCCAACAACTCTCTCACGTGTGGTGGGGCATCCTCCAATTCACTGTACAAGACTTCTGAAACCACAAAGATAATTTCTTTGTTTTTCATTCGTTCAAACAACGATTGCGTTTCTTTAGCAAATTCTTTATCAAAAAATCCGCCAACAATGGACGTGTCAATATATATTCTTTGTTTCACACTGCAAAGGTAATGCAAATTTTTGAATTACCAAACGTTTTTGGCAATTATTTTCAAAAATTTTGTTTACCTTTCAGCGGCAACAAACCAAATTTCTATCACCAAACGCATTATCCACCCGCGCCACATTGACCCAGAATTTGTTTTCCTTAATCCAATCTGCCGGGAATGCTGCTTTTTCGCGCGAATAGGGGTGATTCCATTCATCGCCGCAGACCTCGTATTGCGGGTGAGGCGCATTGTGGAGCACATTGTTTTCTTTGTCGGCTTTGCCTTTGGCTACGTCTTCGATTTCGGCGCGGATGCCCGTCATGGCGGCGATGAAGCGGTCGAGTTCGGCGAGGCTTTCGCTTTCCGTTGGCTCAATCATCAGTGTGCCGTGCACGGGGAAGGATAGGGTGGGGGCATGGAAACCGTAGTCAATCAGTCGCTTAGCCACATCCGTTTCGTCGATGCCCGAATAGGCTTTCAGGTTGCGACAATCCAAAATCAGTTCGTGACCCACGCGCGATTTAACTCCCTTATAGACAACGCCGTAAGCATTTTCTAATTGCGATACCAAGTAATTGGCGTTCAAGATGGCGATTTTCGTTGCCATAGCCAAGCCTGCCGCGCCCATCATGCGGATGTAGCCGTAGGTGATTGGCAGGATGCCTGCGCTGCCGAATGGGGCGGCAGCCACGGTGTAAAGCCCCCCAACCCCCTCAGGGGGAGTCCCTTTTAAAGCCCCCTGAGGGAGTTGGGGGCTTGGCAAGAACGGTTTCAGATGCGGGGCGCAACAAATCGGACCCACGCCCGGACCGCCTCCGCCGTGTGGGATGGCGAATGTCTTGTGGAGATTGAGGTGGCACACGTCCGCGCCGATGCTGCCGGGGTTGGTCAAGCCAACCTGTGCATTCATATTGGCACCGTCCATATAGACCTGTCCGCCGTTTTTGTGGATGATTTCGCACATTTCCACGATGCTTGTTTCAAAAATCCCGTGCGTGGAGGGGTAGGTTATCATGAATGCGGCGAGATTGTCTTTGTTGGCTTCTGCCTGTGCTTTTAAGTCGTTGATGTCGGTGTTGCCGTTCTCGTCGCATTTGATTGTAACTGTTTGGAAACCGGCTTGAATGGCACTTGCCGGGTTGGTGCCGTGCGCCGAAGCCGGAATCAGCACGATATTTCGGTGACCCTGTCCTTTGGATTTCAGGTATTCGCGGATGGTCATCAAACCGCTGTATTCGCCTGCTGCGCCGGAATTGGGTTGGAAACTCACGCCCGGCAGTCCGGTGATGGTGCCGAGATATTCCGTCAGGTTTTCAATCAGTTCCTTGTAGCCTTCCACTTGGTCTGCGGGCGCGTAGGGGTGGATGTTGGCAAAATGCGGGTCGTTGAGCGGTAGCATTTCCGCCGCCGCGTTCAGTTTCATTGTGCACGACCCCAGCGAAATCATCGAATGGGTGAGCGAAATGTCGCGCACCTCCAATTTTTTGATGTAGCGCATCATCTCCGTTTCCGTGCGGTATTTTTGAAATACTTCATGGGTCAAATAGGGACTTTTGCGTGCAAATGTGTCCGGTAGGGGCTTGAGAGGGCGTGTCAAGTTCAAGAAGATATTTACGTTTGGCATCATGTCTTTATGCGGCAATGCCTCCGAAAAAACATAAATGAGCACGCCCAAATCGCTTTCTTCGGTCGTTTCATCAATGCTGACACCTATTTCGCCGCTTTCAAAGTAGTGGAAATTGACTTTACATTCGATGGCTGCTTCCTGCAATTTTTTGAGATTTGCGCCGGGTGCCAATTTGATTTTCAATGTATCGAAGAAAAGTTTGTTTTCCTGCTCATAGCCCAAGTTTGTCAATTCTTCCGACAATAATTCGGCGTAGTGGTGCACCCGCTCGGCGATGCTTTTCAAGCCATCGGGACCGTGATAGACGGCGTAAAAGCTCGACATGGTGGCGAGTAGAGCCTGCGCGGTGCAGATATTGCTCGTCGCTTTTTCGCGCTTGATGTGCTGCTCGCGGGTCTGCAATGCCAATCGCAGCGCATTTTTGCCGTAAGCATCTTTGGAAACGCCGATGATGCGCCCCGGAATGCTGCGTTTGTACTCCTCCTTCGTGGCGAAATAGCCGGCAGAAGGTCCTCCGTAGTACATTGGAATGCCGAAACGCTGCGCGCTGCCAAACACCACATCCGCGCCCCACTCACCCGGAGGCGTGAGCAGACACAAACTGAGCAAATCGGCAGCCACAGCCACCTTAATACCTGATTTTTGAGCATCCTGCACGAATTGGCGGTAGTCCTCAATGCTTCCGTCGGCATTCGGATATTGCACAATGGCGGCGAAAACTCCGGTTAGATTTAACTTTAAGAATTGTTTGTAATCGCCTGAAAATAAGCGTATTCCTTGCGGTTGCGTGCGCGTATTGAGCACGCCCAGCGTGGAGGCAAACACTTTCTCGTCCACAAACAGCACGTTGGCATTTGCCTGCACCTGTTCGCGTGAGCGGCTTTGAAACAGCATATTGGCGGCTTCGGCGGCGGCGGTAGCCTCGTCCAAAAGCGAACAGTTGGCAAGCGGCAAGCCCGTCAAATCAGCAATCACCGTCTGAAAATTCAGCAAAGCCTCAAGGCGACCCTGCGAAATTTCGGCTTGATAGGGCGTGTAGGACGTGTACCAGCACGGATTTTCAAACACATTGCGCAAAATCACGGCGGGCGCAACAGTGTCGTACCACCCCTGCCCAATATACGAGGTGAAAATCTCATTTTTCGATGCCACCTCGGCGATATGCTCCGCATATTCGCGCTCAGTCATCGCTTCGGGCAACTCCAACGGCTTTTTCAGGCGGATATTCGCCGGAATTGTTTCATCAATCAGCTGTTCAAGGCTCGAAACGCCGATTTTCTGCACCATTGCCTTAATCTCACTCTCATTCACGCCC
>BNTT01000238.1 GCA_025996815.1 Bacteroidia bacterium
GAGGTGTTCCAACCTAAAAGACCAATCAGGTAAATCTGATTCGTTCATAGTTCATTTCTTTTATATTTGTCAAATGACATTGCAAAGGTAATGTATTTTTTTGAATTTTCAACCATTTCGGTAATTTCAGTATTTAAAATTTGTTAAATTTAAGATGCGTTTGCCCCGAGTGTCGCATGGGTGCACGACAATTTTCCCTTTCGGAATTGTACATGGGAATATATGGCTTTTGTAGCCCGTAGGGCTTTCATATCAATAGAAAAACAGCCCCCCCCGAAATCATTGCCCGTAGGGCATACACGAGGTGAGTGATAGCCCTACGGGCTATGGGGTTGGATAGGGTGCCTGTTTTCTATTGATATGAAAGCCCTACGGGCTATCTACTACGGTGAAAGTAAAAAAGGGACATTTGTCGTGCACCCGTGTCGCATTGCCAAAGTCAGAAAATCCAAAATAAATTCGTATCTTTGTCGGCATTAAAAATTAAAATTTATGACATAAACTTTTGCGGTAATTCGCACATTGACATTTTGGGAAAAAGCGTTTAGCTTTGCGTCTGGTTCTACGAAACTTCAACAATTTCAGGAACAACCAAGAGTAAAGGTCAAGACGCTCACGCCGTTCGGCGTGAGCTTTACTCATTAATTTGGTTGTTTAGGCAGTTGAAGGCCTCGTAGAACAGATAGGATTGGGAGTTTCGTTCACGCTTTTTTCATGTCCGAAAATTGACAAATGCAAATGAAAGAGGAAATACATATTGGCGGTTTGATACGGACGGCATTGAAGGCTGATGGGCATTCTGTGGCGTGGTTGGCGCGGCAAATGGGCTGCGACTGCTCCACGCTGCACCGGATTTTCAAAAAGCAGGACATTGATACAAAGTTGCTGCTCAAATTCGCGGAAATTCTGCATCACGACTTTTTTGCCGCCTATTCTACTTTTCTTGCTGAAAATCAATCTGTTGCAGTAGAAATGTAGCATAATGTGCAACACTTCCGTTGCACAATGCGCAACGGAAGTGTTGCGAAATATGCAATACTAATCTATTGTGTATCAATAAATTATGTTGTAACTTTGCAGCGAAAATTCTTGGTAAAAATATATAAATTTTAAAAATGAAAAGTTATGAAAGTGATTATGTTAAAAGGAAAAGACGATTCAGGAAAAACAACAACCTTGAATTTAGTGTACGATGAGTACTATTCGGACAAAGGTGTTTCAAGTGTAAAAAAAGCATTGGGCGATAGCTCTAAGGATTTTTCTGCCCATATCATTTACAAAGGAAAACTAATTGTTTTTTACACTGAGGGAGATTACGAATATCCGGTTCCGAGAATAATGAAACTTTGTGAAGAACTATCGGTGGATGTCTTGGTTTGTGCGGCCAATACAAACCGGACTCGACCTGTTGAACAAATTAAAAACTATCCCCACGAAATCATAAAGAAAACGGAAATATCATCTAATGATGTTGCTGCACAAAAGGTGGCTAATGTTAAAGATGCAGAAAAAATACATTTAGCAATAAAACAATCAATAGAACAGTCATGAAAAAGTTATTTACACTTATTATCGTTGCCCTTTTGGGCACAAATGCAGTTTTTGCGCAAGCAACCTCCGGCACAACCGGCGATTGCACATGGTCTTACAATAGCAGCACTAAAACGCTGACTATTAGTGGAAGTGGATCTATAGAGGGATATTACAACACCTCAAGCAGACCTTGGTATAGTTATAGAACTGCCATTACCTCTGTTATTATTAACAACGGTGTCACTTCCATTGGAGATGATGCTTTTCGTGATTGTAAAGGCTTGACAGATTTGACCATTCCTAATTCTGTCACTTACATTGGAGAACAGGCTTTTTCTGGTTGTAGTAGCTTGGCATCTGTAATCATTCCTAATTCTGTCACTTACATTAGTGACGGAACTTTTAGCGGTTGTGAGAGTTTAACTTCGATAACTATACCTAATTCTGTCACTTACATTGGAGCTGAGGCTTTTTCTGGTTGTAGTAGCTTGGCAGATTTAATTTTGGAAGATGGAACAGACACTTTGGATTGTTCATTTACTGCTTTCAGAGACGGGATGTTAGGCAGCACTAGCTCCCCCATAACGAGTGTGTATTTGGGTAGAAATCTAAGGGAATCTGCTACGACAAGTGCATCTGTTAGTTGGTCGCCATTTAGATACACAAAAACGTTGTCTTCTCTTACCATTGGAAATTCTGTCACTTCGATTGGACGTGGGACTTTTTCTGGTTGTAGTGGTTTGACATCTGTAATCATTCCTAATTCTGTCACTTACATTGGACATTCTGCTTTTTCTGGTTGTAGTGGTTTGACTTCTCTTTCCATTGGAAACTCTGTCACTTCCATTGGAGATGATGCTTTTCGTGATTGTAAAGGCTTGACAGATTTGACCATTCCTAATTCTGTCACTTCCATTGGAAATTATGCTTTTTCTGGTTGTAGTAGCTTGGCAGATTTAATTTTGGAAGATGGAATAAACTCCGTAAATTTTGGTGGACATTATGTTTTTGACACAAACTCCATAGCAAGTTTGTATTTGGGCAGAACAGATTCTTCTACCGATTCACCATTTAGAGGCATAACAACATTGACATCCCTTCGCATTGGAAATTACGTCACTTCTATTGGAGTGCTTGCTTTTGATGGTTGTACTGGTCTGACATCTGTATCCATTGGAAATTCTGTCACTTCCATTGGGTTCAAGGCTTTTCATTCTTGTATTGGTTTAAAATCATTAACCATTGGAAATTCTGTTACTTCCATTGAAAGTGTTGCTTTTTCTGGTTGTACTGGTCTGACATCTGTAATCATTGGAAATTCTGTCACTTACATTGGACTTGAGGCTTTTAAGTCTTGTACTGGTTTAAAATCATTAACCATTGGAAATTCTGTTACTTCCATTGATGGGAATGCTTTTAATGGTTGTAGCGGCTTGACAGATTTGACCATTCCTAATTCTGTCACTTCCATTGGAAATTATGCTTTTTTGGATTGTACTGGTCTGACATCTGTAATCATTGGAAGTTCTATGGATTCGATTGGATATAAAACTTTTTTTGGTTGTAATAGTTTGACATCTGTAACTTGTCTTGCTGCTACACCGCCGGATATAAGTCAGAATTATTTTGGTGCGAATCCGATAAGTGCTGACATTCTGTATGTGCCTGCAGGCTCCTTAGATTTATACAAAAAT
>BNTT01000239.1 GCA_025996815.1 Bacteroidia bacterium
GAATGCATACTTTTTGCTTTTTTGAGCAAAAGTACGTCAATTCAAATCGAAAAATCAAAGAACGCTTATATCTATTTGTATATCAATAGATTACAATAAAATATTTAAAATTAACGCAACAGCAGTAGTTATGAATATTGAATTTTTATTTGTACCTTTGCGCCCGAAAAATAAAAAAAAGAGAAAATGCAACTTGTTTCATTGACATTCGCGATTCTTCTGTCGGTAGGGTTTTTGCTCTATCGGATGGTTTTATGCTATCATAACTCATTGATAATGAGCAAGTTACCCCCCCCCCCCCCGATTTTCACGTTTATTAACATTTGGCGATTTAGCCAAACAGCAGCACATTTTTCAGAATTATTCAGCCAACAAAAAGTTTTGTTGGTCTTTTCGTGTGTGTATGTTTTCATGTATATATAAATCAACTTTTAAACAATATATTTTATGAACATTGAACAATTTATACAGGATTTTGCCTCTTGTTTTGAGGATACAGAGGCGAGCGAATTTCAGGCGACCACCGTGTTTAAGGATTTGGACGAGTGGGATTCGCTGACTACATTGGCTATTATTGGTATGTGTAGCAAGAAATACAATACCAAAGTGACCGGAATTGAGATACGGGAAGCCGCTACGATTGCGGATGTGTTTAATTTAGTTTCTTCCAAAAATGGCTGAACTGTCTAATCCGTTTTCGTTGGTTGGCAAGACAATCTTAGTGACCGGTGCCTCTTCCGGTATTGGGAAAGCCATTGCTATCGAATGCGCCAAAATGGGCGGGGAACTGATTATTACAGGCAGAAATAAAGAACGGCTGCAGGAAACTTTTCTTGCTTTGCAGGGTGTGCATCACACACAAATAACGGCTGACCTTTCCAACGAGGCTGATTTGGAGACATTAATTGATGCCTTGCCTCCATTGGATGGCTGCGTGAATAATGCCGGCATCAATCGTCCGTTGTTGACTCAATTTGTTGAGAAGAAAGATGTATTGGATGTTTTTGACATCAATGCTTTTGCACTTTTTTTATTGGCACAAAAATTAGTACAACATAAAAAATTGAAGAAGAAAGCTTCGCTTGTTTTTACAAGTTCAATATCCGGCGTTTTTTGTTCTTCTGTAGGCGGCAGCTTGTATTCGGCTTCCAAAGGTGCTGTGAATGGCTATGCCAAAGGATTGGCACTTGATTTGGCTAATCGGGGCATTCGTGTCAATAGCGTGAATCCGGGTATAATTCAGACAAATCTTTTTTCGGAAGGCACTATCACGCAAGAGCAGTTGGATGAGCAAATGCAGCGTTATCCGCTGAAACGGTTTGGCAAACCGGAAGAGGTTGCCTACGCTGTTATCTATCTCTTATCGGATGCTTCCGAATGGGTTACGGGGTCGAATTTAGTGATTGACGGCGGATTTACCTTACTTTAAAACAGGTTTCAAATGGCATACATCAAAGCAATATCTTATTACCTCCCTGAAACAGTCCTCACGAACGAGCAATTGGTGGCGGAATTTCCCGAATGGACAGTAAAAAAAGTGGCCGGGAAAGTCGGTGTGAACCGGCGTCACATAGCCGGAAATGATGAATGTGCATCGGATATGGCAATTAAGGCAGCAGAACAACTTTTTTCGGAGCATCAGGTGGATAAATCAACCATTGATTATGTCCTGTTTTGTACCCAAAGTCCCGATTACATTTTGCCGACTTCGGCTTGTATCATTCAGGACAAATTGGGATTAAGTACCTCTTGCGGCGCATTGGATTTTAATTTGGGTTGTTCGGGCTACGTTTATGGACTCTCCTTAGCGAAAGGATTGATTGCGGGAGGTATTGCCAAAAATGTATTACTGCTTACCGCAGAAACCTACACCAAGCATATTCATCCCGCAGACAAAGGAAATCGGACTATATTTGGAGATGCCGCCACAGCCACATTGATTTCAACCGAGGGTTTTGCGGCAATAGCGGATTTTAGTTTGGGAACGGATGGCAGTGGCTTTGATAAACTGATTGTCAAAACACGGGGTTGCAGAAATCCTCAGACTGCCAATGATTCATCGGATTATCTGTATATGGATGGACCCGAGATTTTCAATTTTACGCTGGACAGAGTGCCCTCATTAGTGAAAACGGTGCTCGCCAAAAATGATATACTGCACGAAGACGTTGATTTGTTTATTTTTCATCAGGCAAATCAATATATGCTTGATTTTCTGAAAGATACGCTAAAAATTGACGACGAAAAATTTTATGGCTATCTGTCGGAAGTAGGGAATACGGTTTCGTCCACTATTCCTTTGGCTATGTATTTTGCGGACAAAGAAGGAGTGCTTTTGGGCAATGTTGTGGTTGCCGGATTTGGTGTAGGATATTCTTGGGGGGGATGTTTGTTGAAAATTACGAATTACGAATTAAAAATTAAAAATTAAGAATTAAACTTTATTGATATGAGCTTTGTTTCTCTTGATTTCGCTTTGTTTATGCCGCTCGTTTTTGCTGTTTATTGGCTTTTGAACAAAAATGTGCGTGTTCAGAATGTCTTTTTGCTGGCTGCGAGTTATTTTTTCTATGGCTGGTGGAGTTGGAAGTATTTGTCAATTGTCTTGTTTTGCTCAATTGTCAATTATGTTGCCGGCTTATTGATGATGAAAGAAGACCGACACTTGGCACGAAAGGCGATTCTCATTGTCTGCTGTGCCTTGTCGCTGGGCGTGTTGGGTATCTTCAAGTATTACGACTTTTTTGTGACGTCTTTTGTGGAAGCATTTTCTTTCTTTGGTTTCCCTTTACATGCTGCCACTTTGAATTTGATTTTGCCGATTGGCATCAGTTTTTATACCTTTCATACGCTCAGTTACACGATTGAGGTCTATCGCCGAAAACTTGAGCCGACATGTGATGTGGTGTCCTTTTTCCTGTTTGTGAGCATCTTCCCGCTGGCAATGGCAGGACCGATTGAGCGGGCAATCCATTTGCTGCCACAAATCTACAAACGCCGGACTTTTGATTATGCCTTGGCTGTCGATGGTATGCGACAAATCCTGTGGGGGCTGTTCAAAAAAATGGTCATCGCCGACAATTGTGCCACGATGGCAAATGAAATTTTCAATAATTCCGTCAACTATCCGGGGAGTTCGCTGGCTTTGGGCACTGTTTTCTTTGCATTTCAACTATATGGTGATTTTTCGGGTTATTCCGATATGGCATTGGGTATTGGTAAAT
>BNTT01000240.1 GCA_025996815.1 Bacteroidia bacterium
ATCTTTCTATGGGACAATTCTCAAACACATTGCTACCACTATGGTCGGCGGTTAATTCATCATAACCATCCTCCAATACTACGTCTGTCAAGCTCGTGCAACCGCTAAAAGCTCCATTAGCAATCTTAGTCACACTGCCGGGGATAGTCACCGAAGTTAAGCTCGTACAACCATTAAAAGCATTAGGAATCTCAGTTCTTCTTTCGGAAAAAGTCACCGAAGTTAAGCCCGTACAATCATTAAAAGCACCATCAAAGGAAGTCACATTATCAGGAATATGTATCGAAGTTAAGCCTGTGCAACCTTGAAAAGCATAATATATGTTAGCCACGCGATTTGGAATAGTTACCGAATTTAAGCTCGTGCAATATCGAAAAGCTCCCAGTCCAATCGTGGTCACATTATCTCCAATAGTCACCAATGTTAAGCTCGTGCAATCTTGAAAAGCACTATTTCCAATCATGGTCACACTATTTCCAATAGTCACCGAATTTAAGCTCGTGCAATCTTGAAAAGCACTATTTCCAATCGTGGTCACACTATTTCCAATAGTCACCGAATTTAAGCTCGTGCAATATCGAAAAGCTTCCAGTCCAATCGTGGTCACACCGTCAGGAATGGTCACCGATGTTAAGCTCGTGCAATCTCGAAAAGCTTCCGGTCCAATCGTGGTCACACCGTCAGGAATGCTCACCGATGTTAACGTGCAACCAGCAAAAGCTTTATCCTCAATCGTGGTCACACTGTTAGGAATAGTTATCGAAGTTAATTGACAATCAGAAAACATATATTTACCAATGGTGTTATAATCGGTCTTACAGCTAGGAGAGTAATAGTAGGGATTCCCTCCTGTAACAATATTTGCACCCGCCAAATTAAGTATGCGCAATTGTCCTTGAGTATGTTCCCCCAAATAACCCTTTCCTGCCAATTCACGGATACATTTTATATCCGAGCCATTCAAATTACCTGTTAATGTTAAATCGGTAATTTGATTCATCTTCTCTATGCCGGCAACGCCGTAAAGAAGAGAGGTTAATGTTCCCGCTGTTTCCACATGTAGAGTAATCGGCGGAAGAGTTTGCGCCTGTGCATTGAACGTTAGCAATAACCCTGTTATCGCCAACAATGATTTAATTTTTTTTGTTTTCATATTTTTGCTGCTTTAAGAGTGTCAATAAATTTTTTTAATAAGTCACAGTCTATGTTTGCACTCATAGATAATTTCCATTGTTTTTGTGCCCCCGTTCCGACTTCCTTATAGTCTTCAAGGTGATAATAATCGTTCTTCCTTGTAACATTTGCATGTGCGAAAGAATTTCGTATATGCCTTAAAAGGTCATAAACAATACTGGAAGGATTGTAAAAGATAACTTCATTCTTACCTGAAGGATATAGCTTTGCTAACGAGGGTTGCTTCTTAATGGACAAGCCACATTCTTTTTCAAGTGTTTTAATTGGGATAGTCTTATACTTCCAATTTCCCTTTTTTGAACGCTCATACTCAGTAAGAAACTCATAAAAATAAACAAGGTCATCATGCGTAAGCCCATTGATGCTGTTGCCAGTTGAAATCTGTTTTTTTGCCATAATAAAAATATTTTAATTGTTTTTTTGTTTATAAATAACCCAGGTGTTTCGCCCAATATTCAAACGACTCTTTCCAAGTTGTTGAAACTCTAATATCATTTGCATTTTTATTGATATGCTCAAATACTCTTTCTCTATCATACCCTCCGGCACCCGTCAGCCATTTCCAAGATGATTTTTCTTGGTCATTACTCTTTTTTGGAGTTTTTACAGAATCTATGTAGGGCAAAAATCCCGCAAAAAATTTTCTTTCAAAGGAATTAGGACCTTTATCCACATATTGCTCTACATTCCGTGTTTTCATGTCATAAATGAAGGCTTGACAAGATTCCCAGTCCTTTACCATTTTAATCGCTAGTATTTTTCCTTCATCATTTTCAATGAAATACAAAAATTCGTTTGTCTTATCCATAACTTTTATTTTTTAATTTTTATACTTATTTTTAATTGATTGCATTGCGGCTCAAGCCCGCAATGACAAGCGAAGCCACACCAAGGAAAAACCCCTGATGTGGCTAATGATTTCACTCTTCAATAATATGGGAAATATCTCGCCAATACTTTGCTACCTTATATGCCGCAAGAGAACCTACCGGAACGTATAATAGTTTGACATTTTTAAAAGGTCCTGCAACAGTACCATCAGTAATGCCTGGTGGGTTTTGCCGCTTAATGTGTATTTCTGTCAATCTCGAGTTCCCCACAAAAGCATCATTGTGAATCACACTCACACTTGCGGGAATAGTTATCGAAGTTAACGTACTACCAGAAAAAGCCGCGCGCCCAATCTTAGTCATACCGTCTGGAATAGCGTAAGAGGTGTTTTCTTTTGCCATGGGATATATGAGCAAAGTTTTGTGATTGTAGTTGTCGTTTTCAAATAATACACCATCAACCGCAAAGAATTTTGCATTTTGTTCGGAAACAATAAATTCTTTTAAACTCGTACAACCCTTAAAAGCATAATATCCATCATAAGTCATAGTACTCTTGTAATCGGCTATCTCAGTTACACCGCTTCCAATAGTTATCGAAGTTAAGTCCTTACAATTATGAAAAGCATCCCTGTGAAGAAAAGTCACACTGTTAGGAATAGTTACAGATGTTAAAGGACACCCTTCAAAAGCCCCCGATCCAATTTCAATTACATTATTTGGCAAAATCACAGAGGTTAAAGGAGCAAAAAACCCAAACATCCCATTGCCAATAACATTATTAGCGGTATACGTGTTAGTAAAATAGGCACTGCCTCCACTGACTATAGACGCATCACCAATATCTAAAACTGATAACCACCACATTTCTCGAATGGTATTAATATCATCACCGTTTAATTGCCCCGTCAATTTCAAGTCCGTGACTTTTTTTGTTCCGATTAAAGAACTTAATGTTCCTGCCGAAACATCAAAAGTGGCAGACAGTTGAGGAATTGTCTCATCTTCATCACCACAGGCAGCAAAGCCTAAAAACACCGTGGCTAATAATATAGCCGAAATAAATTTACTCTGTTTCATTTTTTATTTTTTTATTTTTAATGCTACCGCCACCATCTACACGGCTATGGACACTAATACTCTTCACGACCCTGATCCTCTTAATTATAATTATAATTATAATTATAATTATAA
>BNTT01000241.1 GCA_025996815.1 Bacteroidia bacterium
TATTTATTACCCTCCCCCTCCCTTATTCCCTTATTTTTCTCATCATCAATAGAATAAGGGAATAAGGGGGAGGGAGGATGGGGACACGTTTTGGCTACTAAGGGAGAAAAAAATGAGATAATGAGGTGTGGGTGGAGGGTGTGTAACTTTTTGCTACTGAGGCTGTTTTGTTAAGAAAATTAGGTAAAAATGAGGTTGCATAGTCAATCTCCCCCCCTTCGCATTTAACGTACCCTCATCAAACGTTAGAGAGCCATTTTAATGCGTTGACCCTGCCACTAATTGAACTTACCTACTTATCGCGTAACGTCCGCGCTACGCCGAGCAAGGGTTTAATTCCGTCAAAAGAAGTTTGTAGATTTCTTCCACTGATTTGTTGCAAAGGTCTGTCTTTTCGTCAATCAATTGTTTGTATGTTTTTGATTCAAAATACACGTCAATGGCTTGATTTATGGGCATATTGAAATCAGCCACAAGTGATTGAGTGATGGGGTCGTCAATGTTGTTTGTGCGTTTTTTCTTCTTGGCATGTTCAAGCATTTGCAGCGAACGGGTGGTACAAAAACATATTTGGTGCGTGGGGCGGGCAAATTTGAGTTCGTCAAGAAATTTTTCTTTGGTTACAGCTCCTTCTAAATAAGCATCAATGCGCTGCGTAATGTCGTCATCGGCAACCGGACCTTCTACAATGTCGTATTCGTGGGCAGGTTCGGCTACTTCGGGATTGCGATTCATCACCACAAAATCAAGCCAATCCTCTGTGTATCCGTCAAAACGAAGTACTTTCAACTCGTAGTGTTTATAAGCATTTTCATAAAATGTAAATTCGGTTACATATCCTTTGGTTCCATGCCGTTGCCCCTTTCTTCTTGCCCAAAATTCAGCCTGTTCCTGAATATTGGTAACATAAAAACCCGCGCCAAAGTCTCTGTTTAACCTGCTTTGGGACAAATCAATTTTCTCTATTTCGACCAAACCGCCGTGATATACTTTCATCGCAAACCTCCGTTTTGACGACAAACTTCAAACATATCGCGAACTGCCCAAAAGGGGTTGTCGGTGTGCAGCGCCCACCAACATTCGTAAAGATAATCCAGCCCGCCGTACTTTTTCAGGTATCGGTAGGCTTCCTGCCTGTCCATCTTGTAGGCATCGGCAAATTTGGGTATGATAAACGTGGCAAACCGGAGTTTGCTACGTGTATCTTTGTCTAATGTGTTTGTATCCATATTCTATCGTTTTTTTAATTTTCAATAGTGCCTGAGCAAGGGTTTAATTCCGTCAAAAGAAGTTTGTAGACTTCTTCCACTGATTTGTTGCAAAGGTCTGTCTTTTCGTCAATCAGTTGTTTGTATGTTTTTGATTCAAAATACACGTCAATGGCTTGATTTATAGGCATATTGAAATCAGCCACAAGTGATTGAGTAATGGGGTCGTCAATGTTGTTTGTGCGTTTTTTCTTCTTGGCATGTTCAAGCATTTGCAAAGATTCTAACGTGCAAAAGGCTATTTGGTGCGTGGGGCGGGCAAATTTCAACTCTTCGAGAAAATCAGTTTTGGAAATGGTACCATCCAAATAGGCATCAATGCGTTGCGTTATATCATCATCAGCGACAGGTCCTTCAACAATATCAAAATCGTGTGCTTTGTTTTCCTTTCTGCGGTTAGACACCACAAAATCCAACCAGGCTTCGTTATACTCGTTAAAGCGGAGTGCCTGTAAATCATCGTCTTCAAAAGCATCTTCGTCAAAATCAAATTCTGTTACGAAACCTTCTGTATCATTATCTTTTCCTATTCTTTTCGCCCAAAAATCTGCTTGTTCAAAGATGTTGGTCACATAAAATCCACGTCCAAAATCTTTGCGAGGTTTACATTTCGCTAAGTCTATTTCGTCTATCAAAATATAACTTCCGTGATATACTTTCATCGCAACCCTCCGTTTTTATAGCATATTTTGTACATACTGCGAACTGCCCAAAAGGGGTTATCGGTGTGCAACGCCCACCAACATTCGTAAAGGTAATCCAGCCCGCCGTACTTTTTCAGGTATCGGTAGGCTTCCTGCCTGTCCATCTTGTAGGCATCGGCAAATTTGGGTATGATAAATGTGGCAAACCGGAGTTTGCTGCGTGTGTCTTTGTCTAATGTTTTTGTATCCATACTTTCTATCGTTTTATAGTGCAAAGGTATATGTTATTTTTGAAACTGCCAAATCATAGCCAGCCATTGGCTTGATACCACGCGACGCACTCTGCTATGCCGCGCGTGAGGTCGTAATCGGCGCGGAAGCCGAAATCTGCCTCGGCGGGCGCATTGTTGCACGTCCAGTCGCGTTGCGCCATGATGCGGTATTTGTCGCTGTTCAAGGTCGCCGGTTTTCCGGTGAGTTGCGCCATTTTTTCGGAGAGTTGGCACACTGCTTTTAAGACTGCCAATGGGACGCGAATTTTCAGCGTGTGTTTTTGCCCCAAGGCGGCTTTTGCGATGGCGGTGTATTCGGTGTCAAAATAGACCCTTCCATCGGAAAGTTCGTAGGGGTGCGGATTTATCCCGCCCTTATTTGTTTGGCATTGCAACGCGAGAAATGCCGCCCGCGCCAAGTCTTTGACATAGATGAAGGTCAGCCGCTGCGGCTCCAATCCGGCAACGACATCCAGCCCGCTCCGGATGGTTTTGAGCATCAGAAAATAGTCTTTGTCGCGCGGACCATATACGCCCGTCGGACAAAAAATCACGTGCGGCACATTGCTCTGCGCTTGCAGGAAGGCTTCTGCGTGGCGTTTGCTGTCGCCGTAAGCCGTTTGCAGACCTTCTTTGTGCGCACTGAGGCTGCTCATCAACAGAAATTTTTTCGGCACATTGCCCGTTTCCTGCAATGCCTCGAGCAGATGCTTGGTGTATAGATAGTTAATGCGCTCAAAATCAGCTGTTTGCAGGCATTTGGTTACGCCCGCATTGTGAATCACATAGTCCCACGCTCCGTGCTCGGCAGCGTGCGCCGCGATTTGCTGTTTCAGGCGGTCTTTATCCGCAAAATGCAGGTCGATGAAGCGGATGCGGGCATCCTGCAAAAACGCTTTGCTGCTGCTTTTGCGAATGCCCGCCCACGTTTCCATCCCTTCGCTGAGGGCTTGCTCAACCAAAAAACTGCCGATGAAACCGCTCGCTCCGGTGATGAGGATTTTCATTC
>BNTT01000242.1 GCA_025996815.1 Bacteroidia bacterium
TTAGTAACGATATCGTAAAAAACGTATCTGGGTGCCGCTATCTTTCTACCCTTTCCCGATTAGCTCACAAAAATACAAAATTTGTGAATAATCGACTCCTCAACATTTCTCGCTGCAAAGGTACGAGATGGTTTTGTGAGTAAAATTAGGTGAAAATGAGGTTTTAAGATTGGTGCATTGAATTTTGTCCGGTGCATCTTTTTTTACGCTTTTCGGCGTAACTCTGTTCTGCTTGTCGTGCATCCCAAATCCGCCATAAATCGCCGGAGAGCCTGCGGTGGATGGTCTGTTTTCATAAATGTTTCGCCCATCAGGAAGCCTTGGAAGCCTGCTTGGCGCAGTTGGATGACTGTTTGGGGGTCGGAGAGTCCGCTTTCTGAGATTTTCACATAGCCGGCGGGCAGTTGGTTTGCCAATTCGATGGTGTGCCTGATGTCGGTGGTGAAAGTTTTCAAATCGCGGTTGTTGATGCCCACCACGTCCACTGTCGGCAGGATGTATGACAATTCGTCGGCGTTGTGGATTTCCAGCAGGGCTTCCATCCCCAATTCGTGCGCCACGGTGGCGAAGCGGGCAACTTCTTCCTTGGTCAGGCAGGCTGCAATCAGCAAAATCACGTCGGCACCTATTGCGCAGGATTGAAAAATCTGATATTCGTCCACGATGAAGTCTTTGCGCAAAAGTGGAATCTTGGAAATGGTGCTACGCGCCGTTTGAAAATCGGTGATGCTGCCGCCGAAAAATTGCTCGTCTGTGAGCACAGAGATGGCGGCTGCACCCGCCGCTTCGTAGCCGCTCACGATTTCAGCCACATTCGCGTTGGGATGTATCTCGCCTTTGGATGGCGACCGGCGTTTAAATTCGGCGATGATGCCCGTTGCAGACTGCTGCAACGCGGCTTTGAACGATATTTTGGCGCGCTCGTGCTGCGTAATCAGGCGTTTCAGCAGGGGGAGTGGCGTTGCCGATTTTTGAGCCTCCACTTCGAGGCGTTTATTGGTGCAGATTGTTTCGAGAATAGTCATATATTTTCCTTGTTTGCTGCCATAAAATGGCGATAATCGTAGTAAAGAATCAGCGATTCGTAAAACAACTCGGCGATGCGCTCGGCACCTTTGGCGTTGAAATGGATGTAGTCTGTAGCCGCCAGCGACGGCGAATTTTTGACCCAACTAATCATCGAATTTTGCCCGCCCATCACGTCATACATATTCCAAAACGCGACATCGTTCTGCAACGCGGCGTCACGCAGGGCGGCAATCGTTTTTTTCAAATAGGGATAACTTTGCAGTTCGCCATTTATTTTGGTGGACATATCCGCGGGACCAATCAGGATGATTTTTGCCTGCGGACACAGCCGTTTGAGAAATGCAATTTGCTCTGACATAGTCTTTTGATAAGCCGCCACCGACTTGTTGCCCGTTATCGACGGGGTCATATTGCCGCCAAATTCCAGCAAAATCAGGCGGGCGTCCAACTCGTTAAACATGGCTGCCAGCACCACACTGTCTAATTGGGTGAAAAACGAGCCGGAACTGCCTCTGAACGGGATATTATCCACCGCCACGCCGTTCATACCATCCACGGCAAGCCCATAAATTTCGCCCCGTCCCGACAGATTGATGGTAAACTGCGAAATCGAATCGGGGCGATTCCATTCCAGCACGCTGACCGGCAAATTGGGGTCGGCAGTTTTCTCTTTGGGCGACTGTGCTTTGGCAGCGTTCAAATTTGCCCGAAAATAGGGGCTGGTGTTGCCGACAAACAGGCGGATTTTTTGAAACTTCCGTCCGTTTTCAAAACTCTGTTTCCAAGTGCGAGCCTTCACGGTGATGTTGCTCTCATTGCTTTCAGGCACGCCCAACTGCCCCAGAATGCCGTAGCGTCGATGCCCCGCCTTATTGGCAAAATTGCCGGAAACGATGTAGCGCGAAATATTTTTGGAAGTCGTCTGTTCCACCGCAGTGGTGGGCACGACCTGCACGGCAGGCAAAAGTCCCGGACCGATACCGCCAAATTTTTCCTGCAATCGCTGGCGGAGATAGCCCGTGATGCGGTCGCCCTCAATCTGCGAATCGCCATAATGCAGCACGCGCACCACTTTTTGCGCCTCTCGGCAATCGTCGAATGCCTCAAACAATTCATCAAAATAGTCCCAATTATTGTTCGGAAGGTGCATCCGCGACGGGTGATTGTTAAAAAAGTCAAGAAAAAACGCCAACGAATCATTGTAAGCCACCTCCGCAACCGAATCGCGCCGCATAGACAACCCCCGCTCCATCGCATCAATCTGCTCCGAAGCCACCGTAGAAGTAGCCGAGCCGGTAGCCGTAAAAACATCCTCCAGCGTGGGAAAATACAACTGCAACTCACCCAAAGCCACACCTTGCTTGGGAAAAACCGCGCTGATAATGCCTAACGACACCAATACTGCTGCGAAAAAGAGCAATGTTTTTGAGGGTTTCATACTTTATTAAAATTGAAATTTACAGGCAACAAAACAGTGGCTTTCATTGTCCCGCAGGGACAGCATTTTATTAACCGTAGGCTTCAGCCTACGGACAGACATACTCACCCCTCTATCTTCACCCCGTAGGGGTGACACCTTTTTCATCCCGTTAGGGATGAATCGCTCGGTAGAAAACGCAATTACGCGCCCCACCCTCGCATCCCGTAGGGATGCGACCAGTGTAGGTGGGGTTGCATTCCTACGGAATGCAAGAATTGAGGTGTGGCTGGCATTTCTACCGAGCGACTCATCCCTAACGGGATGGGAAATGGCTATGGGGGCGTTTCTACCGAGCGACTCATCCCTAACGGGATGGGAAGTGGCAATGTGGGCATTTCTATACCGTAGGCTGAAGCCTACGGTTAATAAAATGCTGTCCCTGCGGGACATTTTAATTGTATCTGTTGTTGCCATTTAATCTACTATTGTTTGCCTGCAAAGGTAGCAAATTATTTATTATGTTTGTCATTTTATTTTGTCATCTCGCAAAAAAATTGTACTTTTTTTTGCAAAATCATTGAAAATTGTTTTGCCAATTCAAAAATAATATTTACCTTTGCAGTCGAAAATTAAAAAAAATGTCATTGCGGGCTTGACCCGCAATCCCATGAAAGAAAAAAATGCAAATGATGAGAAAAGCAATGCAGCACTATCAACAGCATCAACA
>BNTT01000243.1 GCA_025996815.1 Bacteroidia bacterium
GCATACTTTTTGCTTTTTTGAGCAAAAGTACGTCAATTCAAATCGAAAAATCAAAGAACGCTTATATCTATTTGTATATCAATAGATTACAATAAAATATTTAAAATTAACGCAACAGCAGTAATATGCAATTTTCAATTTTGCATGGTTTTCTAAACCGTTATTCGATGTCTTTTCATTGTAATAAAAATTTTATTATTATTGAATATAAACATCTATCTCCCCCAAAACCATCGGCGCATCTCCGGAATCTGTCCTTTCTACTCCGATGAGTTTGAAATACCTTGCGAGTGTTGGTGGGATGGGATAAATTTGCTCGCCGGTTATGGTATTATCATGCGGATAGGGTCCAAATTTGGTCCAGGTTTCATTGTCCGTACTTACCCAAAATTCAACTGAAGTGGGCGACCTGCTATCCACTGTCTGTCCGGCACTGAGGTCAAAAACACTTGGCCAGATTCCAAACTGCGCAACTGTTATATCCCTCTTCATGTCAATGGTAACATGGTGTGGGTAGCCATTGGTGCCTTCTCCTGTATATTCACTGTTGCTGCCTTGGTCTGTGCTGTGCCACCGGTTGTCATAAATTCCATCAATTATATGGGCAACAACATTGTCTCCACCATGATTTGATGAGAAATTCTCGACTGTCCAGCCTGTTTTTGCCAATTTGAAATAGTCGGATTCGTAAGTAAACACTTTGTAGCCTGTATAGAATGTATCAATGCTCAATGCAGGCACATAAACCGTGCGGTATTGCAATTCAGTGCCTGCCATGTAGCCCGAAATAACCGATTTTTCATCGGTAGCAGGAATTTTGTACGTTATTCCATTGTACAAGACCTCGGAATACTTTGCCCCTCGTTCCGTATCAATGCTACCCCATGCAACTTCCTTTTCCAAGTCCGTATTGATTCCTAAACTGTTGATGTTGCGATTCAGCAATCCACTTTGGTAGTTTTCACCGAGCGACTCTCCGGTCGCCTCCACCGGCAGCGAGCGGTTTCCAAACTTGTCGAAACTAATCAATTGGAAGATGTAGCCGTTTTCAGGCATCGGTTCAAGCATTTCCTTGAACACTCCGGTTCGTCCGGCAACATTTATATCAATGGAATCAATGGAACCCTCGTTATTGTTCCAATAAACGCGCACCGTTTCGATTCGCTGGGTTTCTACCGAAACATTCAACTGTATCCTTTCTTTCCCCGTGAGGGCAACTGCGTCATAAACTTTGGCAGCATAGATGATTTCTCCCTCGTCAAGAAACCGGTCGCTCAACTCGTTCATTTCAGAACAAGACCCCACGACAGCCATCAATAGCACGACACCCGCCGCAAAAATATTTCTCTTTTTCATAAAATTCATAATTTTTAATTCGTAATTTTTAATTCGTAATTCGTAATTGAACTATCTGTTATCACCAAAAACCTCCAATTCACATATCTGAAAATTGTCGCCTCCTGCCCATGTCTTAGTAACTTTGATGCGGAGATAGCGCACTGCGGGTGCCGTTGGCGGAATAATAAAGTCTTCGCCATTCGTAGCCCTGTCTATATCCTCATTGCTGTTCTCGCCCATGGGAAATCCCGAGGGTTTGATTGATTCGCAACTCGCCATGAGTGTCCACTTGCTCCAGTCGCCGTCCGGATTAAAGTTTTCACATCCCCATATCTCAAACAGACGCGGATTTCCTTCGGCAAAGACATATTCTTTGCTGTTTCCCAGTCGTTGATACAATCTGATACGGCTGATGCGTCCGACAACGCCTATGTCCATCGAAATAGAATGTGGCCACACACCGGTGCCACCCATGGAACTGTAGCCCTGTTCAGCACCTTTCGTGCCGTCCCATATCCTGCTTATGACCCATCCCGCACCGGTAGGCGCATCGCCTTGACTCTCTACACCGGAGAATCTATTGCGGTCAAAAAGTGTTTCAAAAATGGGGGTGTATGTGAAATATTGCGTTTCACTTTTGTTTTCCCACCGGTCCTGCACATAGATGCCGAAATCAGCCGATAGCGTATCCATCCCCCTCACGGCACCTTCGCCGGACGCCATCGAACTGTAAAAAGTTTCAAGCGGCACATACTCATTATTGTTGTCCTTCATCAGAAGCACCACAGACACTTCGGCGCGGGCAGGATTTTCCCAATAGGCGTGAACGCCGCCGAAGTCGGGCATCAAGTCAAGGGTTGCTCCCACATGGAGCACTTGAGGCGTTTCCGGCGTGATATCTACCTTTTCAACCAACGACTCATTTCTACTCCGGTCAACGGCAACCACCCTCACCTCGTGCAGCTTGGTATCGCCAAAGCCTTCAATTTTCAGGGTATCCACATACATGGAAGCGCGCGTTTCGCACAATTTGCCGTTCCGCTCAAATTCAGCCTTCACATACAGAAGGTCTGGAGCGTCGGGCAGTGTGTAAGAAAGAATAGCCCCTCCGGCGATACTCCGTTTCACTGTCAAGTTGGTCACCGGACCCGGTGCCTCACTGTCATTCGGCTGTTGCCCAACAGGTTCTTCGCTGCACGACACCAATGCGCCGCACAAACCCACAATCAACATAAAAATATAACGTTTCATATCAGTCAATTTTTAATTTTTAATTCATAATTTTTAATTTACTCATCACCATCCATAATTTTGGATAAGATTACTGTTTACCGACAGATTAGACTCCCTGATAGGCCAGAAATAGTCTTTAATCGAAAAAGTAGCCTTATACACGGAAACAGGGCGCACATTGTAGAAATCCTCCTTTGTTTCGCCCAAAATAGTCCAGCCTTTCGGCAGTTCATTCATCACATCGATTTGTTGCCAGCGGCGGATGTCCCAAAAGCGTTTGCCTTCCAAAGCCAGTTCGATGTTTCGCTCCTGACGGATAATGTCGCGCAAACCAGATTGCGAGGCAGGTTTCGTTGAGCGGTTTGAATACGTCGCCCACGATTCTTTCACGCCTTTCAGTCCGGCACGGGCGCGGATGGCATCCAGATACTCAAACATCCTTGCGCTGTTTGGCCCATCAGGACCTTCCGCCTCGTTCACCGCTTCGGCATACATCAGATACAAATCAGCCAGCCGAATGATAGGGAAAGGAAAATACTCGCCATTGACGGCATCCGGCGTTTGTATATCTTTGAAACTGTGCCCTTTCTTTGCGGCAT
>BNTT01000244.1 GCA_025996815.1 Bacteroidia bacterium
GATAACAATCTGTATCCGTTGGAAACTGTCTGTAAAAATTGATTGAGTTCACTCCCATAAATTTTATCCTTTCTTCCATGCTACAAAGGTAGCAAATTATTGGGGCGACCTAAACGCCTATACCAATCATTTTTAATGAATTTTTTAGAGTTGAATAATCGTTTTTTTTATCAGTTCATCTAATTCTTTTTCACGAAAAGGCACGATATCCAATGTTTGATACAAGTGGTAATATTGCTGTGCCAGCGACACGGAAATCTTTACAAGAAAGGCAATTGTATTGATTTCGTGATTGTCTTTTGCAAGGCAAATTACGCGCTTGAATTTCTCAACATAGTTGGCAATCGCTTCGACGGAATGATTGGTTTGGCGTGAGATTTCGGAAAATTCTTTTCCCAAAAGCCACAGCTTGACAATCATTTCGCGGTGCGAAATGGAGCGTCCCATATCGCGGATGGTGGAGCGCAGAGGCAGGCAAATGCCCTTGTCCTTCAACGCTTTAATATCGCGCGTTACGGTTCGCTCGCCGCAGTTGAGCAAACGATTGGCAATGTCTTCCACCGTCAGCAGTCCACCCTGTTGGAAGGCTTCGTTGGCGATGCGTTCGAGGCGGTGGCGGCGCAAGCCGATAACACCCTCTTTTTCGCGCACAGTCAAGTCGGCACTTCCTGCATCCAAGGTGAGCACAACGGTTTTCATTTGGCAATCGGAAAGTTTTTCCTTTGCCGAATTTTCGACCGCTACAACTTCGAAGCATATTTGCCCGGGCTTCATCGAAGCAGAGTTGTCGAAAAAGGGTTGATACACGTCATACACGCAGTTCAGTATCGCTTTTGCCTCGAAAGGCGAGCAATTCATCCCTGCTTGCAGCTGGTTGACGAACTGAACGTCCTGCTGCTTTTGGCGCAGACGTTCCCATTTACCGGTAGAAGAATTGTTTATCATAACAAATCGTAATTAAAAATTAAACCTGATTTTGCAGCGTGGCTTACTCCGTTTCGGCTTCGCTTCGCTCGCCTACACTCCGTAAGCCACACTGCAAAGTTCACAATATTTTGCTATTTGTCCAATATTTCAAAGAACGTTATTGCTTTATTTATCTATTTATGTCATTTGGCGCAAATATAGGGGTGACACTTGATAGTGCCGTCCCCTGCGGGACTATGGAAGAGGAGGAGTGCCCCGCCGTAGGCTGAAGCCTACGGTTAATAAAGTGCTGTCCCTGCGGGACAAAACCAGAAATTGCTTGCAGGAAACGCTATTTAGTGGTATGATTGCAGATAATCAATAGTTTTTATTCTAATTGCAATATTTCATCGCACAGCCGCTGATAGAGCGGGTCGTCTTTTGCCGGACTTTGAATCCAATTTAAGCAGGCTTCGACCGTTTTCTCCGGCGCGCTGCCGAGCAAATAGTCTTGAATCACCACCAAACTTGCGATGGAGGTTGGGTGGTTTTTTACAAAATCCTCTGCATCAGCCACCAGCGCGGTTTCGGTTGTGTTTTTGTGTTCCTGTTTGAAATCGGTCAGCAAATTATTGACCTGGTTGCCGCGTATCCGAATTTGTTCGGGGTCGTTGACATCGCCGTGCAGCGTGATTGTTTGACCGTTTTGTGCCCACACCGTCACCCAATTGGTGCCCCTTTCAAAATAAATGACGACCGGCTGGAGGCTTTTGGACGATGCCGTGAAACGAAATCGGCCCTCTTTCATATAGACGGTTTCGATGCGCGGGGTGCTGTCGTGCCGTGTCACAAAACAAACGGTGGGGTTGGTTGCGCCTGCTATCCTGCCCTCCACAACGAACTCGTCCTTCTCTTTGCAACCGGCTAAGAGAATGATACACAGCAGAATAATATGGATGTGTCTCGTTTTCATCGAAATAGCGACCACAAAGGTAAGCATTTATTTTAACAGTTCCTAATATTTTATGTTAAATTTTCGTTTTTTGCTGAAATAATTTTCTTTTGCAAGTCTTCGGCAGAGATATTTTCTTCCAATTCGCCTCTGTGAGCCACTGAGATGCAGCCCGTTTCTTCGGACACAATAATGACGAGGGCATCCGTTTCTTCAGACAGTCCAAGTGCCGACCGGTGGCGCAAACCGAGGTGCGGCGGGATGTCTTGCCGCTGCGAAACGGGCAAAATACAGGAGGCAGCCTTGATTTTTTTGCCCACGATAATCATCGCACCGTCGTGTAGCGGGCTGTTTTTAAAAAAGATATTTTTAATCAATTGCGTGCTTAAAATGGCATCGAGTTCTTCGCCGGTTTCAACAAATTTGTCTAACAAAACAGTCCGCTGAATGGCTATGAGCGCGCCCTCCTTGCGTTTCGACATATCCATCGACGCCATCACGATGGGCATCGCATACGACAGATTGCCGTCTGTGGTGCTACCCATTTTCGGCAGGAAAAACTTGATGAGAGCCATAAAACTCTTGTGCGACCCCACCGCTTGCAGCAGACTGCGAATCTCTTTTTGAAACACGATGACCAGCAAAATGAACCCGCCGCTAATCAATTTATCCAAAATCGCGCCCATCAAACGCATATCCAGCACTTGCGAAATAACCAGCCACAGCGCAACGAAAGCGAGCACGCCCAAAAAAATGGTGGTCGTGCCCGTTTTTTTCATCAGCCGATAAATCTCGTAGAGAAAAACCGCCACTAAAAGAATGTCGATGGCATCCTTGATGCCAAAATGGTTCAAAATATTACTCATCATTGTTTATATTGTCAGAAACGGTGCAAAGTTAGGCAAAAACTCCGTGCAAACCAAACTTTTTGCCGCTTTTTTCGGAAAAGTGCGAAATATTTTGCCCTTTTCCAAAAAAATGTTGTACCTTTGTCGCGGAAAAATATAAACCCCGTAGGGAACTGATGAAATTAAATGTATTGACAGCAATCTCGCCCGTGGATGGGCGGTATCGTCAAAAAACGGAGTCGCTGGCTGCTTATTTTTCGGAATATGCGCTGATTAGGTATCGTGTTCTTGTTGAAATAGAATACTTTATCGCTTTGTGTGAATTGCCTTTGCCGCAGTTGCAAGGTTTGCCGTTGGCGACCGTGAAAGAGCCTCTGCGTGCTATTTACCGCCACTTTTCGGAGCAGGATGCCGCGCAAATCAAGGAGATAGAACAGACTACCAA
>BNTT01000245.1 GCA_025996815.1 Bacteroidia bacterium
AATTCAAAAGCGACCGCCAACCGACACGCTTCACAAATTCTATTTCCTCCGGCTGCAAATCAGCATAATTAACGTAGCGTTTAAATTCCATCGTGGGATTGTGCAGTGCGCGAACAGCACCATATATGTCCATCCCTGCAATGTCGCGGTCTAATTCGTTTGGCTCCTCTTCTACCACTGCATCATCTTTGAGCAATCCCATTGTATAATAACCGACTACGCCAATTTTTCTTAGCAAGTATTCCATCCATAATACTTGGAAACTTTCATCTCCAAAGTTCAATAGCGAGGCTTCGCGAAGCTGAAAGGCATAGTCAGATTCTACTCCTCCGATATACATCCGTGTGAATATCGGTAAATAGTTGTTTCTCAAATGAATAAGCGTACGGTCGGTAACGCCGGTGACGTATGCCGCCCCATATTCATTGAAAAACGGTCTTGAAATTGACCCTATCCCTGCGTTCGTCAAGATAGAACGATGCCCCTCCTCATGTGTAAGTGGCATAAAAAAGAGAGTTTGGAATACAGCTTGCGTGATATAACTCACTTTGGAGGAGAATGCTTTGTTTATTTCGTTCACTCCCAAGCGATAAAGACTTAAAAAATCTTCATTGGATTGTCGCATCGTAAATAATGCCGCCGGCGCATCCTGTATAATAAAAGGATATTCCTTCTCCACCACCGGCTCTTGAAAAGGAATCGAGTCTTGCGCGAAAATTTCGCTTACACTCACTAAGAAAAACAATGTCAAAAAAATCTGTTTCATAAGTAAATATTTATTTAATTTAATACTATTTGTTTGTTTTTGTCCTTCAACCTCAATACACAGATAAAAAAAACGCGGACAAAACTCTTGTTTTATCGGCACTTGAGGTTCTCGACTACCTGATTCCCAAATAAATGAATTTCATCCACGCCGAAGCGTGAACGTCAGTCACTTTCTTTTTGGAAATCTTTTGAAATTGTCGAGATTTCAAGTGCCAAAATTAAGATAAACGCCTTTTCCTATTTAAAATGTGTGTATTATCACATTTATGTTTTCATAATCTCCTATTATTTAAGATGTTATCACTCGTATTCGCTCATTCATTCAAGCAAATATCGGCTGCAAAGGTAAATTTTTTTTTTGAATTGGCAAAATCTCTTTGCAGAAAAAAAACGAAATTTAGTGGCACGATTGCGGATAAACATTTTTTTTAATTATTCGCCTCCAAAAATTTAATAATGCGATTGTAAAGATGCAGTCGCGTGTCGTTGCCGGGCAGGCTGTGATTTTTGTTGGGATAAATCTGCATTTCAAAGTTTTTGCCTGCCTTCACGAGGGCTGTGGTGTAGTCCAATGTGTTGGTAATGTGCACGTTATCGTCCGATGTGCCGTGCACGATTAGCAGGTTGCCGTTAAGGCTGCCTGCCAATTCTAAGGGCGAGCCTGCCGTGTAGCCGCGCGGATTTTCATTCGGCGTGCGCATATAACGCTCCGCATACACGGTGTCGTAGAACTTCCAGTCAGTTACCGGAGCCACTGCAATGCCGGCTTTGAACACGCCCGTGCTGCGACTTAATGCCATCAGCGTGTTGAATCCGCCATAGCTCCAGCCCCAGACAGCGATGCGACTTCTGTCGATAAACGGCTGATTGGCAAGGTATTGTGCGGCGGCTATTTGGTCGTCCGATTCCTTAACGCCCAGATTCAGATAGGTGCATTTGCGAAAATCCGTGCCTCGCGCACCCGTGCCACGACCATCCACGCAGGCAATCACATAGCCCTGCTCGGCGAGATAGTTTTCCCACGTGGGCTTATAAGCGTCCAAAACCTCCTGCGAATTGGGTCCTGAATATTGCGCCATCAGCACCGGATAGCGTTTGGACGCATCGAAATGCGACGGCTTAATCAGCCAGCCATTCAGCACATCGCCGTTGGGGGTGGTGAACGTGAAAAATTCTTTGGTGGGCAGGCGCATCCCCGCCAGAGTGGTTTTCAACGCCCTGTTGTCGTTCAAAACAACCAATTCCTTGCCCTGCTCGTCGCGAATGGTGATGAAATTGGGCGTGGTAACGTTGGAATAGGTATTGACAAAATACTTGTAATTGGGGCTGAAATTGGCACTGTTCGTGCCCGTCTGCGCCGAAAGTTTCGTCTTAACTCCCTTTGCATCAATCTTATAGACCGAGCGGCGCAGCGGACTTTCTTCTGCCGACTGATAATAAACCGCTTTCGTGTCAGGATTGAAGCCATAAAATCGGGTAACGTCCCACTTGCCCGTCGTAACCTGCTTTTCCAACACGCCCGTCATCGAATACATATATATATGCGCAAAACCGTCCTTTTCGCTCACGTAAACAAAGTTGTTCGGCGAAAAAGCGATTTCCAAAATCCAGTCTTCGGGGATATACTGCTCACTTTTGTCGCTCAACACCTGCTTGGCAATGGTCGATAGGGGATTCACAAAATACATGCGGAAATGGCTCTGATGGCGGTTGAGCGTCATCACAGCCAATTGGTCGATGTTCGGCGTGAACGCAATGCGCGGGATATAGCCGTCGGCATCCAGCGGCACCTGCATCTTTTTGGTGTCCCGCGTGTCGATATTATAGACATAGCACGCCACTTGGGAGTTGTTTTCGCCCGCTTTGGGGTATTTGTAAGTGTGAAAATCGGGGTGCAAACTGCCGTCAAAGACTTGAAAAGAATGCGTTGGCACATCCGTTTCGTCGGACTTCAAATACGCCAAAAACCGGCTGTCGGACGACCACGACAGCATATTCGTCTGCGAAAATTCCTCCTCATACACCCAATCGGTGATGCCGTTCAGAATTTTGCCCACCGAGCCGTCTTTCGTGATTTGAATTTCCGTATCAAAATCGAATTTCTTGAGCCAGATATTATTGTCGCGCACAAACGCCGCCATCCGTCCGTCAGGCGAAAAAGTCGGAATCATAACCTTGCCTTTCGTGTCGGAAAGGGGTTTGAGATAGTTGCGGCGCACATCGTAGTCATAGACGTGGGCTTTCCACGAGCGGCGATAAATCCCCTCCTTGTCGTTCCACACCAGAATCCGAAAGCCGCGACTGTCCAGCGCATAGCCCTGAATAGCATCCAACTTGGTTTCGCGCACCTCGTCCACATGAAACAAGGTC
>BNTT01000246.1 GCA_025996815.1 Bacteroidia bacterium
TGCTCTTCCGTTCCCCCACTTTTGCCGGTTAGTTTGGGGCTTCCCCTTTTCCTCCCCCCTCCTTTCACCTCCCCCGCTATGGAGGTCTGACGATGACCCAAGGAACCGCTAACGGCACACCGGGCACACAAACGTTTACCATCAAACCATCGAGAATCACGACGGACGAGATAGATGCCGCTCCCGACCCGCCATTTCTCGAAAAACTGACACAGGTCAATTTCTTTATTTATACCGGTTTCGGCGGCTTTAAATCGGAATCCATCGTTCTGCGTCAGATAAATTATGCTTTGCTCACAAAAGACTTGGAAGATTCCTATCTTCCGGACGACCCCTATGAAGAGGGCGACGAAATACACTGGTTTACAGTCAAGAGCAATACCCGCTGGAAAATTATAAACATAACAGGCGCCGAGAGATTAAGAGACGATGGCGACAGTAAGAATGTTAAAATCGGCAAGAGCGGCGGACAGGACAATCAGATAACAGAAACAGAATTGCGGTTTGTTACTAAATCGGCTGCAGAAGGAGGAAAGGGAATTGTTACAATTAGTTTCGGATGCGCAGATAGAACACCACCGCTCAAATTTACCGACGTAGAGGTGCATATCCGCATCGACCAGCCACCAACGGTGACGGTGCCCGAAGAGATATTCCTTACGGAAAGCAAACCGCTCATGCCCGATGGCATCACGATAGCAAGTTGTGTGGTAGGCAGAGCGGAAGTGGCAACGGTAACAAAAAATAAAGACGGCGTATGGAGTATAACAGGACAAAAAGCAGGGTCGAGCCCTGACGGCGATACAACACAGATTATCGTAACCGGAAAAAGCAGCAACGGCGTGGAATACCACCTTGAAGCGTTAGTGCGTGTGAAACTGCCCACCGAGTGGCACGTTGCACCGGCTCCCAAGGGGCACAAGGCTAACTCCGGATTCCATGAAAACGCCCCTCTCGTCACAATGGATTCCGTCTTAGCCTCAATAAAGAGGGTGTATGAACTGCATACTATCACAAACGGCGACATCTGGACCGTTACGCCGACTCCCATCATCGTTTCGGGAGTATTAACTCATGCAACGTCCAACAGGAACATGGTGAATATAAGTGCTTCCAACCTTAATGCCTTGGGCGACAAAGAGCCTGCCTACCCGCCCCTCCTCATCAAAGGCTCAACAAGCACGACGGGGAGGCTCGAGATGGCTTCTACAGCCAGTTATGCCAGCCTGATATATATTGCCAACGGCAACAGCGTAACATTAGGCTCCAATCTCACCCTGACCGGCGGCAAAGGGCAGTCAAACTCAAAAGGGGGTGCGGTATATGCCGACAGTGCCGAGGTCTATCTGGACGGAGCAACAATCACGGGCGGCACCACCGGCAACAGCAGCGGGGTTTACCTCACCAACAACAGTCTGCTTGAACTGCTGGGCGGAACAGTCAAAAACAACATGGGCACCGCCGGCGGCTATGGCGTATATGCCGATAGCAGCAGGATTGTTATGCGAAACACCGCCGAGGTCTCCAATAATGGAAGCCACGGCATCTATCTCGCCCGCAGAAGCCTGTTTGAGATGGACGGCGGCGTAATCGGCGGCGACGAAATCAGCGGCAACGGAGGCAGCGGAGTGTTTGCCGATAGCAGCACGGTTATCCTGTCGGGAAGTGCTCTCATCACCGGCAATGCTGCCAACGGCGTTCAAGCCAACAGCATATTCGAGATGAAAAGCGGCGTAATCGCTGGCAACGGGCAAAATGGCGTTTACTATATGGGAAACACCGTTGATACAATACCGACGACACCGAATCAGTTTGTGATGTACAACGGTGAAATCAGTGCCAACAAGAAAAGTGGTGTCCGCGTAGAAAAGCGGCGATTCGTACTGCAAGGCGGAACAATCAAGGGCAATCTTGGTGGCGAGCCTAAGCCCGGACGTAGCGGGAATGTTGGTGGAGGAGTTTATGTAGGAAAAGAAGGCGTGTTCGAGATGCGTGATGGAAAAATCACCGAGCATTTGAGTCTCGCTTTTGGCGGCGGAGTGTCTGTAGAGGGTCCGGATGCTCGCGCATCTCTGTTTGGCGGCGGCATCACCGGCAATAGTGCGACCAATGGCGGAGGTGTTTATGTGGAGGCAGCCGAAGGCAATCACTTTCTTAAAGATGGAACAAGTCACATCTACGACAATCTGGCTGCCCATGGGAATAATGTAAGAGCCGGTAATACGGATGTAGGTTCAAGAAATGTAGAATCTCCGAGTGGAGAGAAATTAGAGGCTTGGTTTGCGGGAGGGCTTTGGGCTTATGACACCACCGAAAATTTCCCGTGGAATAACCCCCACCCCTAATTGTGGCACAAAAAAGCAACAATTTTGCATAAAATTAAAAAAAAATGCAAAAAAATTTGCGTATTTCAAAAATATGCCGTATATTTGCAGCGGATTTAGGAGGAGGGAGGCAGGCAGTCTCTCTTTTTTATTAAAAATTTAAGTTAAACAGACAAAAAAAACAGTATGGCACGGACTAAAGGACCCAGTATGATTGAGACATTTGCGGACTTCAAGGAGAACAAAAATGTGGACAGGACGACTTTGATTAGCGTCTTGGAGGAATCGTTTCGCAACGTTATCAGCAAAATGTTTGGTTCCGACGAGAATTATTCCATTATCATAAACCCCGACAAGGGCGACTTCGAGATTTGGCGCAACCGCAAGGTGGTTGCCGACAACCGGTTGAAGGATTCCAACCTGCAAATATCGCTGACGGAGGCGCAAAAGATTGACCCCGACTACGAAGTGGGCGAAGAAATCACCGATGCGGTGGATTTTGCAGGCTTCGGACGGCGCGCGGTGCTCAACCTGCGGCAGGCTTTGGCTTCCAAGATTTTGGAACTGCAAAAAGACTCCATTTTTGCGAAATACAAAGACCAAATCGGTCAGATTGTTATCGGCGAGGTCTATCAGGTCTGGAAAAAAGAGGTGTTGATGCTCGATATTTTCGCCGGACTTAAAGCCCTCTGAATAAACAGGTTGATATTCGACGTGTAGTTGATGACGTCGATATTTTCGTTACACAATTCGCGGACGATGCCGTGAATGCGCGCGCCTT
>BNTT01000247.1 GCA_025996815.1 Bacteroidia bacterium
ACTTACAGAGGCACAAAGAGCGGCAGTAAAAACAGTTTGCAGTGATATGTGGCAGCCCTACATTAAGGGTATAAAGGCTTGGTTTTCAAATGCTTTACACTGCCACGACCCGTTCCATTGTGTTGGTCATCTGCGTTTTTTTGCCCGTTGTCAGGTCTAATTTGTAGGCTTGAAATTCGGTCGGGGTTAGTTCGTTGGACACATAAAACAGCGTTTTTTCGTCTTTCGACAGCCCCACCACCTCCTTCAATACCCCAATGCGAGCGAACGCCGGTGCCGATTATTTTTGCATCGCCGCTGGAACTGGTGATATAGAGCCGTGTCTCTTTTTCCTCTTTGCCACTTGATTTGAAGTAACGTGTGGATTCTATCCTGACTATCGCACGCAAGTCTTTCGTCTATAAGCGACAGATTGTTGTAGAGTGTGCATTTCCGTCGCTCAATGCGACCGTGGTATCGCCGTGATTTCATTCGACTTTTCATCAACTTTGATTTGCCCTAAACTCAACTGATTGGCTTTTGACCACGCGCTGACAATATGAACCGCACGTTTGGAATTGCCCTCTCGCGAGCCGCAAATGGTTTTTCCATCAATGCTGACAATGTCGCCGTCCGTGAGCTTTGAGATGTCTTTTATCCATGACAGGAAGGCGCGCTCAAATTCGTCAGGGTCTAACGCACTGAAAAATCGGTTGAATGTGTCGTGACTGGGAATGCCGTTGGGCAATTTCAGATAGTGCCGTAACCAAGGTTCTTTGGCTTTGCCATAATCTTCAATATCATTCCACGTTCCTGCCCCACAAATAACTGCTGCAATGGTGATAAAAATAATGTCCTCCATCAAATGCACCTTACTCCTATCCACGCGCGGGTCTGTCAGCTCTGTAAAATAACTAATCGGTGTTTGCATAACTTTTTTTATTATACTAACGGAAATCGAAAGGTTTTAGTATTTAAAATTTGTTAAATTTTGATGCGTTTGCCCTGACCATTTAATGCGTTGGAGGATTAAAACTTCCAAAATAATGCGTAACTTTGCGGCGTTATCGCATAAATTAAGAAGACGATGAAACATCATTTATCAGTAATTTTTAGCATGATTGTCCTATCAGCAACGGCTCAGAGCAAACAATTGACACTGGAAGACCTCATTCCGGGCGGTGTAAACTATTCCCAATTCGCGCCAAAAGCCGACATCCCCGACGAATGGCGGGGCGAAAAATTGTCGCGCAAATCCACCCTTTCGCCCGAACGCATCGAACGCGAAAAAGCCATCCTCGATGCCGTCGATGTCGAAAAAAATCCGCACATCGTGTATGGCGAAGCCGTGCACCGCAACGAATTTGGCATCACAACGGGCAAATTTTGGTCGCCCAAGGGCAATTTCCTCGCCTTCTATCGGATGGACGAAACGATGGTGGGCGACTATCCGCTGGTGGCTGTTGCCGCCCGCGAAGCCCAACTCAAAAACATCAAATACCCGATGGCGGGTATGACCGGTCACGAGGTAACAATCGGCATCTATTCGCTTGCCACACAGAAAGTTATATATCTGAAAACAGGCGAACCCAACGACCACTATCTGACCAATATCTCGTGGGAACCGAGCGAAAAATTTATCTACATCGCCGAACTCAATCGCGAGCAAAACCACCTGCAATGGAATAAATACGACATTGCGACCGGCGAAAAGGTGCAAACGCTGTTTGAAGAAAAAGACGAACGCTATGTGGAGCCGCAAACACCGTTGCTATTTGTCGGGGGATGGCGGGTCAAGCCCGCAATGACAGAACTGCAGCAGTTCATCGTTCAGAGCAGGCGCGACGGCTACAACCACCTGTATCTGTATAATACCGACGGCACATTGCTGAAACAACTGACCGCCGGCGATTGGGACGTGAAGGAGGTGGTGGGGCTGTCGAAAGACGAAAAAACGCTGTTTTATGTGTCCAACGAACTAACCCCGACCGAATTTCAAGCCTACAAATTAGACCTGACAACGGGCAAAAAAACGCAGATGACCACCGCCAACGGGGTGCACAATGTGGCTCTGAGTGCCACCGACAAGTATCTGGTGGACCGGTATTCCAATCTGCAAACGCCCCTGAACATCGACCTCATCGCAACCGCCAACGGCAAAAGTGAACGCCTGCAAACGGTCGAAAACCCCTACGAAAAAGCAGGCTACACGATGCCGGAAATCACCATCGGCACGCTGCACGCTGCCGACGGGCACACTGATTTGTATTATCGCCTCACGAAGCCGCAGCATTTCGACCCCGCGAAGAAATATCCCGTCATCATCTACGTCTATGGCGGTCCGCACAGCCAATTGGTGACCAATAACTGGCTCGGAGGGGCGCGTGGCTGGGATATTTACATGGCGCAAAAGGGCTATGTGGTGTTCACGCTCGACAATCGGGGCACGTCTAACCGCGGCTTCGCGTTCGAGAGCATCATCCACCGCCAATTGGGCAAGCACGAGGTTGCCGACCAAATGTGTGGCGTCGATTTTCTGAAATCGCTGCCCTACGTGGATGCCAACCGCATCGGCGTTTTCGGCTGGAGTTATGGCGGATTTATGACCACCAACCTGATGCTGCGCCATCCCGACGTGTTCAAAGTGGGCGTGGCAGGCGGACCGGTCATCGACTGGAAATACTACGAAATCATGTACGGCGAACGCTATATGGACTCGCCGGACGAAAATCCGGACGGCTACAACTACGCGAATATGAACAACTTAGCAGGCAACCTCAAAGGACATTTCCTCATCATCCACGGCGACGAAGACCCCACAGTGGTGTGGCAAAACAGCCTCACGTTCCTCAAAGCCTGCATCGACGCACGCACCTACCCCGACTATTTCGTCTATCCGGGACACGGTCACAATATGCACGGCGTGGACAGGGTGCATCTGCACGAAAAAATCACGCGCTATTTTGAAAACTTTTTATAATTCTGGTTCTACTGGGAATTGTGTGGAAAGTAGTAATTTTGCGGCATGGAAAAATATACGGGAAGTCAGATATTAGAGAAGATACTTTTGCCTGTGGATACAGCATGGGAAGTATCGGGAGTTGTCACCG
>BNTT01000248.1 GCA_025996815.1 Bacteroidia bacterium
CCGTTTCCATACAGCACCTGCCACCCTTTTTATATCCTCATCTTTCAATTCCGGTGTTTCAACCTCAAACTTATTACCAACAACTTTCATGATGATTGATTTTTCAGTGATTGGATTGTTTTGATTGTGTTTGAAAGAATGATAAACGGATGGTACAACCGGTCCGTTTTTCCATGCCTCTACCACATCATAACGAGGGTCAAGAGCCGACTTGTCAAGCAAAGCAAGACTAAACCCGTGAGCGATATAGACCCGCTTCATAAGCCCGAACTGTCGAAGTTCAACGCTATTTTTCGTTGCCAAATCAATAAAATAGTTAGCTACCGCCGTTGCATTTACATTCATACCTGTTTCCTTTTAATTGTTTGTTTTCACGACTTTCACGCCGCAAAGGTAAGTATTTATTTTTAATTATCAAAATATTTTTCCATTTTATACCCCATAGCACCCAATATACCCCCCATCAGGCAACCACGCAGGCGAATCAGTTTGCAGGCGAAAATCATAGATAAAATCAGCTTTGATATAGTCTTCCGACATAATGATGCGAAATTTCGGGTCTTCGTCGGTGAGGCACTCGCGAAGGTCGCATTCTGCTTCGGGTGCAACGTTGATTTTGGAGGTCGAAAGGTAGTGGGTGCCCCAAATGATGGTGTGGTCAAATGTGGCTTGGGTGTTGTCGTGCAAAAAGACGGTGGCATTGTCGGTCGTGCCCCAGCCGTATTCCTGTCTGCCGCTGAAATAGTAGTTTGCAAGTGTGCAGTGGTCGAGCGTGTATTCGCCGCCGTTCAGTTGCAGCAAGCCGTCTTTGGCATTGCTCAACTCGCAGTGGTCGAAGGCTATCCGGCAATTGGTGGCGGACAATAACATCCCTTTGAAATTGGTCAGCACCGTGTTGTTCATCCGCATTTTGGAGCGGGTGGTGGTGGGTTCGGGTTCCGAAAAAATCAGCCCGTATGTGCCGTTTCGTATCCGTGCGTGCTCCATCACATTGTCGTAACTGCCGGACGCAAAATAGATGCCGCCCCACTGTCCGGGGATGCGGTCGTAGGGGATGCCCACCGTCCGGTCGAAGCGGTCGCCGCGAATGACGACCGGATTGTCCTCTGTTCCAAGCAGATGCAGGGTGCCTTGTACACGAATTTCTGCGTTGGCGTGCATATACAGGCACGTGCCTGCCGGAATCCTCAACGTCGCGCCCGCCTGCACCACCAAAGAATCGTAAATGAGGTAGGGCTTGGCACTGCTGAGCGTGCTGTCGGTCGTAACAGTCAGCGTTTTGTGAACTTCCGCATCTTGCGCAACGGCTTGCAGGACAACGGATTGTGTTACGCCATTGGTAACAAACACGATGCGGTCGATGATTTCAGTGGGTGTATCCGACTGATTTTCAGACGCTTGCGCCTCCACCAAGACAAAAATACTGTCTTTTGCCAAAATTTCAATCTTTTCAAAGGTCTTGCCCGCCCGCCCATCGACATTGATTTTGAAATTGCCACCCTTTTCGAGTGCAATGGACGAAATCAGGAGCGTTTTTGCCGACAAATTGCGGATGGCGAAAGTCGCGAAAGGTGTCCGAATCGTTGATATAATAGTATCAAACGCCACCGTGTCGGTCGAAAAAGTCAGCACATCGGCGGGACTTGTGGAATAGTCGTCGAAGCCGTCATCGCAGGCAGCAAAAAATGCCGTCCAAGCGGTGAATAATAATAATATGTGAAATTTGCGCAGCAATTTATTTTGAGAACATTCTATCAACCTCGTCTCCCGTCAGAAGCGACAAAATGCGCTTGCCGTCGGGCGTGTAAACCGGCTCGACGGACGAGAAAAGCCCCGCGATGAGCGTCATCGCATCGGCTTCGGAGATGCTTTTGGAGTGCGGGATGGCGGTTTTTTTGGCTAATGCCAACGCCAACGCCTTTGCCCGCGACGGCAGAATGCTATGTTCCCCGATGGTGTCGCTTTCCAATACCTCCGCAATCATCGCTTGCAGCGTTTCCTGCGCGGGCACATTTTCCACGCCGCCCGGCATACCGTTCACGGAGTAGGAATTGCCGCCAAGGTCTGCCAAATCGAAGCCGATGAACGACAAATCTTCCAAAATGTGAGGCACCACCGTGGCTTCTTTGGGCGTAAACTTGATGATTTCGGGAAACAGCAGTTTTTGGGAAACACCCTGCCGCTGAGTTATCCGCCGGGTGTAGTCGTCAAACAGGATGCGGATGTGCGCCCGCCGCCGGTCGATAATCGCCAGCCCCGATTTGAGGGCGGTAACGAGGTAGCGACCATATTGAATGACTTTGTGCGTTTCGGCGGCTTGGGTTTGTGGGGTGGGCGACAGCGTCTGCGTTGCCTCTGCGGTTGCCGCCGGCGTGTCAAACAAATCCGCCTCCTCATTATTCTTCTGATACAACCGTTCCCAATTGATTTGAGGGCGGTCGTAACTTGTTTTCTCTTTAAATGGGTTATAACTGGAGCGATAATCCACCACCGGAGCGGGCGAGTGGGTCTGTTGCCCCGTAAAAATGGGGAAATCGCCGCCAATCACCTCCGCGCGGTCGAAGTTCAATGCCGGCATCGTCGAAAAAGCCTCTTTGACCGCCGACATAATGATTTGAAACAGCGCAGGCTCGTTTTCAAACTTGATTTCCGTCTTCGTCGGATGGATATTCACGTCGATATTGGCAGGGGCAGTTTTCAGATAAATGAAATAGTTGGGCTTGTCTCCCGCGGGAATATACGGCTCATAAGCCTGCATCACAGCCTTTTGGAAATAAAAATGCTGCATATATCGTCCGTTGACAAAAAAATACTGATGCGCTCCCCGCTGTCTGCTCGATTCGGGCGCACCCACGAAGCCGGAGATATTGAGCACCGAGGTATCCACGTTGACAGGAATCAGCGATTGCGTCATTTTCCGCTCCACGAGCATACCGATGCGCTGTTTCAGTCCCGCCGCAGGCAATGCAAACACCTCTTTGTCGTTGTGCACCAGCGAAAACTCGATGTCGGGATAGACCAACGC
>BNTT01000249.1 GCA_025996815.1 Bacteroidia bacterium
GCACGACTTCCGGCACGTCTTTGTCTTTACAAGCACCGAACATCAGACTGATAGCCATAAAAGCCATCACCACATTACTGCATTTACGAAAATGTTTCATACTATAAAAATTAAATTATTGTTTATATTCATAAAAACTTTAACTTTACCATTTGATACAATGATTTTTCAATTTCACGCCGCAAATATACAACTTTTTTTTAATACAGGGCAACCGCAATACAATTTCCAGTAGAACCACAAAAATAAATTATCTTGAACCACGATTTTCATAAGATTTTCAAGATTTGCCAAGATTATAATCCTGGCAAATCTTGAAAATCTTATGAAAATCGTGGTTCAAGACAATTTAATCTGCTACAGATTACTCAGGTTTGATAGCGTTATATGATGCCGTTACTTCAGCAGGAGTAAGGGCTTTGCCATAGACGCGGGCTATCATTATCTGGGTACCCTGACGGGGTCCTCCGGTAGGACGACCACTCATGTGACTACCTCCGCCAACAACCAAATACTCGGTATTCGGGGTGCGTCCAACTCCTTCGTGGTTGTGCTCTCCGTTCACGCCGACGTAATAATCCCTTGGGAACTGCAAACCGTGATTTTTAAGGTCATCGTAATTGTTTACCCACGTGATTTCCTTGCCGTCAACATACATCACTATGGCTTTCTGTCCAATAGCGGCGTTTCTGTTGTAAGTAACCACTACATGATACCATGTGTCGGGTTCAACCACAACGCCTTCCTCGCTGCCTGATGCATTCGGCTGGTTGCTATCAACCGTGGTGGGTGCTCCTCCACCCCATACCGTGTTGTAGACGAAAGCGATTCTACCGCCGGTGCTTATCTCGCCTCTCTCTGGGTCGCTCGAACCTGACGCGCCCTCAGCAATGATACCGAAACCGCAGTGTGACGGATTCCTGTTGCCGAAAATATTGCCGTTAAATCCGTATTCACCCACACGAAAGACCAATTCGTAGGAGAAAGCAGATTCATACGCCTGTACAATTTTGTCATTTTGACCGACTGTTGCAGCCTGGTTTAAAGGATTTGAGGTATTTGTACCACCCCATTGCATTTTGTAGTAGCACATTCTCCGGTTCCCTTCTGTGCGCTGTACGCGCCAACCATCTTGATCATAAGACCAATACTTGACTTTGTCAGCATCGTTCGCATAATACTCTCTGTTATACAGTTCATAGAAGGAATTACCCGGATTTACATCCCAACCAAATCTCTGTGCCATTACTAATCCATCTCCACTGGGACCGCCGAAGCCGGGTCCGGAGCCGGAGGGATCCGCATAGTTGTCGCTCTCAACTTGGTCGATTGTAGCATAGAAGCGGTTGTAGAGACTGTTCAAGGACACTTTCGGTGCCCAGGGACCGATTTCAACCGTCAGGTTTCCGGTACCGTCAACAGCCGTACCGTCGGCACTCAACTTCAAGTCGAACAGGTCGGGAACAACTAATCCTTTCAGGGATTGCCTCACCTGAATGGTCGCTTTTGCCGCAGCGCCACTCACAATGTCACCGTCGCGGGAAGGCTCCAATTCGAGTTGAATCGAAGCGGTTCTTCCTTTTGCCGCCGTAGTGTTGTCCGTTACAGTGATTGCCACCGTAGCCTTACCGAGACCGGTAGTCGGGTCTACGTCTTCCAATTCTCCCACTGTCGCAGTCAACCAGGATGCTTCCGCCGGCACCGTAACCTTAATTTTACGGTTGGCTTCTACGGTAATGCTTATGCTTGTCGCATCGCCGGACAAATCCTGCACTTGGTCGCTTGCAGCAACCGTTAACATCGCCGGAATTAAAGCCGGCGGGTCGAACTCGAATTTAATGTTTCTCACATTCGCCAGCAATATTGACTTAGCGATGGCATCATCTTGGTAAAAATTTAAGGCATCGCCTTCAATTTTCACACTATCCACCGAGCCGGATACTTGAACTACATCCCCATTTGTCGTAGAGACATAATAATCTTGAGCGTATGCTCCCATAGATAACACTGCCATGAGTGCTACTGAATAAATTTTCTTTTTCATAACTGTTTAATTTTTAATGATTTTTTTAATTGTAATTCCTGATTCATCAGCTACTTGCAGCAGATACAAGCCGGACGGATAAGACGCCAGCGGTATTGTTGCTTCCAAAGATTCCGGGTAAAGTTGCAATAACTTTTGTCCCTGAAGATTGTACAATCCCAAACCGGTAATGGTTGTCGTACTGTGTACGATTACATCTGCCACCGTAGGATTGGGATACACACTTATCGCCGCCTCAGCTGTGTTAGGAGCGATACCTGATGGTGAATCGAAATTTCTCAAAGCGAAAAATTTCAAAGCAGTCAACGTTACCGGGTCACCGGTTTTTGTGTTTACCACTAAATTGGAACCTGAAAATGTCAGTTCCTGCACGTCATTCACTAAGAATGACCTATCTGCCGGACTGCTTGCAGTATAATCAACATACAAGCGAGGTGCGACACCTGATGGTGAATCGAAATTTTTCAAAGCGAAAAATTTCAGATCAGTAAACGTTACCGGGGCGCCGGACTTTTTGTTTACCACTAAATTGGAACCTGAAAATGTCAGTTCCTGCACGTCATCCAATAAGAATGACTCACTTGCCGGACTGCTTGCAGCATAATAAACATACAAGTTTTGACTGTTCATTAGCATTGCTCCAAAGAGCATACCGCCCAGCAGCAGGAAATTTCCTGCTTTCTTAAATAGATTTTTTTTCATATAAATAAAAAATTAAATTTTTGCCCCAATTTTTATTAGGCACAGGGCTTAACCTTTGTGAAACGATTGTTTACAACACAGCATCGGACGACATCCTAATGGGGAAATCGCCCGTCCACATCGATGGCAGCTCCGTTACCGGCATTGCCTTTTTCATTCACACCGGCTCCGATGATTGGACCATCCACATCAGACACCACGCCATTTAAGGCGATTTTAGCTTCTTGGGGATCTTCCGCTCTTAGGGAAGTT
>BNTT01000250.1 GCA_025996815.1 Bacteroidia bacterium
ATTTTTCTATTGCAATAGCGGGAAAAATTTAATAAATGAATGATATGAACGAAAAAATTCATCACCTTATGCCGCAGTTTTGCACAAGTTAATCGTACCTTTGCAGAAATTTAATTTATACATTATGCAAAAAGTAATAGCAACAGAGAATCTCCCAATCAAAATGTGGTTGGACGAGCCGGAGCAGGGCTCTTTGGAACAGGCGCGCAATTTGGCTAATTTGCCGTTTGCCGTGAGCCATATCTGCTTGATGCCCGATACGCATCAAGGCTATGGGATGCCGATTGGTGGGGTGCTGGCTGCCGACAACGTGATTGTGCCCAATGCGGTGGGGGTGGACATTGGCTGTGGTATGTGCGCCCTCAAAACCAATATCCGCGTTGAAACATTGCAACGTGAACATTTGACTGCGATTATGCGCGGCATTCGCGGAACGGTTCCGCTCGGTTTTGACCACCATAAAGAACGGCAGGACGAAAGCCTTATGCCACAGAACTTTAACATAGACGAATTGCTGATTGTGAAGCGACAATATGGGTCGGCTCTCAAGCAGATTGGCACGCTCGGCGGCGGCAATCATTTCATCGAATTGCAACGCTGCAACGACGGTTATTTGTGGCTGATGATTCACTCTGGCAGTCGCAATTTGGGCTTGCAGGTGGCTGAACATTACAATAAGGTGGCAAAAAAACTGAACGCAATGTATTTTTCGACCATCGACCCGAAAGCCGATTTGGCGTTTCTGCCATTTGTGACCGACGAGGCGCACGCCTATTACAAGGAGATGCAGTATTGCACCGCCTTTGCGCTTGCCAACCGCAAACTGATGATGGAGCGCATACAAAACGTGGTTTCAGCCGTTCTGCCGGGCGTAGAATATGAACCAATCATCAACATTGCACACAATTATGCCGCGTGGGAAAAGCATTTCGACCGTAAAGTAATCGTGCATCGCAAGGGTGCAACCTCCGCCCAACTCGGCGAAATAGGCATCATACCCGGCTCGCAAGGCACAAAATCCTACATCGTGGCGGGTTTGGGCAACCCCGACAGTTTTATGAGCTGCTCACACGGCGCAGGTCGCCTCATGAGCCGCTCAGCCGCCATTCGCAAGTTGGATTTGGAAGCCGAAATTCGCAAATTAGACGAGCAAGGCATCATCCACTCTATCCGAGGCAAATCCGACCTCGAAGAAGCCGCCTCTGCCTACAAAGACATCGCCCAAGTGATGGCATTTCAGGCTGATTTAGTGCAGATTAAAGTGGAGCTGAGTCCGCTGGCTGTGGTGAAAGGGTGATTTTTATGAGTATCTTTGCAAAAAATTTAAAACAATATAATAATGGCAAAAGACCTCTACAATCGCTACGTTTGGCTGGTGGATACTATCTACCGCGCGGGGAAAATTACGCTTGCAGACATCAACCGGAAGTGGGTGCGCAACGACATGAGCGGCGGCGAGGAGATGCCGTTGCGCACGTTTCACAACCACCGGCAGGCGATTGAGGAACTGTTCGACATCAATATCGACTGCGACCGGCGCAACAACTATGTCTATTTCATTGCCAATCAGGACGATATGGAGAAAGGCGGCGTGCGCTCGTGGCTGCTCAACACGTTTGCCGTGAACAACCTCATCAACGAAAGCCACAAACTGAAACGGCGCATCCTGTTTGAGGAAATCCCGTCGGGACAGCGGTTTCTCACGCCGATTATTGAGGCGATGCGCGACGGTTTGACGATTGAAATCACCCATCAGAGTTTTTGGCGCGATGAGGCTTACACCTTTGAAATCGACCCCTACTGTGTTAAAATTTTCAAGCAACGCTGGTATGTACTGGCTTACAATGCCTATTACGATACTCTGCGCATTTACGGTTTAGACCGCATCCTCAAACTGCGCACGACCGACACTCAGTTTGAAATCCCCAAAGATTTTGACCCCGAAAGTTATTTTGCGCAAAATTTTGGCATCATCGTGGACGAAAATATCCCGCCCTGCACGGTGCGCATCAAGGCTCTGGGCACGAAAAGCAAGTATTTCCGCGCCCTCCCCCTGCACCATTCGCAGGAAGAGGAGGAAATCTTTGAAGATTACACCATTTTCCGCTATTTCCTCAGCCCCACCTACGATTTCAAGCAGGAACTGTTGTCGCACGGCGCAGAAATTGAAGTGCTCTCGCCCCCGGAGTTTCGCGACGAAATGAAAGCGATTAGCAAGGCGACGGGGAAATTGTATAATTCTCCAAGGTTGTAACATAAAGATATTATTACTACCTTTGCGGCAGAAAACAGTTATAACATTATGGAAACAAATATTATTCAAATAGGCAATAGCAAGGGGCTGATTTTACCTTCTGAATTGTTGCGGCAATTTCATTTGTCGCTCAAATCCATTGTTAAACTCACGGTTGAAGAAAAAAAGATTGTTATACAACCCGAGCCGCGTCAGGGATGGGCGGAGGCTTTTAAGCAATTTGCGGCATCAGGAGAAGAAGAAGCCTTTTTTCCGGACGTGTTTGAAGATGAAGATTTAACGGATTTACAATGGAAACAAAAATGAACCAATACGATGTGTTTTGGGTAAATTTAGACCCCACGCAAGGCAATGAAATGGCTAAAACTCGCCCGTGTGTGATTATTAGCCCTAATGAAATGAACCATTATCTCAAAACGGTGATTATCGCGCCGTTGACATCTACGCTGAAACCCCTACCCTCGCGAGTAAAAGTATTTTTTGACAGACAAGATGGTATGATTGCCCTCGACCATGTTCGCTCCATCACAAAGGGACGAATTGGAGATTACGCGGGCAAATTAAAAAAGGCGGAAATTCAAGAGATAAAAGAAGTTCTCCAAAAAATGTTTGTGGATTAAAGTGAAAGCAAACTCACAACTTGGGATATTGAAAAAGTTGTATCTTTGCACTCCGGTTCTGCATAGGCTCCGGAGCCTGTTGCACAACTGAAAAAAAGTTTGGGTTGAATAGAATTTTGC
>BNTT01000251.1 GCA_025996815.1 Bacteroidia bacterium
CGGCGATATATTCGTGCTCTGCGAACTCGGTTCCATTGTCGGCGGTGATGGAGTGGGTGTGTTTTTTGTAAGCCACCAGCAGTTTGTGTACGACTTTTGCCAGCGGGAGGGCAGATTTTCCTTCGGGTAATTTTTCCATCATCAAGAAGCCCGTGAGCCTTTCGGTGAGGGTAAGGATAGCCCCTTTGCCGTCTTTTCCGATAATTGTATCTATTTCCCAGTCGCCGAACCGTTCTCTGTTGTTGATTATATCGGGGCGTTCATCGATGGAAATTTTATTTTTGATAACTACCTTTTTTCCACCGCCAACGGGTCGTTTTCGGTGTTTCCCTCTGTGTCGCAGATGCGTCCAAAGTGTGCCTCCTGCGGCTTTGTCGGCACGAATGTATTGATAAATACGCTCGTGCGAAACCATTGGAATGCCTTTGGATTTGCAATAACCGACAATCTGCTCGGGCGACCATTGGTCTTCTTCGAGCCATTTTTTTACTTGCCGCTCGACCGCCGCCGAAAACGTGCGCTTGCGGGCGTAACGTTCTTTGCGTTCATCAGCCCACATTTGGGCGTGGGCAGGGGTATAATTGCGCTTGTTTTTATTGCGCGCAATTTCCCTGTAAACGGTACTGACAGAGGCGTTTACAATCTCTGCAATCTCCTTTTTTGAGGTACCTGTTTGCACTAATGCAAATATTTGGTACCTTTGTTCCTTGATTAGTTGTTTATATTTCATCAATACAAAAGTAAATAAATTAATCGGACAGGGAGAACTTTTCTCTCTGTTTTTTTTACTTTTGTCGCTTTTTGAAGTTTTATCCTTCGGTCGTTGTTTTCTATTTACGAGCAAAATTTAGGTTGCTCGTAATAGCGATTTTTCGCAGTTACTAATTGAACTTACCCATTCATATCAATAGAAAAAACGTATTTGTCAAAACCCCATAGCCCGTAGGGCTTTCACCGTGAATGCCCTACGGGCAATAATGGGTGGGTGGGGCTGTTTTTCTATTGATATGAAAGCCCTACGGGCTAACCTTATCCGGAACTTCGGCTATTTTAGTGGTATGATTGCGGATAATCATTAAAAAAGAATTACCCTTCAGCTTTTGGGTGTTTGCTGTTTGAATTTTTTTTACTACCTTTGTCCCCATAAAATTTATAAATAATTATTCATGAAAACAAAAAATTTTGTTGCGTTCCTGTTTTTTGTCTGCCTTTGTCCTGCTTTGCAGGCGCAGACTTATCCGTTTAAGGATTCCAACCTGCCGGTTGAGAAGCGTGTTTCCGACCTTGTGTCGCGATTGACGCTCGAAGAGAAAGTGTTGCAGATGCTTAATGATGCGCCTGCGATTGAGCGTTTGGGTGTTCCTGCCTATAATTGGTGGAACGAGTGTTTACATGGCATCGCCCGCACGGAGTATAAGGTGACGGTGTTTCCACAGGCTATTGCGATGGCTGCGGCTTGGGATGCACCCCTGTTTGGGCAGGTGGCGAGTGCCATTTCCGACGAAGGGCGTGCCATCTATCACGATGCGTCCTCGAAAGGCAATTTTAGCATCTATCACGGGCTAACTTACTGGACGCCAAACATTAACATCTTCCGCGACCCGCGCTGGGGACGCGGGCAGGAAACCTACGGCGAAGACCCCTTTTTGACGGGTGCGCTCGGTAATGTCTTCGTCAAAGGCTTGCAGGGCGACGACCCCAACTATCTCAAAGCGGCGGCTTGTGCTAAGCATTATGCCGTTCACAGCGGTCCCGAAAACACGCGCCACACCTTTAATACCATCGTTTCCGACTACGATTTGTGGGACACCTACCTGCCCGCTTTTCAGGAATTGGTGGTTGATGCCCATGTTGCGGGCGTGATGTGCGCCTACAATGCCTACAACGGTCAGCCCTGCTGCGGTAGCGACCTGTTTATGCAACAAATTCTTCGCAATGAATGGAAATTCACCGGCTATGTCACCTCCGACTGCGGCGCGATAGACGATTTCTATAAAACGCATAAAACCCATACCGATGCCGCTTATGCTTCGGCAGATGCCGTTTTCCACGGCACAGATGTCGATTGCGGTCGCGAAGCCTACAAAACGTTGGTGAAAGCCGTCGAATCGGGTTTAATCCCTGAAAGTCAAATAGATATATCCCTCAAACGGCTGTTTGAGATACGCTTCCGGTTGGGTATGTTCGACCCCGCCGACAAGGTGCCATACTCCAAAATCGGTTTGGACGCATTGGAATCGCCCGCCCACAAAGCCTTGGCGAGCAAGATAAGCCGCGAATCTATCGTGTTGCTCAAGAATGACAATAACACGCTTCCGTTAAGCAAAAAACTGAAGAAAGTAGCCGTTATCGGACCAAATGCCGATGATGAAACAACGGTTTTAGGTAACTACAACGGCTTTCCAACTGAAATCGTTACGCCTTTGAAAGCGATACGAAATAAATTGAAAGGGGCGACCGTCACCCACGAGCAAGGCGTGGATTATGTACTCACTGTTGACAACCAAACAGAAAAAATCGCCGATTTGGCAAAACGCTTAAAAGGCTATGATGCAGTGATTTATGTGGGCGGAATATCCCCCAAAATAGAGGGCGAAGAAATGCCTGTCAAGATGGAAGGCTTCGCAGGCGGCGACCGCTCGAGCATCCTGTTGCCGAAAGTGCAAACCCAACTGATGCAGGCAATTCACGCCGAAAACGTGCCTTTGGTGTTTGTGATGATGACCGGCAGCGCGATTGCCACGCCTTGGGAATCAGCCAACGTGCCCGCCATCGTCAATGCGTGGTATGGCGGACAGGAGGCAGGAAACGCCATTGCAGACGTGCTGTTTGGCGATTACAACCCATCGGGGAGATTGCCTGTGACGTTCTATGCGAAGGACAGCGACCTGCCGCCGTTTACGAACTACGAAATGAAAAACCGCACTTATCGCTATTTCGACGGCGAAGTGCTCTACCCGTTCGGCTACGGCTTGAGTT
>BNTT01000252.1 GCA_025996815.1 Bacteroidia bacterium
GGTGACAACTCCCGATACTTCCCATGCTGTATCCACAGGCAAAAGTATCTTCTCTAATATCTGACTTCCCGTATATTTTTCCATGCCGCAAAATTACTACTTTCCACACAATTCCCAGTAGAACCTTAAAAATTATCATTAAGTTTGGATTTAACCGAGAAGCCGGGCGTACTAATACCTTAATAGGATTCAAAGCCGAACATTCTATTTAGTATCCCTCAGCTTGACTGACAATGGTCTAATTCGGCGCGTAGATTTCAAAATCTAATTAGGCACTTAGTTTACCATTTGTCAGTCGGTTAAATCTTTACTTTCTCACAACAAAAGTAATGATTTTTCCCCGGATTTAAATTTTCCGCAAACTTAAGATAGGCACGAAATATCAATATCGTTGTATCACATTCCGTCCCGAATGGGACGGTGGGGTGTGGAGGGTAGATTCCGGTTTCTACCAATATATTGTGCCTAACCACATACAACACGTCTTTCCTCACAAATACCAGTAGAACCAATTAAGATGCGTTTGCCCTGCCGGAAAAGGGGTGCACGACAAATTTCCCATTTCCCTAAGCAGCCATTTTAATGCAGTTGAGGAGTTTTTGTTGTTGCTTGCTGCAAAAAGTAGCCCTGAGATTAAGGATTTGCTGCGCCCCCGTTAGCGATCACCGTTGTCCGGAAAGCTTTAAGCGGTGTTGAATCACCGTTCTATTGGCAGATTCTATCGGACCGGAGCCAATCAAAAGTCCTCGCTTGCGAAAAGTGCCGTACCTCATTCGCTTGAGGTTCGTTTGATAATACTTGACAAGTGCGTTTTGCTTTTTCTGTTGCGCGTCAGTGGTCACAGGCAGTTGTAGGATATTGTTTATCACCACTTTTACGCCGTCTTTTAGCAGTATATCTTCCTGCTGACTTACCCATTTTCGCTTTTCCTGCATATCGGCAAAACAACACTCGGCAAATTCACACAAATGCTCTTTGGCGTGGAAATAGTCCAGTATTTGCGTATTGCGCAGATAATGGTCGAGCGACGAAAAACATCTACCCAGCTTGACCTCTTTCCACTGCTCCGTGCGGGTGAATATCATGGCACCGTCCATCATGGCGTAATACGTCTCTTCCGGCGGATTCGAGGTATTCGCTCGGGGGGCACAAACAACTTCTTTGCCCGTTACATCTATCCCAAGCATCAGTGCCAACGTAGCGGAGCCCGCTTCAAAAACCTCTTTGGCGCCCTCATAGCAGCACAAGTTTTGAAGATAGGCACTTGCCAAAAAATGACCGTTGACCTTAGTCATCACATGCCGTTTGCTCACCTGAACGTCCCTACGAGGTGGTTTTGTTAAGAAAATTAGATGGGAATGAGGTTTAATAACCATTCTGTGGCAAGTTTTCATTTACCCACACCAAACATTTTAATGCGTTGACCCTGAAGGTCAGCGGGGGAATGCGGCTAATTCAATAAAAATGACTACCTTTGCAGAATAGAAATTTTATTTGTGATTATGTTAAAGAAAATACTTAAAGCGATGGCTCCTCAGACGCGGATGACTAAAAAGGAGGTTACTCCTCTTGTGGAGCATATATTCAAGACTTTTCCGAAGGTGGCGATGAACTATCGGCAGGTCAGTTTCGAGTTGGGGATTACCAAAAATTCGGGCAAGCAGGTGGTCGTTGAGGTGCTGAAAGCACTCGCTCAGGATGGTGTGCTGAACGAGGTGGATAGTGGGAAATATCTGCTCAATGGGCTTGGGAATACGGCAGAGGGGCTTTTTGACCGCCGTTCCAATGGCAAAAATTCGTTTTTGCCGGACGATGGCAGTAAGCCGATTTTTGTTGCCGAACGCAACGCCAAACACGCGATGAGCGGCGACCGCGTGCAGGTGCAAATCCTTGCCAAACGCAGGGGGCACGACCCCGAAGCCGAGGTGATTGAAATTCTCGAACGCAAGGAAACAACCTTTGTGGGCACGCTGGAGGTTTCTAAAAACTACGCCTACCTGATTTCGGACAGTCGAAAACTCGCCAACGATATTTTTATCCCGCGCAACAAGTTGAAAGGCGGCAAAACAGGGCAAAAAGCCCTTGTCCGCATAGTGAAATGGCCCCAACGCGCCAAAAATCCCGAAGGCGAAGTGCTTGATATTCTCGGCGAAGCGGGCGTAAACACCACCGAGATGCACGCCATTTTGGCTGAATTTGGATTGCCCTACGTCTATCCCGACAAGGTGGAACGAGCGGCTGAAAAGATTCCCAAGGAAATCACCAACGAGGATTTGAAAGACCGCGAGGACTTCCGACAGACGCTCACGATGACCATCGACCCGAAAGATGCAAAGGATTTTGACGATGCGCTGAGTATCAAGCAGTTGAAAAACGGATTGTGGGAGGTGGGCATACACATTGCCGACGTAACGCATTATGTGAAGGTGGGCAGCATCATCGACCGGGAAGCCGCAGAACGCGCTACAAGCGTCTATCTGGTGGACAGAACCATCCCGATGTTGCCCGAAGTGCTGTGCAACGACCTCTGCTCGCTGCGCCCCAACGAAGATAAACTCGCTTTCTCGTGCATTTTTGAAATGGACGACAACGGCGAGGTAAAAAAACACCGCATCAAACGCACAATCATTCATTCCGACAAGCGACTGACCTACGAGGAGGCGCAAAATATCATCGAAAATCCCTCCGACGGCGTGTTGGAAAATGCTGTTTTGACGTTAGACAGACTGTCTAAACTGTTGCGCGACAAGCGATTCAAGAACGGGGCGATTGCTTTCGAGCGCATGGAAGTGAAATTTGACATCGACGAAAACGGCAAGCCGTTGCGCGTCTATTCCAAGGAAGCCAAAGACTCCAACAAATTGGTCGAAGAATTTATGTTGCTCGCCAACAAAACCGTGGCAGAAGCCATTGGTAAGGTGAAAAAGCCGAAAGTGTTTGTTTACCGTATCCACGATGTGCCCGA
>BNTT01000253.1 GCA_025996815.1 Bacteroidia bacterium
CATCCCATAGCGACCGGAGTTGGTACAATATGATTCGTGTCGGGGCAACCATGACTACAGAGGCGTGGGACAACAAATATAAGAATAATAACGGCTTTCGTCATCATAAGCTCCTTCCTTTACGGAATTTGTTTCATAATAGAAATCACCGGATTGACCTTTGCTAAGATTGCCTGCATAGTTAAACCGATAACTTAATCCGGGAACATAAGGCAATTTAACCACGGCAAATGTATTTACACGGAAATTGTCGCGAATATCCATATTATCGCGCGAACCATTGGTTACACCCCATAACGGATTTACTCCGGATTGGGTGTAAGGATATTTTTCCAATAAAGTCTGAGCTGCATCCCGATACATCATACCATAAGGAGACATTACCGTAGCTTGGTAGATATTGGCAGCCGCACCGGAATAATCCGATTGTGTGTAGGCGGCATCTACTCCCACTTGCAGCCAGTCGGTAATATCGGTATTGATTTTTCCCAATACGGATACGCGGTTATACTTGTCGCCTACAATGACGCCCTGATTATCCGCCCATGCAGCCGATAAATAATAGTTCATTTTCTCTCCGGAACCGGAAATGGCAACTTGATAGTCTTGAACCAATCCGGTTTGCGTAGAAGCGTCCAACCAATCTGTTTCCTTGCCTGCATCCCTGTTTGCTGCTTCCTGTGGTTTCAACCAAGAAAGGTCGGTACTGTTATTTCGCGCCATCACGGATTCCAACCATTGGTCGCCTTTCATCAATTCCGGTCGATTTTGCCAACTTTGGACAGTTCCCGTAGCGTTAAACGTAATCACCGGTTTGGCTGAATGTCCTTTTTTCGTGGTAATCATAATGACCCCGTTTGCGGAACGCGAGCCGTAAGCCGCCGCCGAAGTCGCATCTTTCAACACGTCAAACGAGGCAATATCATTCGGATTAATATCCCTGATACTGCCCAGATAGATGACTCCGTCCACCACAATCAGCGGGTCGTTGTTCCCCGAAATGGATTTTTGCCCGCGCATCTGCATACTCGGTTGTCCTCCGGCGGAGTTCGTAGCCCCGATGTCCAACCCCGCCACATTGCCTTTGATGGCTTCGAGGGCGTTCAGATTGGAAGCCAGCGCAATGGGCGAGTTTTCCAACCGGACGGAAGTAACCGAACCGGTGAAATTCTTTCGTGTGGTCGTGCCATAGCCGATTACCACTACTTCATCCAAGTCACTGGCATTTTCTGCCAAAGTAACATTGATTGTTGTTTGCCCATTCACGGGCACTTCCTGGGTTGAATAACCCAGATACGCCACCTCAATGGCGGCACTTGGCGATACTCGGAGCGAGTATTTGCCGTCTACGTCGGTGGCAGTTCCATTGCCCGGATTGCCTTTTTCGACGACATTGGCTCCGATGATTGGACCGTCCACATCAGACACCACGCCGGTTACGGCGATTTTAGCCTCTTGTGGGGATTCAGCCCATAAATGCTGTACCCCCCCCCCCTGCAAAGGGCGTGGCTGCCACGATGAGCAGCCATGTTGCAAATTTCCTGAATGTTTTTCTCATGTTTAATAAAATTTTTAAAAATTTAGTAACAAAAATATATCGGCGGCAAAAGTAAGTATTATTTTTTACATCTCCAAATTTTTTATGTTAAATTTTTTCCCGGTTGCATCAATGCCGAAAGCTATTTCTCCGTTGCCGACTTGTAGCAATTCCGTATCCGACAGACTGTCGAGTTGAACGGTATGCCGTTTGACAAGTGCTTCCCTGTCAATAGGGGCAGCGAGTGAAATTATCAAACGGTGTGTTCCTGAACCAATATCCACTTTGACAAAATTGCCGTCCACGGCTCCTTTTACTACAACATCATCTACCGTTAATTTGTATTTGACAGACGGTTTGGGCAACCATACTTCGGCGGTGGTATTGGCGGGAATCGCTGTTTCCATTGCAAATCTCACATCCGGTTGATTGTCAAACGAAACGTACACATCGCCACGGATGGTGGGCATTTGAACAGCCGCTTGCCGGAGGGTGGCCGGTTGCGGTTTGATACGTATTTTGCCGAATCCGGGCGTGAGCGGCTCAATGCCCATCAGTTTGCGCGGAATGATATGAGCGGGCGACGAACTCCACGCATGGCTCCATCCGTTATTATTCTTATATTTGTTGTCCCACGCCTCTGTAGTCATGGTTGCCCCGACACGAATCATATTGTACCAACTCCGGTCGCTATGGGATGCCAGCAAGTCAAGTGCATATTGTGCTTCGCCTGCGTCGTAAAGGGCTTCGAGCAAATAATGAGACCCGTAAACTCCGCAAGCCATCCCTTTCGATTTGATAAAATCAATAACGGTCGGCTTGTTTACATCGGGAACAAGACCAAACGCAAGCGCAAACATATTGGCATGGAGTGACGAATGGTTACTTCCTATGCCATCCACATAGACGCCCTTTGCAGGATTGATAAATTCTTTGTTGAAAGAGGCTTTTACCAATTCCGCTCTTTTGCGATAGAACAGAACATCGTCTGTTTTATCAAGCGTTTCAGCTATTTGTCCCAATAAGACCAATGCCCGGTAATGAAACGCATTGACCACGGTGTTATAGGTTTTGAAATCATAATTATCCGTTTCGCCGCCGGTCGGATAGGTCAAACTATTATGAGGCCAATCGACAATATCTCTCAATTCCTTTTCGTTGAAGTGGAGGACATCGAATACTTCTTGGGTCGCTAATCCGGTTTTGGTTGTGATAAGGTGATGCTCACCTGCCAAGGCGAGCAAGGTTTTCGGCTTTATTTCTTCGTAATAACGAGCCATGACTGAACGGTCGCCGGTCTGCATGTAGTCAGCCCAAGTCATCAGCGGGATATGCAGAATCCACTCTGTAGGCCACGTTGCATGATATATCATGTTT
>BNTT01000254.1 GCA_025996815.1 Bacteroidia bacterium
ACATAGTTGTTTCGTTCATGTATGACGGGCGAAAAATAATGGCAGGATACCACCCATAAGAAGTATGGCTAATGGTGCAATATTGCCCGTCAGACCTGTCCTCGTCGGGTTTTATTGTCCATGTTTTAGAATCACATTAAAATTATAAGAATATGAAACGAAAATTGGTAGTATTAGCGATGACGGCGTGCATCGTGGGCACGGCAAGCCCTGCCTTTGCACAGCAGGGAAAAAACGAGCAAAAGCGCGAGCAAAAACGCGAACAGAAGGATGAGAGGCGTGCTAACGACAAAGAGCGGTTAGAGAAATTTCAGAAATTTAAGGACGAGCGCATCAATTATATTTCCCAACAGATGGGCTTGACGGATGAAGAAAAAGCAAAATTCACCCCCATCGAACAGGAATTGCAACAAAAAAAGTTCGACTTGTATCGAAAACTGCGCGAAGAACGCGGCAAATTCAAAGATGAGGAACCGTCCGAAGCCGACACCAAAAAACTGCTCGAACTGCGCGCCGAAAACAGAAAAAAAGAGGCAGAATTAGACGAAGAATACACCAACAAAATGCTGGAAGTATTGCCCGCCTCCAAGGTAGCTAAGTATGCAGAGGCAGAAAAGGAATTTGGCAAGCGGTTCAACAATGCCCGCCGCCGCGCAGTGCCGGATTCCGTAAGAACGAAGTGAAGCCGTAATTTTTAATTCGTAATTCGTAATTTTTAATTGGCTTCATATTCCCCCAAAATCTGCAAATCATTCGTCAGCGGGCGGATGGCTTCCAAACTTTGCCGGTATTTCAGGGTCGCGGCGAATATTACATCAACATAAAAAAGGTATTCCCACTCGCGACCGATGATGGGGAGCGACTGAATTTTTGTCAGATTGACATCGTAGAACGACAAAATCGTCAGCACTTTCGACAAACTGCCCTCCGTGTGGGGCAACGTGAAGACGAGCGACGACTTGTTAATCTTCTCTGCGTTCACCAATTGCTCCGCCTGCGCACGATTGGCGAGCAGCAAAAAGCGGGTGAAGTTGTGCTTGTTTGTTTCGATACCCTCTTCCAGCACGTTCAAGCCGTAGAGTTCGGCGGCGTAGCGGCTGCAAATGGCGGCGTGTCCCATCAGTTTTTTTTCGGCGATTTCCTGCGCGCTCAATGCCGTGTCTTCGCTTTCCACCACCTTAATCCACGGGTGCGCGTTGAGATAGTCGCCGCACTGCATCAGGGCGATGGGGTGCGAATTGACCTCCGTCAAGTCTTCCAACCTTTGCCCGTGAAGTGCCGCAAAACTGTGTGTGATGCGGAGTTTTTGTTCGCCAAACACCACCAAATCGCTCCGGCGAATCAGTTCGTGATTTTGCAGCAGACTGCCCGCAATCGTGTTTTCGATTGCCATAATGCCAATCCGGGCGGGGTCGTTTTGCACCGCCTCAATCACCTCCACAAACCGGATGCAGGGCAAAATTTCCACTTCGGTCTCGCCTCTGTCCGCAAAAAATAGGCGGGCTGCCAACTCGTGGTATGCCCCTTGTACGCCTTGTATCGCTACTGTTTTCATAAGCAGGTGCAAAGGTAATACTTTTTTTGTTTGTTAGCGATAAAAACCGTATCTTTGTGGCATAAAAATTGCAACTATGTATTATTTTTCACTTGTCATACCGGTCTATAATCGTCCTGACGAGATAGACGAACTATTGCAAAGCCTTGTCGAGCAAACGGATAAGGATTTTGAGGTGGTGATTGTCGAGGACGGCTCAAATATCACGAGTGAGCCTGTCGTGGCGCGCTATTCCGACCGATTGGCTGTTCATTACTATTACATTCCCAACGGCGGTCCCGCGCCCGCGCGCAACTATGCCGCCACCAAGGCGCAGGGGGAATATCTGCTCATTTTGGATTCCGATTGCGTGTTGCCCCCCAACTATCTGACAGCGGTGCGCGACGAGCTGAACGCCACCCACGCCGATGCTTTCGGCGGACCGGACAGAGCCTCCGACAACTTCACAACCATTCAGAAGGCTATCGACTATTCGATGACCTCCTTTTTCACCACCGGCGGCATACGGGGCGGCAAGAAAAAATTAGACAAATTCTATCCGCGCAGCTTCAATATGGGCATCCGGAAGGCTGTTTTTGACGCTCTCGGCGGCTTTTCGGCTATGCGCTTCGGCGAAGATATTGATTTCAGCATCCGCATCTACAAGGCGGGGCACAACGTTTGCCTCTTTCCCACCGCGTGGGTGTATCACAAGCGGCGCACCAATTGGAAAAAATTCTATCGTCAGGTCTATAATTCGGGGATTGCGCGCATCAATCTCTACCTGAAATATCCCGATTCATTGAAATTGGTGCATCTGCTGCCAGCCTGCTTCACGCTCGGCGTAATCGCTTGTCTTGCAGGCAGTTTGTTCTGCCCGGGATGGCTGTTGCCCCTGCTGCTGTATGCCCTTTTGGTGTGGGTCGATTCGGGCAATGTGTATGCCATTCCTGCGGCTTACATCCAATTGATTGGCTATGGCGCAGGTTTTTTGTCGGCGTGCTGGAATCGCCTCATCCTGAAAAAAGGGGAGTTTTCTGCGTTCCAAAAGAATTTTTATAAATAAAATAAGCGTGAATCTGTGAGTGTCGTTTTGAATGCAAAATCAATAGCTCGCTCTTGCGTCTTTTTTGCTGATAGACACATTTTTATTGGCGTGAATTACACAAGAGCAAGTTCCTTTGAAAGTATAGTTGCAATAAATTGGTTGAGTGAATCTTTGTTGTAGCCGAAAAGGTTACGGACAATGTATGCAATATTAGAGTCAAGTTCCACCAAAATCGTTTCCTTGGCGTGACCGCGGTGCGTTGGCGTAACAGACGGGGGTGGCACAATATTACGCCCCTCAACATAGCCTTTTGCTT
>BNTT01000255.1 GCA_025996815.1 Bacteroidia bacterium
ACTTCAGGTATCGGCTTAATTGGTGCACCGGTATAAGTCCAGTTCTTGGGGATTTCGACCCTTAATCTTTTCCATGATGCCGGCGTGATGGTAGCAGTCAAAGCGGGCTGTTGCAGATCATAGAGGTTGGCACCATAATATGTGAGTTCATACTTGCCTGTAAGGATGATACGGTGCGGACCCACATTTTCATTGTTAAACTCAGCTTTCGTAATCGGGGTATCGTCGGTGAAGTGTACATCGGGGTCAAATTCATCATGCACAGGGTCAGGCGCCCCCGACGCATCCACGAGAATCGGCGTGCCGAGAACCGGCGTGTCGAGGGGATATACAGCCTTGGTTTGATCGTATTTCTTATCTTCCACAGAAATGCCGCCAACCCATACCTTCCTTGGTTTGATGTCCACCGTCACATTGGTGGGCTTTTTGATAGCGTAGTTGCTCGCGTCCTCACCAATGAGGATTATAGTATCTATCGTAACGTTTCTCACCCCGACAAGTGGATATTCTGCTTCGCCGGTGCTGTTGCCAGACCCGTCGATAAAAACCTTATCCCCGGAGACAACTTCATTGAGTCCTGGCCCTTCTTTAATAGCAGCATCAGGATCAGTACCGACATCGCCTCTCAGCCTAACACCTGTTGTTAAGCCATCATACTCTTTTGCCGCTGTCACTTTTGTGCCATCGACTGTAAGGAGGCGCGGACGAATGGTCACCTTCACAAGACTTGGGTCTGACTGTATGGTGTCGTAGTTTGCCGCTTGAAGACCTCCGAGCTTTATATCTACCAACGCAAGGGGTTTATCTACCTCAGCCCGCTTATCGATTGCTTCGCCGGTGCTGGTAGCGTCGATAGTAACATCATCTCCAGTGATAACTTGTCTATAATCTGTCCCTGTTTGAATAGCAGCAGTAGTACCAGTACCAACATCGCCTCTCAGCGCAACAGTGGTGTTGCCATCATACACTTTTGTCACGGCGGTCAGTCTTGAGTAATCGATTTTAAGGCGTCGCTTAACAATTTCACCGGTAGAATAATAAGGCTGCGGGTCGAAGTTACTTGCATCAATGCCCGTGAGTGAGTAGGTAACGGTTACCGGAGAATTTCCCACGTTAGGAACACCCACACCCGTAAATACCACAGAGGTAACAGCATCGAACTCCACGCCATGACCGCTGATATCTTCATTAAACGCCACCGATGAAACATCAGGAAATTCGGTGGGTTTAGCGAAGGGGGTTTTGTCATACACCTTAGGCGGAATAGCACCAATGCTCGCTATGGATAGCGGGAACGGGGTAATGGTCGCCTTCACCTCTGGCTGTATCACTTTGTAGTTGCTCGCGGCAGTACCTTTGATCTTTATATCTACAAACGCAAGGGGTTTAGATGACCCAACATGCCTATCGAATGTTTCGCCGGTGCTGGTAGCGTCGATAGTAACATTGGCCGCATCTCCAGTGATAATTGCTCCAAACACGCTTGCTGACCCTATTTTAATAGCAGCATCAGGATCAGTATCAAGACCGACAGGGACAATCAATGGAATTGTAGTTGAACCATCATACTCTTTTGTCGCAATCACTTTTGTGCCATCGACTATAAGGGGTCGCGGAGTAATTATTCCGTTATAATAAAGAAAATCCTGCGGGTCGAAGTTACTGCTATTAGTACCATCGAGTGAGTAGGTAACGGTTACCCGCGGATCTGGTCCCGCTTTAAGGTTAGTAAATTGCACCTTCTTAATAGCTTTGAACGACACGTCATTACCGCCGCTCCATGTATCGAGAAATGCTTGTTCAACAAACTTCACCGATGAAACATCAGGCAATTCGGTGGGTCCAGCTAAGCGAGTTTTGTCATACACCTTAGGCTTAATAATAATGCTCGTCGGGTCTATGGTTAGCGGGTACTTTTCAATTGTACCGGCAGCAATATAAGGCATCGGATCGAAGTTATCTTTATCATCGCCCTTGAGTGTGTAGGTAACGGTTACCTGACGTGTACCCGCGTTAGCGTTCGCAAATGTCGCAGATGTCACAACATCGAGCTCCACGTCATTACCATTACCTACGCCCCATGTATTGAGAGTTGTTTGTTCAGCAAACGCCACCGGTGTGACAATAGGAAAATCGGGGGTTCCGTCATACGTCTTCGAAATAGGACCAATGCTCGCCGGGTCTATGGTTAGCGGGTACTTGTTAATCGTGTAAGTCGCCGTTGCTGATGGGTTGTCGGTGTAGATACCGCCACCATTGTCTACGACCGTGATTGTAACAGTTCCGACCTTTGTTCCGGCACTGGTTCCAGCTACAAGATTGTCCACACTTACGATAGAAACATCAACGTCGCTCGTAATCAGTGTCCCGGCATCGTCCACAATCGTCAAATCAGAGAGAGACGGCACCTGTGGCTGCCCGTTGTAGACGCGGGGCGTTGCGAATGTGGAGCTAATGGTGACAGTGGTGATGATATCTGCGGCAAACGCGGGAAGCGTAGCCGCGGTCATCAGCACTGCTGCAAAGAAGAAACGCGCGAAGCGTTTCGCATGTCTGAGTATCCCTTGGGGTACTTTTTGTAATTTCTGTTTCATTTTTTTTGTATATTTTTTAATTTTTACTACTAAATTGTTACTAAATCGCGGCAAAGGTAGGCATTATTTTTTTAACTACCAAATTTTTTATGAAAAATGAAAAAGCAGCCCAACCGCATCAAAATAAAATATGATTATCCGCAATCATACCACTCGACTTTCGTTCCGTGTCCCGCAGGGACAGCACTTTATTAACCGTATGCTTTAGCTTACGGTACGGGAATGACAACAACCTCATAGTCCCGCAGGGGACGACACATTGATATAGCCAATAAAGTGTCGTCCCATGCG
>BNTT01000256.1 GCA_025996815.1 Bacteroidia bacterium
ATATTAAACTGATACAGAAGAAGATAAATAGCCGTCCAAGAGAAAAACTCGGCTTTAAGTCTCCAACTGAAGTTTTTTATCTATCTTTGTAGAACTTTTTGTCGCACTTAGAAGTTGAATCCACCCTTGATGCCTTTCCCTTGAAATTGCTTGCTAATTCAAAAAAAGATTGTACCTTTGCCGCCAAAATTATTGGAATATGTTAAAATTTGAATGTATGACAACTGATTATTTGAAAACAATTTATCTATGGGCTGCTGCCGCCCTACTCTTTATGGCTGCACCGTGCGCACAGGCGCAAAATGAGTGTTCATCTGCCCTGCCAATAAGCGTCGGCGATGACATCGTTACCGCGAGTGGCACCTACTGGTACTCAGTGGATTTGCAGGCAGGCAAAACGTATGAGATTTCAGTGGAAGATGGTCTTGCACTATTATACGCATCTTGTGACGGCGATGTGCTTGCGATTACTTCCACTACCGATATTTATACTCCCACTGCCGCAGGCACATACTATGTTGAGGCAACGACATTTTTTTGGAGCGAGACCGCAGAAGGGAAGCTCAAAATTGCCGAAGTTACCGACAACCGCCGTTGCACATACGCTATTCCTCTGACATTGGGTGCAGAAAGTCCGACCCTGCCCCAAAAGTCTACTGATTATTGGTACAAAGTAAATCTGGCTGCTGGCAAGGCATATACTATTGAATGGCAAAATAGCGGTAGCGGCTATTTTGAAGTATATGACGCCTGCGAAGGAAAAAGAGAGTATATTTTCGGCAGCGGCGGTGTTTACGAAATAACTACCGCCGGCACCTACTACATCTGTGCGAAATCTTACAATGCGGACGGCAAGTTTAAGGTTAGCGAGATTACAAATAACCGCATTTGCACATACGCTACTCCTCTGGCATTGGGTGCAGAAAGTCCAGCCTTGCCCCAACGGTCTACTTCTTATTGGTACAAGGTAAATCTGGCTACTGGCAAGGCATATACTATTGAGTGGCAAAACAGCGGCAGCGGCTATTTTAGCGTATATACCACCTGTGACGGCAACTACATTTACAGCAACGACGACATCTACGAAATAACTACCGCCGGCACTTACTACATCTGTGCGGAAGCCCACAATGCGGACGACAAGTTTAAGGTTATCGAGGTTAAAGATAACCGCCGTTGCAGATACGCTGAAGTTCTGGCATCGGGTGCAGAAAGCCCAACCTTGCCCCAACAGGATATTTCTTATTGGTACAAGGTAAATCTGACCGCAGGCAAATCATACATGATAGAGAGAACAGACGGCGATGGATACGGTGAACTTTATACCACCTGTGGCGGTAGTACCGTTGTATCTACAAGCGACTATAGTCCCTACACTGTCGCCGAAAGCGGCACATTCTACCTCCGTTTGTACGGCTACGATGATGATTACAAAATCAAAGTTAGCGAGGTTACCGACAACCGTGTCTGCAGCAATGCCACGCCAATAGCGGTAGACCAAGAGGTTACAATATCTGCACAATCTACATATTGGTACACAATAGATTTTGTAGCAGGCAGAACATATAACATACAATGGTCCTCCGGTTGGGGGGGCTATGTTAATGTTGCCTTCTATGATGCTTGTAATGGCACGGAAGTAGGATGGGTTAGCAGTGGTAATTATCTTGCTCCAAATAGCGGCACATATTACATGCGAGTGCTTGCGGCAGGCTCCTTTACAATAACTCAAACCGATGATGCAGCAATAACCGACAACCGCCTTTGCACTTACGCAGAGCAAGTTGCATTGGACGAAACCATAACTCCGCCCACTACAAGTACTGATTATTGGTACACAATAGATTTGCAGGCAGGCAAAGGATACAAATTTGAAGGCAAAGCAGGTGGCGACATTTATTTTTCCCTGCATAATGCCTGCGGCAGTGCGGAGCTTACAAGTTTCAACCTTTGGCAAATCGACCTTTCGGAACTCTACTCGGCAGAGGCAAGCGGCACATACTATGTCAAGGTGTATTCATACCAAAATGGCAGTACGCTCAAAATCAGTGAGGTTACTATTCCCACAGTACAGTTGGTACAAATCCTTGCCGACGACGGTATAAGTGTACAAAAGGGCGGCACGCAAAAATTTGAGGCACGAGTAACAGCTCTCGGTGGAGCCGCGGAAACCGTAACGTGGAGCGTGACAGGCGGCACAACAGGCACAGGTATCAGCGCAGACGGTGTGCTTACCATTGGCGCAAACGAAACGGCTGCTACCCTTGTAGTTACAGCCACCTCTACAGCCGACAAGACCAAAAAATCATCCGTAAAGGTAATTGTAACCACAAACCTGAGAGTAGATGTTTTTCCTTCCACCGCGAGCGTGGCAAAAGGCAGTACGCAGCTGTTTAAGGCAGTGGTAACAGTACAAGGCGACGCAGCGCAGACAGTAACGTGGAGTGTTAGCGGCGGCATTGCAGGCACAAGCATCAGCGATGGCGGCAGGCTCACCGTAGCAGCAGCCGAAACGGCATCAACGCTCACCATAACAGCCACCTCTACAGCCGATACAAGCAAAAAAGGCACAGCATCGGTGACGGTAACGGCGGCAGGTAGCACCGAAACTGACATTCCTCACACTCCCGCAGCGGAACAAGGCACTCTGCAAATCTACCCCAACCCCACCGATGGCACTGTCCACATCGTCAACAACGTCGATGACACCGAAGTGCTGTAGAGGTGGCTGTTATGGTGAGCGTTGATGCCGTTTCGGCTGCTGCTACGGTGAGCCTGCCGCCATCGCTGATGCTTGTGCCTGCAATGCCGCCGCTAACACTCCACGTTACTGTCTGC
>BNTT01000257.1 GCA_025996815.1 Bacteroidia bacterium
AGCGTCTCGACGGTGGCGTGCAATTCGTCGCCAATCGTTCCCAGAATGCGCCAATCGCCGTTGCGCCAGCGGTAGATAGACTGCTTCACGTCGCCCACAATGAGGCTGAAGCGGTCTTCGGACAGAATATTTGAAAGCAGTGCCTTGAAATTGCTCCATTGCAGGCGCGAGGTGTCCTGAAACTCGTCAATCATCACATGGCGTATGTCGGAGCCGAGTTTTTCGTAGATAAACGGCGCATCGGAGCGGTCAATCATCTCGTTGAGAAACATCGCCGTGTCGCTCAGCATAAAGCGGTTGTTTTCCTCGTTGGCATCGGCAATCTCTTTGGAAATATCCCAAATCAGCCCCAACTGATGCAGGTTTTGGGTGAGCAATTGGGCGGTCAGTTGCCTGTGGAGCATCGCGATGGCTTCGTGGAGGAGCGGCATCAGGTGCTGCGTTGCTAAATCGGCGATTTCATTGCGGTATTTAGACGTTTTGGTCGTCCAAGCCCCCGCATCTTCGCCACATTTCTGAAGGGTTGCGCCAATTTCGACCGGTTTGCCGCTTGCCAATTTGCGAAAAAACTTGATGGGCAGCCCTTTAAGCATAAAATCGTCTTCCTGCAATCCGTAACTGTCCACGAGCGACTGCACGCGCTGAAAGGTTTCCGCAAAAAAGGTCTTGCAACTCTGTTTGACGGCTTCCTGCTGCGCTTTCAGGGTCTTGAAAATGGCAGGATTGGCTGCCAACTGTTGGCGCAACTGCTTCTCGTGCTCCTGAAAAAACTCGTTGTAGATACACTTGCTGAACTCAAACAGTTCCTTGTCGATGCGCCAGTTGCGGTCGTCATCGAGTTTCTGTTCCACATAAGTCGTCAGCCAGTCGAGGAGCTGCTTGTTCTGATTGGCTTTCTCAATCGTGCTGTGGACGGCATCTTGCAACACCTGATTGGTGTTCATCTCCAAATTGAACTTGGAACTGCGCCCAAGCTCGCGCGCCAAATTGCGCAGCACGCGCTGAAAAAAACTGTCGATGGTGGTGATATTCAACCGGCTGTAGTCGTGCAAAATCGCTTGTAGCACTTTTTGTGCGTATTGGCGGATTTCACCCCCAGCCCCCCCCAGCCCCCCCTCAAGGGGGGGAGTCCTCTCTCCCCCCCTTGAGGGGGGGCTGGGGGGGGGCTTGAGCTTGCAAAGAAGCCAAAAACCCAACAGAATCGGCAGTATTAAACGCCAAGCCATAGAGTTCCGCCAAAATGCGGTCTTTCATCTCGCCCGTCGCATCTTTGGTGAACGTAACCGCCAAAATGTGGCGAAAATGCCTGTTGTTGCCACGCAATTTGGCTTCGAGAATAAGTTCCCGAATATATTCCAACGCCAGCGTATAGGTTTTCCCCGACCCGGCAGACGCTTTATAAACTTTCAGTCGCGACATCACAATTTGTCATGTTGATTATACATTTGACTGCAAAGGTAATACTTATTTTTTTAGTGTGCGCCTCATTTTAGCCCGTAGGGCTTTCATATCAATAGAAAAACCGCCCCACCCACCCATTATTGCCCGTAGGGCATTCACGGTGAAAGCCCTACGGGCTATGGGGTTTTGACAAATACGTTTTTTTCTATTGATATGAATGCCCTAACGGGCAAAGTAATGTCTGAACCACGATTTTAATAAGATTAAGAAGATTACCAAGACTGTAAAGCATCTTGATAATCTTCTCAATCTTACTAAAATCGTGGTTCAGACTACCCCTGTTCGGCATAGCGTCCACGCTACATAATGGCAAGGCTCTCACCTTGCAGTGCAAGCCGAGAGCCTTGTTTCTATCTCCAACGCAGGCAGAGGCTACGCTGAACAGGATAAATTATTCTACCGTTTTACCGGCATCCCTTAAATACTTGACAAACTTATCCCATTCTGCTGCCCTCTTTTGAGCATTCTCGTCCCGCTCCCGCCGAACGTCATTGGATAAACTTGACCAGTCCCCGTCTAAAACTAACGGATAACCGTCAGACAAATAGAAACTGTCAGCCCAGAAAGTAAAAATCAGGTCGTTATGCACATAACTGGAAAGTCCCCTCTCAACTGGAGTTGATTCAAACAATGGTTTGCCGTCAAAATAAAATGTCAGCTTAGTTGAGTTGCTTACACGTGCACTGACTTCTTCAACGGTCAAATTGGTAAATACAATTTCCCTTGTTTTAATATTAAAGGATTTAATATCATCGCCTGTAAAGGCAATGAATTCCTCACGAGGAGTTTCCGAAACGGGAGGAATAGTATTTTCGCCACCACCCGGTTCGACTGCATCAGGCTTCTCCGGTTCGGAAAACAACGCTCTTGTCGCCATTGCGGTCAATTCGCCTGTTAATTTTTCCTCCATTTTGTTTGCAGTTTCATCATTGCTGCACGAGAAAACGAACAAACTCGCAATAAAAAAATAAATCTTCTTCATTTTGTTTACATTTTTAAATTAATACTATTAAAGCTTCCCTTACTCTTTACAGGATTTTCGGCGTCCTCCTTTATGGTTGTATATCGGCGAGGTGCCCTACAACGGCACTTTCGTATCTATACCGCCGCAAAGGTACGCATATTTTTTAAAACAAAAAAATATTTGCGCATTTTATTGAAAAAAAGCCATTTTTTTCTTCAAAAAACGCTTCCACACGCCATCGTGGCACACCCTCGCGCCTTGTGCCTCTCTCTCGGTTCGTGAGGGCAACGTGCCCTTATTTTTTTCGGCGCCCTCGTACCTTTGCAGCGAGAAATGTTGAGGAGTCGATTATTCACAAATTTTGTATTTTTGTGAGCTAATCGGGAAAGGGTAGAAAGATAGCGGCACCCAG
>BNTT01000258.1 GCA_025996815.1 Bacteroidia bacterium
TGAAGGATTCGCAGTGGATAGCGGAGTGTTTGCAAAAAGAGCTGATACGGGGCAGTTTTGTTCCCGATGCAGTGATAGCGCAAATGCGTCAATACACCCGCCAGTGCAGGCGATTGACAAAAAGTATGGTTCGGCTGGAACAGCAGATGGACAATCAATTGCAGGCGGCTAATATCCGCTTCAGCAATTATGTGACCAGGCAGGGAACCAATGTGTCGATGCGCAAGATTATCAAAGCTATTATTGGCGGTGAACGCGACCCCGTCCAATTAGCAAAGTTTGTGCACGGGCGCACCAAAAACCGCCACGGTGTTCAAGTCATCACCGATTCTCTTGACGGAGTAATCAAAGATGCTGATGTAGTAATACTCACTCAATGTATGGACCAATTAGAATTATTGGAAAAACAGCAGGCTACGTGCCTTACCCATTTAGAAGAATTGGCAAACAAATATTATGCCAAGGAAATCTCGTTGCTGACCACCATACCGAGTATTAAAGAGTTCAGCGCCTACTGTATTCTCGCAGAGATAGGTAATGATATGAGCCAATTCGGTAAAGCCTCCAATTTGATTGGCTGGGCAGGACTGCGCCCGCGCAACGATGAATCGGCAGGCAAAATAAAGTCGAACAAAACCCTGCATGGCAACAAGTTTCTTCGACAGATTCTTGTTGAGGTGTCGTGGTCGGCGGCAAGGGCGAACAAAACGTTTCTCGGCAAAAAGTTCAGTCATCTATCCAAACGGATGAAATCGACAAAGGCATTGTTTGCTATCACTCGCAAACTGTTAGTGATTATCTTCAATGTGCTGAACACCGGGGAACCGTTTGACCCCAATAGAAATTTACAGGCTGCTAAGGCGGCCTGATTGAGAAACTGTGTCACAAACACTGTTTCTTCCGACATTGTTTCAGTTCCGTACCTTTGTGGTGAATTGACTGAAAAGCCAATATCCCGTGTTTGCAAAATGAACAGCAAAAGCAGTGTCGGCAATGAAAGCGCGTGTGAGACAAGTAAGCTCGTAGAGGAAAGTATTTTAATTTTTACAATACCCACATACTCACCTTCATTAAATGGAGGGGGGCGGTACTACTTTGTGTCTACCTCATCGCTACAAAAGAAAATATATGCTCATTATCAATATATTACAAAGTTATCCTATCGGTGCTGATTTAGGATTTTTAGAGGAAAGGTACGAAAAAAAATAAATAAATATGATACATAGTTGAAAAATTATTACTAACTTTGTCCCCTGAAAAACATAAAAATTTATAAAATATGAAAAAGATTTATTTAATGATGGCAGTGGCAGTACTGGGTGCTGCATCTGCAAGTGCACAAAAAAAGTGGACTTATGGTTTTGGAGGTGGGGTTAATTCTTCAAGCTATTCCGGAGATTTAGGTGATGATTATGAATTTAAACCGGGATTCCAATTGAGTTGGATTCATGATTATGCGTTCAATGAAAAATTTTCTATTACTCCCGAAATGTTACTATTTGATGGAGGAGCTAAACGAAAAAGCGGCGGCGATATTTCGTTTCACTATGCGCGAATACCGATTAACGCAACGTACAAATTTGCAATTAAAGGAGCCAGAAATCCTGATTACAGAGTTCTCGTTTTTGCCGGTCCATACATTGGTTATGGAGGCTACAGCCGTCAGGACAAACCGTATTCATTCGGGTCAAAAGCTGATGGGTATATGTTCACCCCATGGGATTTTGGATTAAACATTGGCGTGGGTAATCAAATCGGAAAGTCATTTTTCAAACTCCAATACAGCCATGGATTGACGAATGTGCAATATGATAAAGATGGCGGAAATATGAGCTTTGGCTTTATCTATGGGCATTTCTTTTAACGGAAGAATTATTTATAAATTAAAAAATAAAAAAACATGAAAGCAAAAAAAGTTTCAATCGTTATGGCATCGCTTTGTGCAACTATGATGCTGCAAGCACAAGTGAAATTATCGTTTAATCCCGACAAAGGAGCGACTTATTCGTATCTCTCGAAGATGGAAATGACAGGTAATATAAGTGCCGCCGGGCAGGAAATCCCGATGAATACGTCCGTGGATATGCTGTATGCCATGAAAGTGACGGGAAAAAGTGGCAGTGAGGTGAGCGTAGACTATCTTTACAAAGAACTCGCCATGTCGATGCAGACACCCATGGGGGCTATCAACTACAATTCAAAAAATTCCCCTCTCGCGGATTTGTCGGAACCGGAAAAGTTAATTTCGCAAATTATGGGCGGGCTGATTGGTAAAACGCTTAACGTGGTTTTAAACACTGACGGCTCGGTAAAATCCGTGTCCGGATTTCAAGAAATCATGTCAGAAATTCAAAAAAACACGCCTCCTGCGGCGCAAGCGATGACAACGCCGCTCTTGCAATCGTTCAATGACGAGGCAATAAAAAAGTCGTTTGAGCAGTCGTTTAATTTCTATCCCAAAAATACGGTGAAAACGGGCGACAGTTGGACGGGTGAATATTCGTTCGACATGGCAGGATTCACTTGCGACACCCAAAACACCTATACGCTGAAATCAGTGAAGGATAATATGGCTGTCATCAGTGTAACTTCTGTTTTGTCGATGAAGCAATTCACAGGCGGAATATCCGGCGACCAAACAGGAGAAATAACGGTTGACCTCAAAACCGGAATGCCCAAAAGTTCCACGACGACCCAAACAATCAAAGGCAAGCTCAATCAGCAAGGCGTTGAAGTGGCAATGGACATGGTATCGAAAACATCGATGAGTTTGCAAAAATAAATTAACACAACGCCGCCCACGCCGCAGGATAAGTTGTGGGCGGCGTTGTGT
>BNTT01000259.1 GCA_025996815.1 Bacteroidia bacterium
GAAGAAAGGTAAGTTGTACGTCAATAAGTACGTAGCCCCCGTCGCACCGACAACTGTTGTTGCTACCCCCGGTGACGGACAGGCATCAGTGAGTTTCGATGCTCCGACCGATGATGGGATAGGTGACCATAATGGTGTTACTACCGCCGTTAACGACATTACGTCTTACAAGGTAACGTCAACCCCCGACGGCTTCACGGCAGTAGGAACGACAAGCCCCATCATAATAACGGGCTTGACCAACGACGTGCCTTATACTTTCACGGTAGTGGCTCGAAACGCCGTAGGTTGGGGTCCTGCATCGGGGTCTTCTGCATCTGTAACACCTGTTGCGGTACCACCCGTATCCACAGCGCCGAGTCAAATTAGCGTAGTCATGGCCACAGCAGGCGTTGAAGAGGCAACGGTAGCGTTCGCTCCACCGGCAAGCTTCGGCACCAGTGGCTTAGACTACTTAGACTACTACACGGTAACTTGTGTTCAAGATAATACTAAGTCTGTCACAGGCACGGCAACAACAGTTACAATAACAGGCTTAACTGCCGGCACGGATTATACTTTCGAAGTGACAGCGACAAACACAGAAGGTCTAACAAGTGTCCCTGCAGTTTCTAATCCGGTAACGCCTACGCCTACGGTAGCTCCTCCAACACCTCCGACACCTCCGGCAACACCGACGGTGGCCTTCGTTCGTGTTACAGAAGGCGTTGAAAATGCAACGGTAGAGTTCACCACCAGCAATGCAGGCAAGACACCTACCGATTGCATGGTGATGTCAACTCCTGATAACAAGGTAGCCACCGGCACGGTAGCCACCGGCACGGCAACCTCCATCACAGTGGAAGGCTTGACCCCCGGCACCTCCTATACTTTCAAGGTAATGGTAAACTTTGCCGATGCACCGAGTATAGTATCTGACGCTTCCCGTGCGGTAAAGCCTCTGGCACCGCCGGCAAACCCGACGGCACCTACCATCATTGATGTTGAACCGGGCGATGGTCAGGTAACGGTAACGTTCACCCCCCATAACGATGGCAAGACACCTACCAAGTACACGGTAGTGTCCGACCCCGAAAACATCTCACAAGAAGGCGCAGGAAGCCCCATCACAGTGACAGGCTTGACCAACGGCGAAACCTACACCTTCACGGTGACGGTAACCTTTGCCGATGGCACAACTCCTCCTCTGACCTCAGACGCTTCTCCATCCGCAACACCGGAAGACCCAACAGTCCCAGTAGACCCATCGGACATCAACGACGTGGAAAAAGTTGCAGCAATGAAGTTGTACCCCAACCCGGCAACCGAAAATGTAACAATCACCGGCTTGCAAGGCAACGAAACGATACGCTTCTATGATGCAAACGGTCGCGCTGTGCTCACGCGCAAAGCGACAAATTCTGTGGAAGTTATCCCGGTAAGCCATTTGCAAAAAGGTGTTTACATCGTGCGTGTTGGCACAAAAGCATTGAAAATAGTGAAGATTTGAGTTTTAATGGATAAAAAAACCTAATGTTCAGCAGAGGCGAAGTGATTTCGACTCTGCTGTTTTTTTTGTAACTATCCGCAATCATAAAAATAAATAGCAAAAAAAAGGCAAAAATCGCTCAAACATTTTGTAAATCAAAAAATTATGTGTAACTTTGCCGCAGAAATAAAATAACGTTAGTGTCATGGGAAAAGGAAAAAGTAATGTGCGACCGTTTTATAAACGGGGAAATGCGAAATTCTCTCTTGTTTTGTTGGGGATGGCGTATATGTTTTGGTTTTTGATTAACCTCAATGACCCCAATAAGGGGCATCATGCCGCCATTTTGGGGCTGGAACTGTGGTCGCCGGTGCCGTTTCCGTTCTATCTTGTTTTTTTGCCCATAAGGATGTGGGCGGCGATTTGGATTTCGCGGGTGGTTGTAACTCTGAATAGAAGTTCGTTTATTTGGGCGATATTTGCTTTCACATTCCCGATTGTTGCCTTATGTGCGGTCAATTATCTGGAAAAAGACCAAAATTTTTCGGCAGCCAAATCAAAATGGCGTATCATCCGGAGGCGAATAAACCGCACTTTGGCAGTTCTCACGGGTGTGGCGATGGTGGCGGTCATCCTGTCAATTTTATTAGACTATAATTATCCCCACATAAATTATTTCCGAAGGGTACAAACAGTGCTGCTGGTTGTTGCAGTGAAAATCGGCACAATAACATGGGTCAGAAGGCTTGCTTTCGGACAAAACAGAAATCATACCTATTGGGGATTGGCAGCCTGCCTGTGCGCATCAGTGTCGCTCATCGCGATTGGTTTTCTACCTAAAATCGTTCCTAAAGCACTGCCGGCTCCTCGTTCGACACGAATAACCTATAAGACGATTATGTATGCCTTATCATTCTGTCTGCTTATTGTGGATGTAGCATTTATAAATATGCTGACCTACGACGACTGGTATGGACCGGCGGAGGAGCAAAGAAACGAACGCGCATATAGAGATATGGGCGAGCGGCGCATTCGGGTCTATCAAGGGAAAAGATGCGGGGCGATAGATATTTTGGGGCGGAAGAAGATTGCGTGCGTTTATCAATATATAGGCAATTTTTCCAAAAACGGACTTGCCCCTGCGAAGCGGTTCGACAAGTGGGGGTATGTAGAAAAAAATGGTATAGATAAAGGAGGGAAACCCACGGGGCAACCAATTATTCCGTGTGAATATGAGGCTGTCGAGCCGTTTGATAATGTTACCGGTCTGGCGCGCGTGAAGATGTTTGACTCCGAAGAATGGGAGTATGTCGACCGGTCGGG